>JBBDXD010000005.1:0-47688 GCA_040902535.1 Dehalococcoidia bacterium | reverse complement strand
TTGTCGCTTCGCCGACGTACAGTGTCCCTCTGGGCCAGTTCGTCATGATGTACACATGAAACTGCTTCATGACGCGATCGTCCTGTAACGGGATTCCTCGGCTTCGCTCGGAATGACGTGAACGGAGTTCGGGAAGCGCTCATGCGTGGTCCGTCAAAGTTGATTGCTTCTCACAAGATTGTCGCTTCGCCGACGTACAGTGTCCCTCTGGGCCAGTTCGTCATGATGTACACGTGAACCTGCTTCATGACGCGATCGTACTGTTAACGGGATTCCTCGCCTTCGCTCGGAATGACGTGGAACGGAGTCGGGGAGCGTTCATGGGTTGGTCCGTCAAAGTTGATTGCTTCTCACAACATTCGTCGCTTCGCCGACGTACAGTGTCCGGCCAGTTCGTCATGATGTGCACATGAAACTGCTTCATGACGCGATGGTCCTGTAACGGGATTCCTCGGCTTCGCTCGGAATGACGTGGAACGGAGTTCGGGAAGCGCTCATGGGTTGGTCCGTCAAAGTGATTGCTTCTCACAAGATTCGTCGATTCGCTTCGGATGTCCGAATGGGGACGTACAACCGGACGTAGAGAGTCTTGAACTCTCAGTATTTCCCACGTTCGAAGATCTTGAGGAATTCGTAGGCGGGGGTGGTCTCTAGTTGGTCGAAGGTGCATTGGCGCGGCGGTTTGTCGGTGCGCCAGCGGCGGAAGGTGGCGGCGTGGCGGAAGCGATCGCCCTGCAGATGGTCGAACGCGACCTCGCACACGAGCTCGGGGCGCAGGCGCATCCAACTGAGGTCTTTCTTGCCGGTCCAGCGGCTGGGCTCGCCGGGCGTGCGGCCGGCGCCGAATCCGACGTCCTCTTCGGTGATGTACGGCTTGAGCTTTTCGGCGAGCGCGCGTTTTTCATCGGCCTTGAAGCTCGACGTGTGGCCGACGTGGTGCAGCACGCCGCCGTCGTCGTAGAGGCCGAGCAGCAGCGATCCGACGGCGACGCCTTCGCTGCCCTTGTACCAGCGAAAGCCGCCAACGACGCAGTCGGCCTCGCGCAGATGCTTGATCTTGAGCATCGCGCGGGCGCCCGGCAGGTACGGCTGGTCGAGGCGCTTGGCGATGATGCCGTCGAGTCCCGCGCCCTCGAACGTTTCGAACCAGCGCTGTGCTTCGTCGCGGTCGATGGTCGCGGGCGTGACGTACGCGGGTTCTTGCGGCGTTGCGAAGCGCGATGTCAGGCGTCCGCGTCGCTCGGAGAAGGGCGTTTTCATGAGGTCTTCATCGCCATCGGCGAGCATGTCGAACGCGACGAACGACGACGGTGTCTGTCCGGCGAGCATGCGCACGCGAGACTCGGCGGGATGGATGCGCATCTGCAGCGCGTCGAAGTCGAGCGCGCCATCGCGGACGATGATCACTTCGCCGTCGAGGACGAGGGGGGTCGCGAGGGACGCTTCGAGTCCGGCCTTGAGTTCGGGGAAGTAGCGGTTGAGCGGCTTGAGGTCGCGGCTCTGGATGTAGGCCTCAGCGCCGTCGTAGAAGACGATGGCGCGAAAGCCGTCCCACTTGGGTTCGTAGAGCCAGCCGTCGCCTTCGGGGATCGCGGCGGTGAGTTTGGCGAGCATGGGGTCGATGGGAGGGGTGAGGGGCAGCGGCATGGTCGTTCTCCATTTGTTGCTACGAGAGCAGGATAAACGGCGGGTTGGTTAGAATCGCCGCATGACGTTGCGCGCGGTGCTCTTCGACCTTGATGACACGCTGTGGACGGCGTCCGCGCCGATCGATTGGGCGGAGATTACGCGTCTCCAAGCGGCGATGCTCGCTACGCAGCTGGCGCGCCTCGGATTGACGGTCGATTGCAGCGACTTCGTGCGTCGGTTGTGGCAGGCATACGGCGAGGCGTTTCCGGATCCCGACCGGCTGGACGGCGTGTTCGAGGAGCGGCGTTGGCTGGACGGGGCGACTCACGTCCGATTGGCGATCGAGGCGCACGGCGTGCGTTGCGCGGAGGCGGATGCGGCGCGCATCTGGGAAGCGCTGCACGAGGTGTCGCTGCGCGCCTTCAATGTCGAGTTGTATCCGGACGCTGCTGCAACGGTCGCGGCTCTCGTCTCGGCGGGTTACCGGTTGGGGATCGTGACGAGCCGGCCGTTTACGTCCGCGATCACGCGCCGCGAACTGTTGGACCAGGGGTTGCCGGACGTGTTCGAGGTGATCGTCGCGGCGGGCGAGTTGGGGTATCGCAAGCCGCATGAGCTTCTATTCGCTTCGGCGCTTCAACAACTCGGCGTTGATAGTGCCGAGGTTGTCATGGTCGGCGACCTGTACGAGCAGGACATCGTGCCGGCGGCGAACCTGGGAATGATGGCGGTGTTGAAGCTGAACGATCGTCGACCCGACGAGCGGCACGTGCTGGCGCGGCATCAGGTGGCGTCGTTGGAGGCGTTGTTGGCGCTTCCGATGTTCGGTTGTTGAGCGGGCGATGCAGCTATGTGTGGAACAGCCGGGTGATTGAACAGCCGGGGGCGGCTGTTCTCCACGCCTCGCGTGCGCGTGGTCGGGGTGTTAGGCGTGGTTGCGGGAGTGTTTCGGACGCAGCTAAAGCTACGTCCCTACGATCCGCTGGTGGTGGTTTGGTCGATCATGATGTGTGCGGGGCGACGTCGTGGGGGTGAGGGAAAAGCCGGGGGCGGCTGTTCTCCACGCTTCGCGTGCTCGTGATCGGGGTCCGCTGCGCGCCATGGAGTGTTTCGGACGCAGCTAAAGCTACGTCCCTACGATCCGGTGGTCGTGGCCACGCTTCGCGTGCGCGCGTTGCAGCGCGCTGCGTCCGTGTTTCGGACGCAGCTAAAGCTACGTCTTTACGATCCGCTGATGGTGGTTTGGTCGATTCATGATATGTGCGGGGTGACGTCGTGGGGTGAGGGAACAGCCGGGGGCGGCTGTTCTCCACGCTTCGCGTGCGCGTGATCGGGCCGTAAGGCGCGGTGCGTACGGGTTGTTCGGACGCAGCTAAAGCTACGTCCCTACGATCCGCGGATGGTGGAGGGTCGATGTATCACGGGATGCTTGTTGTCGCCGCGCGGTGGATCGCTGTTCAGTCTTCTTCGAGGCTGCGGGCCTGGGCGGCGGCGCGGTTGAGGTCCGTGAGCGCGGTGTGGAGGCGATCGAGTTCGTCGTCGGTGAGGTGTTTGAGGATGTTGATGATGTAAGCGCCGGCGATGCGTCGCAGGGTGCCGACGGTCGTCGCGCCCTGCTCGGTGAGGTAGTTGCGCACGATGCGCCGGTCGGCGGGGTCTTCTTCGCGTCGCACGAGGCCCATGCGCACGAGCCGGTCGACGTGGCCGGTGATCGTCGATGGGTTGACGGCGAGATGGTCAGCGAGGGCGCCAACGGGGAGACCGTCTTCGTCGCGGAGCGCCCACAGCAGGCGCATCTGCGGAATCGTCAGTCCGTCCTCGGACCAGCCCTTGATGCGGAGACTATCGATGATGCCGATCGCATCGCCGTAGGCAATCGCGGTGGCGATGAGCCGGTCGAGGCGTTCGGGCGCGATGCCGAGTTCGTGCAAATCGTGGTGGTCGATCGCCTGTTCCTGCTGGACCACGTGATTCTTTCCTTCGCGAAAATATTTGCCCTTTACAAAAGCAATCCCCGTCAGTATAGTCGATGGTAGTCCGAGGATTCAATAGTCCGCCAGAAGGCGGGCAGGAGGTCCAGCCATGCAGAGCTTTGCAGACAAAGTCCGCGCGACGCCCTCGTGCCGGGAGCCGGCATACCGTCCCGCGATGTACCTGAGCGACGAGGAGAAGGCCGAACTCGACAAGAAGATCGGGGACTCGGCGCTGTACCAGGACCTGTTCACGATGCGCGAGATGGTGCGCACGCAGCCAGCGAACATCGAACTCAAGAAGGCGCTCGTGAGCGGCATCGCCAGCGCCGAATTCGCCGGCATCGACGCGTTCAGTCGCAAAGTCGTCGAGTGGCAGGAGTGGCCGGTGCCCCAGACGCTGATCATGGCGATCGCGCGGCAGACGTGGGACGAAGTGCGACACGCGCACCTCGCCAAGGGACTCATCGAGTCGTACGGCGGCGAGATCGGCGAGTACCCGGACACGCTGGCGGGCGGCGCGCCGCCTCCGGGTGTGACGACGTCGGGGCCTCTGACGACGGGCTATGGCTCGAACGCAGCGGAACAGATGATGCGGGATCCGGTCGTCAGCCTGTCGATGACGAACGTATCGCTCGAGGGCGGTGCGTTGACGCTGTTCCAGGAGACGGCGGCCGTCGGCGAGAAGATCGGCGATGAGTTGATGGCGCATTGCTACGACTACAACTGGGCGGACGAAGTGACGCACACGGCGATCGGCGACTTCTTCGTCAAGCTGTTGACGGAAGACAATCCGGAGGAAGAGGCGAAAGCGCTGCGCGTACACGCGATGGCGGAGTACTTCCGGGCGCGGCTCAGCGGCGAACAGAGCAGCGAACTCAAGGAGTTCTTCGCCGACGAGTTCGAGCGCGCGGGCATGGCGCTCGGCGGCGTGAGCCAGAACGGCGGCTAACCATGGCTGTCGTCACGATCGACCTCGCTGACTGCATCAACTGCGGCTGGTGCCGCCGCGTGTGCCCGACCGAGACGATCAAGTATTTCTCGACGGGCAAGCGCACGCATGTGGTTGAGCCGGATGGGTGTATCGACTGCGGGATCTGCGTCGCCGTGTGCCCGGTGGACTGCATACACCCTGACCCCTACGTCGTGCCGGCGGATGAGTTGGAGATCGCGAAAATCAAGGCGCGGGCGTACGCCGCAAAGAAGCGGCGGCAGAAGCAGGACCGCGAGCTACTCGTCGCGCGGACGCTCGCCAAACTCGCAGGGAGTGCATCGCATGCTTGAGCTGGCCGTCGACAATCGCACGGTGGGTGGCGCGTTTCGCGTCGATGAGAACGCGCGGCGTCTGATCAACTACAAGTTCGCGGAGAACGTCTGCATGACGACGGCGGGCGGGTGGGCATCGTCGTCGCCGCTCATCAAGGTGAAGTTCGCGCTCGGGCAGCATTGCTACGAGGACTCGATCCACTCGTTCTGGATCGGTCAGCGTCTGCCGGAGTTACGCGTCACGGACGACATGGAGAACAACGTGCCGCCGACGCTGCGCTGGTCGAACCGTGCGGAGCCGCCGAACGAGCAGTTTCTGAAATTCGTCGAGACGATGCAGCACCAGGACGATCAACTGCTCCGGCTTGTGGGGCTGTATCGCGTGCTGAAGACGCACCTGGCGGTGTATTACCGGCACCACTTGCAGAACACGGACCAGGTGTGCGACGCGCCGACAGTGCGGATCCTGGAGCACATCCTGCTCGAGGAAGAGCGCCACGTGCAGTGGGGCCAGGCAATCTACGAAGAGCTTGCCGATACGCCGGAGAAGCGTCGCGCCGCACTGGAGTGGCAGATGACGCTGGAAGACTTGTTGATTCGATCGGGTGGCGTGACGGGCGGGCGATAAGCGCGCACCGCGGCGTCGTGGACGGGAGGCTGACGGATGAAGTTTGGGATCTTCTACGAGCACCAGTTGCCGCGACCGTGGGACCAGGGGCGCGAGCAGAAGCTGTTTCAAGACGCGCTCGACCAGGTTGAACTGGCGGACAAGCTTGGCATCGACTTCGCGTGGGAGGTGGAGCATCACTTCCTCGAGGAGTATTCGCACTCGTCGGCGCCGGAGGTGTTCCTGGCGGCGGCGTCGCAGCGGACGAAGAACATCCGGCTGGGGCACGGCATCACGTTGCTGCCGCCGGCGTACAATCCGCCGGCGCGCGTGGCGGAGCGCATCGCGACGTTGGACCTGGTGTCGAACGGGCGCGTCGAGTTCGGCACGGGTGAATCGGCGAGTCGCAGCGAACTCGAAGGCTTCGGGATCAACCCGGCGCAGCGCCGCGCGATGTGGCGCGAGGTCATCGAGCAGGTCGCCAACATGATGGCGATGGACCCGTACCCGGGGTTCGAGGGCGAATTCTTTTCGATGCCGACGCGCAACGTCGTGCCGAAGCCGGTGCAGAAGCCGCACCCGCCGATGTGGGTGGCGTGCTCGAATCGGGACACGATCCACCTGGCGGCGCAACTCGGTCTCGGCGCGCTGACGTTCGCGTTCGTCGACCCGGAAGAAGCGCGGCACTGGGTGACGGACTACTACGAGACGTTCAAGCGCGAGTGCGTGCCGGTGACGCACGTCGTCAACCCGAACATCGCGATGGTGTCGAGTTTTTCGTGCCACCCGGATGAGCAGGAGGCGCTGCGTCGCGGCACGGACGGCTTCCGGTTTTTCCAGTTCGCGCTCGGGCACTTCTATGCATTCGGCAAGCACCGTCCGGGGCGCACGAACATCTGGGAGCGGTACGAAGCGATGCGCGACGAGATGGGTACGGAGGTGCTGGGCGGCGGCGCGGGCGGCATCGGTACGCCGGCGCAACTGCGGGAGCACCTGCGGAAGTTTTCGGACGCGGGCGTCGACCAGGCGGTGTTCATTCAGCAGGGTGGCAATAACCTGCACGAGAACATCTGCGAGGACCTCAACCTGTTCGCGCGTGAAGTGATGCCGGAGTTCAAGGAGCAGGAAGAGGCGCGGCAGCGCAAGAAGAACGAAGAGCTGGCGCCGTACATCGAAGCGGCGCTGGCGCGGAAGGAGCGCATGCCGGCGCTCTCAGAGGAGCAGATCCCGATGTACGAGGCGTATGGCTATAACGTCGCGGAGATCGATGCATCGACGTTGCCGCCGGGGCAGCAGGGGCGACTGAAGCAGATGCGCCAGATGCGGAAGATCGTCGAGCGGTTTGATGCGCGGGAGGCTGATCCTGCGGCTTCGCGGTAGGGATCCGTGGGTAACCACAGATGAACACAGATGGCACAGATGTTGTTGGAGGCGGCACGCAGAGCGCGCCGCTTCTCAGCGATCGGCGGGATCCTGACACCTACGCGATTATTGGCGCCGCGATGGAGGTGCACACCGAGCTAGGTGCAGGTTTTCTCGAAGGCGTATACCAGGAAGCATTGGCGGTTGAATTCGTGATTCGCGGCATTCCGTTTGACCGTGAGAGAATTGTCCCCGTCACCTATAAAGGCCAACAACTTGCGTGTGGTTACCGCGCAGACTTCGTCTGCTTTGATGCCGTGCTCGTCGAGCTTAAGGCTTTGACGAGGATGGGCGCGATAGAGCAAGCTCAGCTATTGAACTATCTCAAGGCATCGGGGATCAAGCGAGGCCTCCTCATTAACTTCGGAGCGACGCGACTCGAATACAAACGTCTGGTGGGCTAATCCCAATCTGTGACATCTGTGTTCATCTGTGGTTGCACCCCGTGAAAGCGAGCGTCCGATGGAACTGAGCGGCAAGGTGGCGGTTATTACGGGGGCGGGGTCGGGGATTGGGCGGGCTGCGGCGTTGCGGCTGGCGCGCGATGGGGCATCGATCGTCGCCGCGGACGTGAATGAGGATGGTGCGCGCGAGACGGTGTCACTCGTCGAGAGGGCGGGTGGCGCGGCGACGGCTGTGCGCGTAGACGTGACGAAGTCGTCTGACCTGCAGCGCATGTTCGATGTGGCGGAGGAGGCGTACGGCGGCTTCGACATTCTGTACAACAACGCCGGCATCACGACGGGGCAGCCCCGATACCCGGAATCGCCGGAGGAGCAATGGCGCCGAACGATCGAGGTTGACTTGAACGCGGTGATCGAAGGCACGCGGCTTGCGATTCCGCGTCTCAAGGCGCGGGGCGGCGGCGTGATCATCAATACGGCGTCGCTGGCGGGGTTGTTCGGGTTCCAGGCGGATCCGGTCTACGCGGCTGCCAAGCATGGCGTCGTCGGGTTGACGCGCGCGCTCGTGAACCTGCTGCCTGAGGCGAACATCCGCGTGAACTGCGTATGCCCGGCCGTCGTGAGGACGCCGCTTGTCGTGGGGAGCATCGATCGGCTGACCGGGGCAGACCGCGCCGAAGCGGAACAGCGTCTCGGTTCGATGCCGATGCTGCCGCCGGAGGAGATCGCCGAAGCGGTGTACGAACTGATCCGCGACGACACGGCGACGGGCGTGGTGATGGGGATCACGCTCGGCGACCCGCGACGGGTCGTCGAGCCGCCGATCACGCTGCCGGTGACGTCGGGCGATCCGGCCGGGGGGCCGCAGAAACGCTGACGGTGGACTGACAGAGATCTGTGCAACACTCCGGGTTTCGGTCGTGCCGCGTCGCAGAGAGCAGTTCGTGACGAGACGCCGGGCCCGTGGAACTTCTTAATCCGGCGGTTATTCGTTCAGCAGGGTGCTGACCTTGCTGAGAAGTTTCCGAACTTGAGCGCGCGTGAACCCTACGCGTGTCACGAATTCAGCGTCGCTGATGTGGGCGCCGTTTGCGGCCTGGTTTAAAATCGTCAACTCGTCGCTTGTAAGCGAGACCACGATCTCACCGCGCTGGACTTTCAATGACTCCATCGCCGTAATATTACTGGAGAGCTTCGAAGAGTGGCCGCCACGTTCGGATAATCAGATTAGTCAGCGTCGTACACCGACGCGACAAACTCAAAAGGCGGTTCCAGATCTGACTCGGAGACATCGAGGCTCACTTCGAGAGCGTCCAAGGCCTCGGCTCCATCAAACACCGCCCGCAGCAGCAATCCATCATCGGAGTAGCACTGTGTCATCGCGTACGGTTCGCCCGTCTGACCTTCGCCCTCGATCAGGAAGCAGCTCGCTTTTTGCCCTGCGGCCACGATGTCGGGCGCTCGCCTGACAGTGTGCGGATGGTCGAACGGCGGGAGGCTTATGTCATAGCGGAGTAGCGACGGAGTCGTGGCAAACACCAGCATTTCGAGCCCATCCGCCGTCCGGCAGTACTTGCCTTGACTGTTGCACGATAGGAAAGGCATGTCGCCCGCCGCCCGCACGATGAGGATATCGCCGCCGGCCAATACGCCCTCAGGCTCCGAAAACTGATCGCCTTCGAGCTCTATCGGACCGGGTAAGTTCAGCCGGTAGCCGGCGTTCGGCACGTAGTAGTGCTCAAATAAGACTGTCCCACCTTGAGTGGAGTCAGTAGCTCCATAACGTATGTAGTGAGGCGTCGCTGACCCACGTCGTGCTAACCGCGCTGGTTCGGCGGACGCGTCGGATGCCGACGTTCGCGACGCCAGAATGATGACGAGCGCCAACAACGCAAGAGCGACAACGGGAGGAAGAATGGACCGGACGGTAGGCACGACGTGATCCCCCACCGTTCTCAACAGCACCCGGAAGCATGACGGGAAGGGTGAAGACGATGTCTCACCCCTTATTCATGGACGTCAGTCCCGCGGCAGGCCGAGGCCGCGCTGGGCCATGATGTTGCGCTGGATCTCGCTGGTGCCGCCGGCGATCGTCGATGACACGGCGCCGACGTAGCCGACGCCGAAGCGTCCGGCGGCCGCGAGCTTGGGATCGCCGCCGGTGACCATGCCGTACATCTGCGTCATCTTCAGGCCGAGCGCGGCGATGCGCTGACCGAGTTCCGATCCGAACAGCTTGCACATCGACGCTTCGTGGTTCGGGATGAGGCCGGCATTTTGCATGCTGATGACGCGATACGACATCAACCGCATGACGGACGCTTCGATCCAGCGGTCGGCGAACTCCAGTTTGACGCCGTGGCTCTTCGCGGCGACGGCGATCTGGGGATTTTCCTTCGCGAACTTGAGCATGCCCTGCAGTTGCTTCTGCACGCCGACCGATGATCCGATCGACGAGCGCTCGAAGTCGAGCGTGGTGGTGCCGATGTACCAGCCGCGGTTCTCCTCGCCGACGCGGTTGCGGGCGGGCACGCGCACGTTTTCGAAGAAGACCTCGTTGAAGGTGGCGGAACCGGCCATGGTGATCAGAGGACGGACGCTGACGCCGGGCGCCTTCATATCGAGCAGGAAGTAGCTGATGCCGCGGTGCTTGGGCGCTTCGGGGTCGGTGCGCGCGAGCATGTACATCATATCGGCGAACTGGGCGCCGGTGGTCCAGATCTTCTGGCCGTTGATCACGTAGTCGTCGCCGTCGCGGACGGCGCGCGTCTGCACGGACGCGACATCGGAGCCGGCGTTAGGCTCGGACCAGCCCTGGCACCACTGCACCTGGCCGTTGAGGATGCCGGGCAGATGTTCCTTCTTCTGTTCTTCGGAGCCGTGCACGATGAGCGTCGGGCCGAGCATCATGGTGCCGAAGCCGCCGATGTTCATGGCGCCGAACTCTGCGAACTCCTCGTTGAGGACGAACTGGCGCTTGATATCGAGACCGGCGCCGCCGTACTCCTTGGGCCATGCGGGCGCGACCCAGCCGCGGCTGGTGAGGGCGGAGCGCCAGCGCTTGATGGGGTCTTCAGCTTTTTCCTTCTTGCGATCGCGGAACAGGCCTTCACCCTCTTCGCGCTCGCCACGTCCGCCGCGCTTGAATTCAGTCGGGTATTCCTTCTGGAGGAACTCGCGGACCTCGTTGCGCCACGCAGCCTCTTCCGGGGTGTCATTGAATTCCATGTGTCCTCCCGGCTATTTCGCCTCTGACGAAATGATCATACGGGGCGCGGGACTTAGTGCCAAGAATGGACGGAGAACCTTGAACCTTCTAGTCGAAGGTCTCGAAGAACTCTTCGAAGGCTTTCTTCTGGCCACCGGACGCGCTGGACGGCACGAGGATCGGCGTGCGGACGCCGGCGGCGTGCCAGGCTTCGACGCCTGCGCGCACGTCGGAGGCGGTGCCGTAAAGGGTGACGTCCTTGAGCCAGCGCTCCGACATCAGGCCGGGGATCTTCGCCACGTCGCCCGCGTTCTGCGTGGCTTCGATGGCGCGCATTTCTTCTTCGTAGCCGGCTTCGATCCAGTAGTTGCGGTAGTTCGGCAGCACGACGTAGCCGGTGAGGGTGCGCCGCATGACGGCGGCGGCGGCTTCGACGTCGTCGCTGATGCACGTGGGGATCATGTCGCCGATGAAGAATGCCGGGTCATCGCGCTTGTCCGCGGGCAGGTGCGAGAGCGAGCGTTGCATGTGGGAGCGGGCGCCGTTCGCCCAGACGGCGCCTTCGGCGACCTCGGCGGAGAGTTCGACCATCCTGCGTCGGAGCGTGGCGAGCACGACCGGCGGCAGGGGTCCGGCGCCCTGTTCGGACGACTTGCGCAGGGCTTCGACGAAGCGTCGGATGTCCGCGAGCGGTTTACCGGGTGTGACGCCGAGACGCTGGTGCACGGGGCCGTGCGTAACGCCGACGCCAAACCAGAACCGCCCTTCGCTCAACTCATGGATGAATGACGCGGCCGACGCGAAGTCCGACGGCTGGCGGAGGTAGATCGGCTGCACGGTGGTGCCGAACTGGATGGTCTTGGTATTGAGCGCGATCGCCACGCCGAGGCCCATGGCGTCGCCGAAGCTCGGCAGGTAGATGCCGGGATAGCCACGCTGCTCGATCTCTTGCGCGATCTCGATGGTCCAGGCGCGGCGGCCGGGTACGGCGGCCAGTGAGACGGAGGGCTTCATGAGCAGCTTTCCCTCATTGTTGTGGTGGCGGACTCAGCCATGTGCCTCGAGAATCTGAATCATTTCTTCGGCCCGCCACAAGAGAGTCCGGCCACCGACTTTACCTCGTATCAAAGACAAGATGGTAAGCGTTCGTCCTTCCTCCGCTGCGGCCCGTACCTGTGGTGGCCGTCGAGTAGGTAGTGCGTAAGCACCCATTGCACCTGCGGATCAGGATGGAACTCTCGCGCATAGTCGCTCCGGGATTCGTCGATACCGAACCAACCACCGCGATCAACCACGTCGCAAAACGAAACAGCGAGAGCGGTGGGACGGGACCCTCCTCGCAGAGCGAGCCGGAACTCGTTCACTCGGGCTGAGTCGCACAAGGCGGAGTCGTACAACGGAACGACCAATTCGTGAAATCCTTGTCCTTGTTGCGAGCGGAACGACGTACCTCGGTAGTAGGCCTGGCGCGGATCATGTTCACGATCGGCGGTGCGTCTGTACTCATTCGCGAAATAGTCGTCCTCCGATCCCGGCGAAACAAGCCTTGGATTGAAATCTAGGAGCACCGCAAGGTAGTCACCTGAGGGAACAACGCTAGTTGCAACTTCGAGCACCGAATCGTCGATCTCCGTCAATCCATCCGCGAGCAGAGACGAAAACTCTAGCGCTGACACCGGTAGTTGAATTGGATCAATGCGCTCAAAGATGAACGTGCAACTTGGACAGTCAAAGCCGAGATCGATGGCCAAGCGCCCGTTAATGGTAAGGAAGTCGTCGCCGGACACGCGCCCAAGACGCTCATCATCCCACTCTTCGCGTTGGAAGCCGATGCGTGCATCAGGATTGAGGACGGAGATCAGCCGTCTGGGAATTGTCGACAAGCCGTACCTCTGGGGAACAGCAGTGATAAAACGGAACGTTCCCACGAGAACGCAGCCGTGCCAATGGGCATGCACCCGAAGTGTAGTTCACGTTTAATCGGCGATGACCACCACTAAGCCGTCTGCAGGTCGGCCGGGTCGAGGATGCCGATGACGCGCACGATGGCGGTGCTCACGTCGCGGCGGGAGCGCCAGCGGCGGTACATGCTCGAGCGGCGATACCAGAAGCCGCTCCACCAGTGGAAGCCGCCGAGCGTCGAGCGGGCGGCGGAGCGCGGCGTGAAGGCGAACGTGAGCTTTGGGACGTCTTCATAGAGCGGACGCGGTGCGAGGTCGAGGCGGCCCTCGCGGATCGCCCAGGCAAGCTTCATGAGCATGCGCTCTTCCTCGCGCTCGCGCTTTGAGGGGGCAAGCGCGTCGTCGGCGTACTCCATGCTCGCGTCGACGGGCGGATGGAGTTCGCAAGCAAGGATGCGCGCGGCGAGGCGCGCGTACGCCGTAAGCCGCTGGTCATCGTCGAGACGCGACGCGATGAGCGCATCGCTGCCGCGCGCCGAAGCGAACAGCACAGCGTCGAGGTCGTGCAGGTCGGCGGACTCGTCGCAGTGGATGCCCAGTTCCTCGAAGACGGCGCGCAGCCGCTTCGCGCGCGTGCGCGCGTCGCCGATCATCGGCAGGAACCGCAGCCGTTCGCGCAGTTGACGGCGCGTCTCATCGTTCATGACGGGCTCAATCATCAGGCGTACCGCTCCGTCTGCAGGGTGATGTCGCGCGGGCGCATGCCGAGCAAGTGCCAGAGCATCTTCCTGCGCAACTCCATCTGGTCGGGGCGAGAAAGGGCGCGGTAGCGGCGCAGCAGGTCGTCGAACTGGGTCATATCGCCGCGCGTCCAGGGAAGCATGAATCCCGAGAGTTCGAGGATCTCGCGCAGGTGCTGGGAGCTGAGCGCGTCGCAGCAGAGCGCCCAGCCGACGAGCCGCTCGAGCGAGATCGGCACTTCGCCCTGGCCCTGCTCGTAGCGTGACACCATGCTCTGGCTGATGTGAAAGCCGAGTTCATCGAGTTCCCAGGCGAGTTGCGCCTGCGAGCGTCCACGGCCGCGCATGCCGCGCAGTCCGCCGCCTACGCGGGCACGGATGGCCTCCCATCGGGCGATCTGGAGTTCATCTCGTTCGGGCATCGCACCTGTATGGTACCACCGGGGTCGCGGGAGGTTCGATGCTATGGCTGCATGACGGCTGGATGCTGGATGCTGGTCGCTGGTCGCTGGTCGCTGGTCGCTGGTCGTTGGCGGAGGGGCGTCGCAAAGCCGGTGCTGGCGGACGCGGTTCGATGGGTGCCGACAGCCTCAGGGGTAGCCGTAGCGGCCAACGAACCACTGGTAGGCCAGCGAGGAGACCTGCTGGCCCATCGGGATGTCGGCGTATTTCGACGGGACGTGCTGGGTGAAAAACGAGATGGCGTACCCGTAGCGCTGACCGTTGCGCTCGAACCAGACGATGCCGATGTCGTTGTCCGCCCAGCCCTCGGCGTAGAGGAAGCCGTTCTTGTGCGAGACGACGGCGCCCGAGCTTGTGCCGGCCGGAATCAGGTAGTTCAATCCCGGTTTGACGAGCGTCATCTTTCGAAGCATGTAGTCGCGCCAACCGGGCGTTAGCACGCGTCCGTCCCACAGCGCCTGCAGCCCGCGGTTCGTGTCGAGCGCGGTGATGCGGTTGTCGATCGACCGGCCGAAGACAGACTCGTGGAAGAATGCCGGCGGGTGGTCCATGAGCGTGTCGCGCATGCCGAGCGACTGCATGAAGGTGTTGACCTCGTTGATGCCGCGATACAGGTCACCGGCGCCGATGTAATTCTTCATCAGCGTGCGCGATGTGATGGGGTCGGAGCGGTTGATCGTCTGGCCGATCAGGTCGCCGGGGACAGGCTCCGGATAGCGGCCGTTCTGCAAATCGACCGCGACGCGCATCAGCACGAAAAGGTTGATCGTGCAGCCGGGCAGCCGGTTGTTGGCGCCGTTGACGTCGATCGACTCGCCGGTGCGCAGATCGGTGATCGCGACGGCGGTATTGATGCCGGAGCGGACGATCGCGGCTTCGATGTCCGCGCGCAGCGACAGCATGTCGGGCCCCGCTGCGGGCGTGTGCGCGGCCGGGTCACAGATGGGCGTGTAGAACGCGAGCGGCGGCGTTGCCTTCCACCCGTCGGAGGTCAGGGTGTTGATGCGCGCGTAGTGCGTCGAGCCCTGGCGCAACCCTTCCCAGACGAATCCCCAGCGGTCGGATGGCAGCGGCCCCGCGGCGAAGAAGCTTCCGGGCGCGAATCCGTTGTTGAGCATGCTGAGGTCGAGGAACTGCCTGCCCGCGCGCGACGGGTTCCAGAGGAAAAACACGCGTACAGAGTTCACGCCCGTGCCCGTGCATTCGGCGACCATGATGCCGGGGCCCTGCGCCGCGACGGGCTTGATCGGGGGCGTAGGCGTGGCGCGGGGCGTCGGGGAGACGCGGGGCGTGGCCGTGCGCGTCGGGGTGAGGCGCGGGACGGCGGGCGCCGCTTCGGCGCCGAGGTTTGCCAGGAGTGCGACGGCGATCATAGCGCCGAGCGCGATCACCGCGAGTGTGCCCAGGATGATTTTCAAACCGTACGGACCTTCCTGTTGCCCGTTTCGATCATCGGCAGCGAGTGCGGCCCGGTCAACGGCTATAGACGACGCTGACGCTACGCTTCGCCGCTGATAGGCTGACGCCCGTGGAAGATATCGACCTGCGGGTGCTGAAGCTACATGAGGGAGCGCGCTTACCCGTTCGCGCCACACCTGGATCTAGCGGGCTTGACATATGTGCATGTCTAGTCGAGCCGCTGACGCTGCGTCGCGCGCCGGCGATGGTACCGACCGGGCTCGCGATCGAGGTGCCGCCCCGGTACGACGTGCAGGTGCGGCCGCGGTCGGGGCTTTCCCTTAAGGGCATCGGCGTGGCGTTCGGGACGGTCGATGCGGACTATCGCGGCGAGTTGCGCGTGACGATGTGGACCTTTGGCGATCTCGATAAATACGTGCTGCATGACGGTGATCGGATCGCGCAGATCGTGATCGCGCGGCTGGCGCCCGTGCGCGTCGTGGAGGTCGATGAACTGTCGTCGACGGAGCGGGGCGAGGGCGGGCACGGGTCGACGGGGCGGTGAGGGGGAGCGGTCAGCGGTCAGCTTTCAGCTTTCAGCTTTCAGCTTTCCTTGACCGCGTTTCCGGCGCGATGCTAGACTTTTTCGAGACTCAGGACGGTCGTGCGCGCTCTGCGTCCTTGACGCAGGGTGATTTTGTTGGCCGTCACCTCGTAGCGTGGTGGGCGTGGCCTAGCGGTTAAGGCGCCAGGTTGTGGCCCTGGAGATCGAGGGTTCAAATCCCTCCGTCCACCCCATCCTTCCCCTCGTCAGGAGACCCTTTGCCCGATGACCCGACGAACGAACAGCCGGACGGCGGCGCGTCGCAGGACGCTGGCGGGCAGCAGCCCGAACGCGGCGGCGTAACGGACAGCGGCTATTCGTATACCGTCGTCGACGATGATGCGAAGGCGACCGCTCCGCCTCCACCCGAGAAGTCGCCGCGGGAGGCGATCGCGGTCAAGCCGTGGGTGCTCGGCGCGGCGGTCATCATTCCGGCGATCGTCGTCGGCGCGGCGGTGTGGCTGCTCGCTTCGCAGTTCGGCGACGAGAACGGCGACGGACGGCTCGAGCCCAACGTGACGAACGTCGTCAACGCGTTCAGCCAGAGCGGCGAGGGGACGGGCATGATCAGGCTCGAGGGGTCGCTGCCTGAGGCATTTCCGGACGAGATTCCTGTGTATCCTGGCTCGCGCGTGATCTCCTCGATCGTGCAGCTCCGCGGCGACGACGCGGGATACATCGTCGTGTTCGATACGGACGACGCGCGGCAGGACGTCGCGGCGCATTTTGCCGACGTGCTGAGCGAAGATCCGTGGCAGGTCGAGGTGGAGCAGTCCGGGCGCGAGTCGACCGTCGTGCAGTTCAGCAACATCGAGGACCCGGACATCGAAGGCGTGGTGCTGGCGGCGGAGTCGAAGGACGACGCCGTGACGACGATCTTCATGAGCGTCAACGTGGTCGGCGCGGCGGCGGACAACGAGCAAGAAGACTTCGAGCCCGGCCAGAGCCGTCCGCTGCCCGCGGGTTTTCCCGCGGAGCAGGTGCCGCCGTATCCCGATTCGACGACGATCGAGACGGGCTTCCAGCGCGCGCCGCAGGGCCAGCAGTTCATCGTGTCGATGGTGACGGAGGATGCGCCGAACGACGTGCTCGACTACTACCGCGAGCAGTTCGATGGCCTCGGCTGGACCGTCGAAGAGGGGGAGGAGGGGACGTCGACGCTGGCGAACGGCACGGCGATCAATTTCACGAACGAAGACGGCTCGATGGCCGGCACGGTCGAAGCGGGCGAGTTGGCCGAAGACGGCGACCTGACGCGTGTGAACGTGCAGGTGGCGACGCCGGCGAACTGACGGTCGGCGGTCCGGGGAGCTTCGCTTGTTACAATGCGGCTGCTTCGCGCGCCCGTAGCTCAGCGGATAGAGCATCGGTCTTCGGAACCGGGGGTCGGGGGTTCGAATCCCTCCGGGCGTGCCATTTTTGCTCCGCTGGTGATTGTAAAGCGCCGTGTACCGCCCGGCCGCGATACGGCGGCTTCCCGGCCCCGGGCTCGGATATGCTCCAAGTTTCCTCTAAGGGAGTCCCGCGACTCCACTGTTACGAACGTGTTAGGCTCGTGCGGGCGGGTGCTACGTCCTGTCATGCACGGATGCATAGGCTTTTGTAACGAGGGAGGTACAACGTGATAGCACAAATTTGGCGACCAGTACTGGTGGCGTTTGCCGTGATCACGCTCGCGATGGGGGCGATCGCGTGTGACGACGACGACGATCCGGAGGTGACGGGAGGCGGCAACACACCGGCGGCTGGCGAAACGCCATCGGGAAACGGTAATGGCGGCGAAGGCGGCCGCATCCTGGAGCAGGTGCGCTCTCGCGGCGAGCTTGTCTGCGGCGTGAACGACGCCGTGCCGGGCTTCGGTTCGGTGGACGCGCAGGGCGAGTTCACCGGCTTCGACGTCGACTACTGCAAGGCGGTGGCGGCGGCGGTGCTCGGCGATGCGAACGCGGTGCAATACGTGCCGCTGACGGCGGAGGCGCGGCTGACGGCGTTGCAGACCGGCCAGGTCGACGTGCTGATCCGCAACACGACGTGGACGGTCAGCCGTGACGCGCAGTCCGGCCTCGCGTTCACGACGACGACGTTCTACGACGGCCAGGGCATCATGGTGCGCACCGCCGATGGTTTCTCGACGATCGATGATCTCGCGAGTGCGACCGTGTGCGTACTCCAGGGAACGACGACGGAGTTGAACCTGGCGGACCGCTTGCCGACGAGCACGCCGCTGCCCTTCGAAGAGAACGAGACGTTGCAGGCGGCGTTCGTCGAAGAGCGTTGCGATGCGTGGACGTCCGACAAGTCGCAGCTCGCGGCGCGACGTTCGGCCTACCCCGCCGACGCGGGCGGACCGGAGTCGCTCGTCATCCTCGAGGAGACGTTCTCGAAGGAACCTCTGGGACCGCTGACCGTCGACAACGACAGCCAGTGGTTCGACATCGTCAACTGGACCGTGATCGGCACGATGCTAGCCGAGGAGTTCGAGATCACGAGCGAGACGGTGGAGGCCGCAGCGGGCGCGCCGGAGACCATCGACATCGCGCGGCTGCTAGGCGTGCCGTTCGAGGGTGAGGCGGCGTTCGACCCGGGCCTGGGCATCGACGCGGACTTCATGCAGGCCGTGCTCGCGGCGGTCGGGAACTACGGCGAAATCTACGAACGCAACATTACGCCGATCGGCATCGAGCGCGACGGTACGTTGAACGCGCAATGGACGGACGGAGGCCTGATCTACGGGCCGCCGTTCCGTTAGAAAGCACGCGTGACGGGAGCGGGCGCGGGATCTCCGGCGCCCGCTCCCGCGCGCGGCCTGTCCCGTGGCCGTAGAGGTCCGGAGCCCGCGACCGCCATTGCCGCTCGTCCTCTGGCGCGATGCCAGGGTGCAACGCATTGCCGTGCAAGCGCTGGTGCTCGCGATCGTCGCGATTATCGGCTGGTTTCTTGTCGACAACCTGATCTCGGAGCTTGACCGCACCGGGCTGCAGGCTATGCCGTTCGTCGAAGTGAGCGGCAGCTTCCCATTCGTCGACTTCAGCGAAGACTTTTTGAGCCAGCGCGCGGGGTTCGGCATCGGCGAGACATCGTTCGGTGTCGACTACACGCCGAACAACAGCTACGCCGACGCGTTTCGGGCGGGGCTGGCGAACACGTTCCGCGTCGCGGTCCTCGGCATCGTGTTGGCGACGGCGATCGGGCTGCTCGCGGGCGTTTCGCGACTGTCGAAGAACTGGCTTGTCTCGCATCTCGCGGAGGCGTACGTCGAAACGTTCCGCAACGTGCCGCTGCTCGTGCAACTGATCTTCTGGTACACGGCGGTGGCGCTGCGCCTGCCGACGATCACGGACACGATGGATCTACTCGGTGTGATGCTCGTCTCGAACCGGGGCGTTGCGGTGGCGTGGGGGGAGCCGCAGGACGGTTTCCGGTTGTGGCTGTTGCTGCTTGGCGGCGCGATGGTCATCGCGCTGGTCGTCCGTGCGGCGCTGGTGCGCTGGCAGGACGCGAGCGGCACGCCACGCTATCCGTGGTGGGGCGCCTTCGGCGTGTTTGCGGCGATCGGCGCGATCACATTCTTCGCGACGGGTCAGCCGCTCGAGTTCCAGCGGCCCGTGCTCGAGGGGCGCGCCTACGCCGGTGGGGCGCAACTGAGCCCTGAGTTCGTCGCGCTGCTCGTCGGGCTGGTGCTGTATACGGGCGCATTCATCGCGGAGGTCGTGCGCGGCAGCATTTTGGCGATCCCGCGCGGGCAGGACGAGGCTGCGGCAGCGGTCGGGCTGAAGGCGATGCAGCGGCTGCGCTTCGTCATCTTGCCGCAGGCGTTGCGGATCATGGTGCCGCCGCTGACGAACCAGTACTTGAATCTCATGAAGAACTCAAGCCTGGCCGTGGCGGTGGCGTTTCCGGACGTCTTCCAGGTGACGCGCGTGACGATCAACCAGACGGGGCAAGCGGTACCGATGATCGTGCTCGTCATGGCGACGTATTTAACGATCAGCCTGGCGATCTCCGCCGTGATGAACCTGGCGTATAACCGTGGATTACGAGGCGGGCGCTGATGATAGCGATGGCGCCGGCGGCGCAGCAACGACGCATCATCATCCGGCGGAGCCCGCGGGCGTGGGCGCGCGAGAACCTCTTCGGCAGCGCCGGGAATACGCTGCTCACCGTCGTCAGCCTGGCGGTCGTCGCGTTCATGGCGTACGGCGTGCTTCGATTCGTTTTTGTGACTGCCGACTGGAGCGTCGTGGAAGCAAACCGGCGGCTGTTCTTTCTCGGGCGCTTTCCCGCCGATGAGACCTGGCGCGTGTGGATCATCCTGTACGTCGTGAGCGCGATCGGCGGGGTGAGCGTGGGCGCGTACGCCCGTATCCCCTGGCAGGCGGCCATAGGGCTCGCGCTCTTGATGGTGCCGGTGCTGCTGTTCATCCAGGGCGGGCAGGTCGCACTGCTGACGCTTGTAGCGCTCGCGCTGTTCGCGGCGGGCTACGGCGTGGCGCGGCTGCCGGCGGCGGCGGCGTACGTGGCGCAGCAACGCGGGTGGCTGCCCGTCGTCTGGGTGGCGGCGGTGCTCTTCGCGCTGTGGCTGCTGAGCGCGGTGCCGACGCTGGTCTGGGGCGGGCTGATGCTCAGCATGACCTTGACGGTGGTTGGCATCGCGGCGGCGTTCCCGCTCGGACTGTTGCTGGCGATCGGGCGGGCGAGCACGCTGCCGGTGGTGCGCTGGCTGTCCATCACGTACATCGAGGTGATTCGCGGCGTGCCGCTGATCACGATCCTGTTCATGGCGACGTATCTGTTACCGCTGGTGCTACGACCGGAACGCGATCTCGCGCTCGGCATCATCGACCTTCCGATCACGGGTTACAACCCGAACCTGGTCGTGCGCGCGTTCATCGCGATCACGTTGTTTTCGGCGGCGTACCTGGCAGAGACGATCCGAGGCGGACTGCAGGCCGTGCCGCGCGGGCAGATGGAAGCTGCGCAGGCCCTCGGGCTGGGGACGACGCGGACGCTGGCATTCATCGTTTTGCCGCAGGCGCTGCGGGCCGTGGTGCCGGCGATCGTGGGGCAGTTCATCAGCCTGTTCAAGGACACGTCGCTCGTTGCGATCGTCGGGCTGACGGACCTGCTTGGTGTGGCGCGCCAGGTGACGGCGCAGCAGGAGTTCATCGGCCGGCAGGCAGAGACGTTGCTGTTCGTCGCGGCAATCTACTGGATGGTGGCGTTCTCGATGTCGCGCGCGAGCCAGCGCCTCGAGAAGACGCTCGGCATCGGGGAGCGATAGAGTGCACAGCATGAATGAGCCGGGCGGCAAGGCGGCGGCAACGCGCGACATCATCATCTGCCGCGACGTGAAGAAGTGGTTCGGAGACTTCCAGGCGCTGCGCGGCATCACGACCACCGTGCGGGAGGGCGAAGTCGTCGTCGTGCTGGGGCCGTCGGGATCGGGCAAGTCGACGTTCATCCGCACGATCAATCGCCTGGAGCCGCACGACGAGGGCGTCGTCATCGTCGATGGCGTCGAACTGAACAACGACCTCCGCAATGTGGAAAAGGTGCGCTCGGAGGTCGGGATGGTATTCCAGCAATTCAACTTGTTTCCGCACCTGACTGTCCGCAGAAACATCACGCTGGCGCTGACGCAGGTGCGGCATCAGCGAAAGGCGTACGCGAACAGCATCGCGGAGCAGTTGCTGGACCGCGTCGGGATCAGCGAGCAGATCGACAAATACCCGGACCAGCTTTCGGGTGGGCAGCAGCAACGCGTCGCGATCGCGCGGGCGCTGGCGATGCAGCCGAAGATCATGCTGTTCGACGAACCGACGTCGGCGCTGGACCCCGAGATGATCAAAGAAGTGCTCGACGTGATGCGCGAACTGGCGCGCTCCGGGATCACGATGATCGTGGTTACGCACGAGATGGGGTTCGCGCGCGAGGTCGCCGACCGCTTCCTGTTCTTTGACGAGGGGCTTATCGTCGAAGAAGGCACGCCGCAGCACTTCTTCGAGAATCCGACGGAGGAGCGTACGAAGCTGTTCCTCTCGCAGATCCTCTAGGTCCACCCCGGGTTGACGGTCAGCCGGTGCCGCTGGGCCGCGGCACGTGCTGGCGGCCGCCGTTCGGCGCCGAGCCGCCGCCGTCGGTACTAAAGCGCTGTAGGAACTGCGTCAGTTCCATGGGGATGATCCACTTCGTGGACTCGCCGGCCGCGAGTTCCTTCATCGTGTCCAGGTATTGCAGGGCCATGGTGTTGTCGTCGACGGTGTTCGCCACCTCGAAGATTTGCTGGAGCGCGAGGGCGTATCCCTCTGCGTTGAGGATTGCCGCCTGACGGTTGCCCTCGGCGTTGAGGATCGCGGATTGCTTCGCGCCCTCGGCGTTGAGGATGGCGGCCTGCTTCGACCCCTCGGCGTTGGTGATGGCGGCCTGGCGCGTGCCCTCGGCCTCGATGATCGTGGCGCGGCGGGTGCGTTCGGCGGACATCTGGCGGCTCATCGCGTCCTGGATGTCGCGCGGCGGCAGGATCTCGCGGATTTCGACGGCGTTGACCTTGACGCCCCAGCGGTCGGTGACGTCGTCCAGTCGCGTCTGCATCAACGTGTTGATCTGTTCTCGCTTGGCGAGCACGTCGTCGAGGTTCATGTCGCCGACGACGGCGCGCAGCGTCGTGATGGCCATACCTCGCGCGGCCTGGCGGTAGTCCTGCACCTTCAGCACCGCAGCCTCGGGGTCGACGACCTTCATGAAGACGAGCATGTCGACTGTGACGGGCGCGTTGTCCTTGGTGATCGTCGTCTGCGGTTCGACGTCGAACACCTCTTCGCGGAGGTCAACGGAGATCGATTGGTGATAGAACGGAATGACCCAGACCCAGCCGGGTCCGCGCGGCGAACCGTCGTAGCGGCCGAAACTGAAGCGCGCGACGCGGCGGTACTCGGGGACGATCGTGAAGAACAGTGCCATGGCTCCCCCTCTCGGTCGTTAGCGTACCCGAAGTGGTTCCGGGGCGTGGACTCGTTACGCTCTCCCACCGCGATAGCTTCGTAATGCCGCCAGCGCGTGGCGCGATCCTTCAGGAGCGCGCCGGCGTAAGATCGCTGCATAAGAACCGGGGGCGAGCGAAGGCTCGTCGGGCGGCTCTCTAGAGGAGCCGCGGCGCATGTGGCGTGAAGGCCCGCCATCGCGTGAGCCATATGCACCATCCGGTTCGTGGCTCGGAGACTCATGTCAACGGCCATAACAAGCGGCGCCGGGAGCGAGGACTGGCGGGGACTCGCACAAACCGGCGCTGCTTCTATTGTCTGGCAGAACGGCGGACAGCGTGTTCGAGTGGCGTAGGCATGATGGCGTGCGAAGGCGACGCGGCGCGTTCGGTACGCGAACTTCCGCCTCGGGGTGGAAGGTTTACTCGGCCAGACCCAGACGCGCACGATGCGCATATACGGCACTACGTCGATGTCCGTTTCGTCCTGCGACGTGCCGCTCATAGATACGCCGTAGTGCTGTTCGAGTTGCCGCTCAGACTCGGGGCTGAGCGCCTTCACTTCTGCCGCCTCGGGCGCCGCTTCGATGCGGTCCCGGTCGTAGGGGACGTGCAGTTCGACGTCCTGGATCGTCGCGCCCTCAATCGGGACGAGGACGTGCGACGTGCTGAGCATGCCGCGTTTGACCTCGACCCACTGCGGCTGCGACGTGTCGTCGTCGTAGAAGACCTGGTCGACCTCGCCGATCTTCTCGCCGTTCACGTCAATCACGGGCTTGCCGCGCAGCGCTGAGAGCTGGTCTAACGTCGGGGTGGCCATTGCTACCTCCATTTCTTTGCTTGATCCGTACCAGAAGGAGCGTCACCGTGGCGTAACGGGCGTTGCGTGAGCATGTCGATGCGCTCGCGACTGCGGGCACGTCCGGATCGTCCGTCCCGGCGCTCGCGGCGGGCGAGCAGGGCAGCTTCGGATTCGCGCAGGACGCCATGCCGTTCCGCGAGATCCAACAGTTGCTCCAGGCCCGCCACGCGTCTATCCCCAGACGGCGCGCGAGCCTTACAATCTCGGCGTCCACTCATGGATCAGGAGGCTTGCATGCGACCATGGCTCGATGACGCGTGCTCACTCGCCGACGCTATTCGCAAGGGCGACGTGCGCGCCACGGCCGCGCTGGAAGCGTCGCTCGAAGCGATCGCGGCATCGGAACTGAACGCCGTCGTGTATCTCGATGCCGAGGGCGCACGGCGGCGGGCGGAAGAGGTCGATCGCGCCGTCGCGGCCGGCGAGGATGTCGGGCCGTTCGGCGGCGTGCCGCTGCTTGTGAAAGACCTCGAGGACGCGCGGGGCATGCCTACGACGCACGGTTCGGTCGTCTACAGGGACAACGTGGTCGATCACGATTCCCTCCACGTCGAGCGGCTGCGCGCGGCGGGGGCGGTGATCGCCGGCAAGTCGGCGGCGCCGGAGTTCGGGCTCGTGGCGTACACGGCGACGAAGGTACACGGCGTGACGCGCAATCCGTGGAACCTCGAACGCACGCCGGCGGGATCGTCGGGCGGTTCGGCGGCGGCGGTCGCGGGCGGGCTGGTGCCACTGGCGACAGCGAGCGACGGCGGCGGATCGATACGTCTGCCCGCGGCGTACACGGGGCTCGTCGGGCTGAAGGGGTCGTTTGGGCGCATCCCGCGCGGCCCGCATGCAAAGACGGGGTCGCTGACGAGCGTCTGGGGCACGGTGAGTCGGAGCGTGCGCGACACGGCTCGATGGATGGACGTCGCGTCCGGCTATCACCCGCGCGACATGCTGAGCCTGCCGCGGGTCGATGGCTGGGAGCGCGATCTCGGCACGCGCGACCTACGTGGGCTGCGCGTGACGCTGAAGCCGGACCTTGGCAACGCCGTCATCGATCCGATGGTCGAGAAGATCGTCGTCGAAGCGGCGGAGCACCTGATCGCCGAGACCGGCATGAAGCGCGTCGATGCGACGGTGCGGATGCCGGAGAAGGGGCGGGCGTGGGCGGCGGCTGGCGCGGCGGGCCTCTGGGCGGATTTGAAGCAGTTCTGGCCCGACTGCGAACCGGACCTGACGTTCGAGATCGCCGGAAGCATGCGTCTGCTGCAGGAGTACCGCGTCTGGTCCGAGGCCGCGGTGCAGAAGTTCCGCATGATCATGAACGAAGCGATGTGCGATGTGTTCGAGCAGACTGATGTGGTCCTGTGCGCCGTCAGTCCTTATGAGCCGTTCAAGGCTGAGGGCCCGATGCCCCGCGAGGTCAACGGTGAGAAGGTCGATCCGTATAACGGCGGCGCGCTGACGATCCCGGGCAACGTCTCCGGGTTCCCGGCGATCTCGATCCCGGCGGGGTTATCGCCGATCGGACTGCCGATCGGATTGCAGGCGTATGCCGCGCGGCACGACGACAAGCTGCTGTTGGAGCTGGCGCTCGTAATGGAGCGGATGCGTCCGTGGCCGCTCGTCGCAGCGGGGGCGCCGATCTAGGTACACTCCGGCCCGTGCCGCTCTATCACTTCAGCGAAGATCCCAGCATCGAGCTGTTCCGTCCGCACGTACCCGAGCACCGCCCTGAGGTCGAGGCGCTGGTGTGGGCGATCGATGCATGGCACGCGCCGATGTACTACTTCCCGCGGCAATGCCCGCGCGCGTGCTTCTGGCCCGGCGAGCAGACGACCGACGACGACCGCGAGCGCTGGTTCGGCGGCGTCGATGCGAAGATGGTGATCGCGATCGAGTCTGAGTGGCTTGCACGCGTCCGCACGACGACGCTGCTTCGCTACACGATGCCGGATGAGACGTTCACGCCGCATGGCGACGCGTCGGGGCACTGGAGCAGCCGCGAAACGATCGTGCCGCTTGGGGTCGAGCCGGTGGGCGACCTGCTCGATGCGCTCGCGGCGTCGAGCGTCGAGTTGCGAATCACGCCGCGGCTGGACGAACTGTGGCGGGCCGTCATTGCTTCGACGCTGGAGTTTTCGGGCACGCGTCTGCGGAATGCGCAGGGGTGGATCGACGCTTCGGATTGAGCGATCAGTCGAAGATGACGGTCTTGTTGCCGTAGACGACGATGCGATTGCGCAGATGCAGATCGACGGCGCGCGCGAGCACGATTTTTTCGAGATCGCGGCCTTTGCGAACCAGGTCGTCGACGGAATCGCGGTGGCTGACGCGGGTGACATCCTGGTCGATGATCGGGCCCTGGTCGAGGTCGCGTGTCGCGTAGTGCGCGGTGGCGCCGATGATCTTGACGCCGCGTTCGTGCGCCTGGTGGTAGGGTCGCGCACCGGCGAACGCCGGCAAGAATGAATGATGGATATTGATGATGCGATTGGGATATCGCGAGACGAACTCATCGCTGAGGATCTGCATGTAGCGCGCCAGGATCACGAGGTCGACGCGCTCCGCATCGATCAGCGCAGCGATGCGGTGTTCTTGTTCGCGCTTAGCTTCTGGCGTAACGGACAGGACTTCGTAGCGCAGGGCGAAGCCCTCGACGATTGGACGCGCATCTTCGTGGTTGCTGATGACGAGCGGGATCTCCGCTTCGAACTCGCCGAGACGCCAGCGGGCGAGGACGTCGTACAGGCAATGGGGCAGCTTCGAAACGAGGATGGCGAGGCGGGGCACGTAGTCAGAGAAGCGGAGCGTCCACTCCATGCCGAAACGCACGGCGATCGGCTGAAACGCAGACGCGATATCGTCGCGCGGGATCGCGAAACCTTCGAGTTCCCATTCGACGCGCTGGAGGAAGACGTTCTCTTCGCGGTCGGTGTGCTGATCGGCGTGCGTGATGTTGCCGTTGTTGCGGTAGAGGAAGTCGGAGACGGCGGCGACAAGGCCCTTCTGGTCACGGCACGAGATGAGCAGGACGGCGGTGACGGGCTGCCTGGGCATGGGCGGCATGATAGCCGCAACGCTGCGACGCGGAAACCTGAAACTGACGCTGCATCGGCAGGCGAAGGCGGCAATGCGATACGGCGCCGTTCTCGGCCCATGGCGATGATCGAATCGATGACGGTATACATCGGTACGTCGGGATGGCAGTACAAGCACTGGCTCGGCCGCTTCTATCCGCGCAAGCCGCGCACGCCGGATGATCTGGTGTTCTACGCTGAGCGCTTTCAGACGGTCGAAGCGAACGGCACGTTTTACCGCCTGCCGGAGGCGCGCACGTTCGAGGACTGGGCGATGCGGACGCCCGGTGACTTCGTCTTTGCCATGAAGGCAAGCCGCTTCCTGACGCACATCAAGCGCCTGAAGGAGCCGCGCGAGGCAGTCGAGCGCATGATGGAGCGCGCGTCGAAGCTCGGGGCGAAGGTTGGCCCCGTGCTGCTTCAACTGCCGCCTGACTTTCGGTGGGATGTGGATCGCCTGCGGGGCGTGCTCGACGCGTTCGGCGATGTTGCGCCGGGCATCCGCATCGCGGTGGAGTTTCGCCACGATAGCTGGTTCGTCGACGACGTGCGCAGGCTGCTGGAGCAGCGTGACGCGGCATTGTGCATCGCGGACCGCGGGTCGAAGTTGATCACGCCGGCGTGGCGGACGGCCTCGTGGGGCTACGTGCGTTTCCACGAGGGCCGTGCTTCGCCGAGGCCGTCCTACGGGCGGGCGGCGCTGGCCTCGCGGGCGGAGATGCTGAGCGAGATCTTTGGCGCGGACGCCGACGTGTACGCGTACTTCAACAATGATCCGCTTGGCTGCGCGCTGCGCGATGCGTCGGCCTTTGCTATCGCATGCGAGCGCGTTGGGCTGCACGCGACGCGCGTGGCGGCGGCGAGTGACGTTCGTGCGGGCTGAGCCGCTTGATCGCCGGGGCGATGCTCTCGCATCGTGTGCTAGGCGAGGCCGCCGTTTGGCACGTGGCTTTTCTTGAGGATGAGGGGGTCCGCGTAGTCAGCGGGCGTCATGACTCGCCGCTCTTTGCGATGTGCGTTCAGGAACCGGGCGCTGGCCTCGTCGAAGCGGATCTCGGCGGCCGTTGGCGCGCGATCCACGTCCAGAGTGGATTGCGCCTGGCTGTTGAGGTTCCGCGCTTGACCCGCCATATAAACACTATGCGCCTCAGGAGACGCGAGATCGAGGATCGGATGGCACGAACGCCTTGTAGTATTGCTTCGGGTTAGTCGACGCCTTGCGTCGGGCCTGCGGTCTTGGCGACGTTCGGGTCGGCGTAGTCATCCGGCTCGATCGTCTTGTTCTCTTTGCGGTGCTCGTTGAGGAAGTCGCCGCTGGCCTTGTCGTAGCGTATGTCTCCCTCGGTCGGCGGGCGGCCCGCGGCGTCTTCGGTGCGGTTGCCGCTGCAGGTACAGCCGGTGTCGTCCATGCAGCCCTTGCAGCAGTACGTGGCGCCGTCCTTCGCTGCGCCGCCGGCGCTGTCGTCGGGCCATTGGTCACGTGGCATGCCGCAGCGCGGGCACGCTTCGACCGTCGGATCGTTGAGGACGTCGGCGCGTTCGCGTTGATTCATTGATTGGTACTCCCTTCGGTTCAGTCTGGGCCGGGAGGGGTTTCGAATCCGTACCGGCCGGTCGAGTGACGTAACGGATGCGCGAGAAGCTCCCATCGTGGTGTTACATCGCATGGGTTCTTGAATTGCGGTGCCGGGGAGCCTATTCTCGACGAACCCCGCGCCCGGTTGGGCCAACTGCAGCCAGGAGAGCCTGTTGCGCGAACGTGACGACGCTTCGGGCGGCCGCCTGCCTTCGATCGACATTCTGCGGGGCGTGGCGATCCTGTGGGTGGTGCTGTTCCACATTTGGGGCGACATCGAATTCTTTCCGGGCGCCCCGAGCGACTACTACAGCCACTTCACCGGTGAAGTGTCCGACGGCAACGCGTGGGATTCGTTCACGGCATTTACGGATCTGCTGTTCAGGCTCGGCTTCCAGGGCGTGCCCCTGTTCATGATGATCAGCGGTATCTCGCTCACCGTCGCGGCCTATCGCGCGGGCGACCGCATCGATTGGCCGCGCTTCTTCTTGCAGCGTTTCCGGAAGCTGATGGTGCCGTACTGGGCGGGCGTGGCGCTGACGTATCTCGTGATCGCAGGGATCGCGTGGCGGCAGACGCAGGTCGGCGATCTGTCCTTCGGCGCCGCGTTCACCGGCGGCGTCACGATCTCGCGGTACAGCGTCATCGACGTCGACTGGGGCGTCGCGTTCGCGAGTTTCGCACTGGTCCCGCGGCTCACGGAAGATCAATGGTTCTTCGCGCCACAATTGGCGCTCTGGTTCGTCGGCCTGATCGCGCAGTACTATCTGCTGTTCCCATTGCTGTTCTTCGTGATGAAGCGGGCCGGCGTCGTGGCGTTCGTCGTGGCGACGTTCGGTATGACGGTGGCTGCCAACTGGTGGATCGTCGACCGGTACGGGGCACCGGAGTTCGAGTTCGCGCTGGTGACGGGATGGGCGCCGTTCCGGCTGTTCGAGTTCACGGCGGGCATGGGCATCGGCTGGCTGCTCGCCGCACCCTCGCGCGAGCGTGAGCGCGCGCTTGCGATGGTCCGTCATCCGGCGACGATCCTGCTGCTGTTGGCGTTCGGGATCGCCGCCCACACGACGGGCGACCTGCTCATTGGCCGCTGGGCGGCGCGCTACTGGCAATCGATGGCGCTGCCGCTCTCCACGCTCGGCCTGGCGATGATGGCGCTGCCGTTGCTCGTGCGGCGGCCCGGCGCATTCGAGGCGAGCGCCATCATGCGCGGAATGATCGCGCTGGGGGTGATGTCGTACACGCTCCTCATCGTCAGCGACGCGATGCGGCTCGTCGCGAGCCAGATCCGCGTCGAGACGGGGGAGGGTGCCGTCTGGTGGACCTTCGTGGTGGCCGTCTACGTGCCGCTCACTGTCCTGCTCGCCTGGCCGATGGCGCACCTGCTCGGGTTGATGCCGCGCAAGCGTCCGGCGCCGTTCGAGGCGTTGCCGGATGCGCTGCCTGCGCCGGCCGTCGAGCACGAGGAAGCGCTGGCGCCGGCGGGCGCGCGCTGACGCTCAGCGCCAGATGCGCAGCGCGACGTTCAACACGATCGTGAGGACGATGCTCACGACGATCATGCTGACGATCGGCGCGTACACGCGGACGTTGTCGCCCTCGATCGCGATGTCCCCCGGGAGGCGCCCGAAGCCGAGCCTGGATGCACCCAGCAGGAGCAAACCGAGCAGGACGATGGCGATACCGGTGAACACGAGCGCTGTCGCGACGCCGTTCATGCTTCGATCTTAGTCGCTCGCGCGGTGGCTGGGCGCGGCGGCGCGGGCCGGCGGGAGTCCGTTTTTGTAACAGGGCACCGTGCTAGACTTCGCCTCGTGGACCTCGAACTACTTCGCGAGCTCTCCGTCCCCAACAACACGAAGATTCTTCTGCTGGTAATCGACGGCCTCGGCGGCCTGCCGAATGAGAGCGGGCGTTCGGAATTAGAAGCGGCGCATATCCCGCACCTCGACCGGCTCGCGCGCGAGAGCATGTGCGGGCTAACGATCCCGGTGGCGCATGGTGTGACGCCGGGGAGCGGGCCGGGGCATCTCGCGCTCTTCGGCTACGACCCGCTCGTATACCAGGTCGGGCGGGGCGTGCTCGAAGCGCTTGGCATTGACTTCGACCTGCAGGCGACGGACGTGGCGGCGCGCGGCAATTTTTGTACCGTCGGCAGTGACGGGCGCATCACGGACCGGCGCGCCGGACGTATTCCCACCGAGCAGGCGGCGCCGCTGTGCGAGATCCTCAGCAAGATCGAGCTTCCGGGTGTGCGGGTGTTCGTCGAGCCGGTGCGGGATCATCGGTTTCTTCTCGTGCTGCGCGGCGAGGGCCTGTCGGACCACCTGACCGAGACGGACCCGCAGCGCGAGGGCGCCGCGCCGCTGTCCGTGCGTGCAACTTCGCCGGAAGCAGAAGCGACGGCGGCGCTGCTCAACGCATTTATCGCCGAGGCGTCGACAGAGCTTGCGGGGCGGGAGCCGGCGAACATGCTGACGTTGCGGGGACTCGCGAAGCGCCCGCCGATGCCGTCCATCGCGGAGATCTGCAAGTTTCGGCCAGCGGCGATCGCGGCGTACCCGATGTACCGCGGGCTGGCGAAGCTCGTCGGGATGGAGATCATCGCGACGGGAGGGACGTTCGCGGACGAGATACAGACGTTGAACGAGCACTGGGACGATCACGACTTCTTTTTCATTCACTTCAAGGCGGCGGACGCTGCGGGCGAAGACGGCGACTACCAGGCGAAGATCGCCGCGCTCGAGGAGATCGACGGCTTCATCGATGACCTGCACGCGCTGCAGGCGGATGTATTCATGGTGGCCGGCGATCACAGCACGCCGGCGGTGGTGGCGGGGCATTCGTGGCATTCGGTGCCGTTCCTTTTCCACGCGAAGGAGTACCTGCGGCACGACCACTCGGAGGGCTTCAACGAGAAGGCGTGCGCGAACGGCACACTGGGCACCTTTCCCGCGAAAGAGATCCTGTCGTTGGCACTGGCGCACGCGGGCCGGCTGACGAAGTACGGAGCGTGAGATGGCACGAACACCGATCATAACCGGCAACTGGAAGATGAATACGCTGCGGAGCGAAGCGATTGCACTCGCGCGAGGCATCGTCGAGCGGTGCGATGCGATGGCCGGCGTCGAAAAGATCGTCTGCCCGCCGTACGTTTACCTGCACGATGTGCAAGACGCGCTGGACGGCTCTTCGGTGCGGTTGGCGGCGCAGAACGTGTACTGGGACGAGAAGGGTGCGTTCACGGGCGAGATCAGCGTCACGCAAATCGCCGAGGTCGCCGAGTATGTGCTGATCGGGCATAGCGAACGGCGGCAGTTCTTCGGCGAGACGGATGAGACCGTGAACCGCCGCACCAAGGCCGCGCTCGCCCACGGCCTGAAGCCGATCGTATGCGTCGGCGAAACGCTCGATCAGCGACAGGGCGGCGAGACGAACGATGTGCTGGTGCGGCAGACGCACGCCGGCCTGGCGGGCGTCGAGGTTGGCGCGGACTTCGTGATCGCGTACGAGCCTGTGTGGGCGATCGGCACGGGGCTGGCGGCCGACGGCGCCACGGCTGAGGAAGCGATCGCGCTGATCCGTCACACCGTCGGCCAAATCGCCGGCGCGGTCGCCGACGATGTGCGCATTCTCTACGGCGGTTCGGTGACGCCGGATAACGTCGCGGAGTTCATGGGGCAGCCGGATATCGATGGCGGGCTGGTCGGCGGGGCGTCGCTGAAGGCGGATTCGTTCGCGGCGATGGTCGAGGCAACCGCCGACGTCTACGCGCGCGCCTGATGCGCGAACGACTCGTCGCGATCGTCGGCGCCACGGCGACCGGCAAGACGGCGCTCGGCATCGAGTTGGCGCAGCGATTCAACGGGGAGATCGTCAACGGCGACTCGCGGCAGGTCTATCGCGAGATGGACATCGGTACGGCCAAGGCGACGGCGGACGAACGGCAACGTGCCCGGCACTGGTTGATCGACGCGGTCGCGCCTGACGAGCCGTTCACGCTCGCTGCGTATCTCGATCTCGCGAACGCAGCCCTCGGCGACATCTGGGCGCGCGGAAAATTGCCGATTGTAGCCGGTGGCACCGGGCAGTACGTATGGGCGCTGCTCGAAGGTTGGCGCGTGCCGCGCGTGCCGCCCGACCGCAAGCTGCGGTCCGAACTGGAAGCACTGGCCGAGCGTGAAGGTCCGGATGCGCTGTTCGAGGCGCTGCGCCGCGAAGACCCGTCGAGCGCGGAGACGATCGACGCGCGGAACGTCCGGCGTGTGATCCGGGCGATTGAGGTGACGCGCGCAACGGGACGCCCCTTCAGCGCATGGCGCGAGAAGCGACAGCCGAATTTCGATGCAGCGATCCTGGGGCTGCGGATGGAGCGCGAACGGCTGCACGCGCGCATCGACGAGCGCGTCGATGAGATGATGGCGGCCGGACTCGTCGACGAAGTGCGGCGGCTGAACGCGGCGGGCTATGAGTGCAGCCTGCCGTCGATGAGCAGCATCGGCTATCGCCAGATCTGCGAGCATCTTGCCGGCGAGTGCTCGTTGGAGGAGGCGGTGGCGCGCATCAAGACGGAGACGCACCGGCTGGCGCGGATGCAGGAGACCTGGTTTCGTGAGGCCGATCCGCGCATCCGCAGGCTTGATGTGAGTTCGCCTGCCCTGGTTGCCGAGGCGAGCGCGGCCGTCGAGCGAGCGTTCGCTTCCGGATAGGCGAAGCGGGGCGGTATCCTGACCAGCGCATGGACTTTGTGAAGCTGCAGGGCACCGGCAACGACTTCGTCGTGCTCGACGCGCGTCGCCTCGACCGCGACTGGGAGACGCTCGCCCGTGCGATGTGCGATCGGCACTTCGGCATCGGCGGCGACGGTCTGATCCTGGCGGCGCCGTCCGACGTGGCCGACGTCCGGATGCGGATCTTCAACGCGGATGGCTCCGAAGCCGAGATGTCCGGTAACGGCATGCGCTGCCTCGTGAAGTTCGTCGTCGATACGGGTATCGTCTCGCCGCGCGATGAGGAGTTCGACGTGGAGACGGGCGCCGGCGTGCTGCGCGTGCGCGTCGTGACGCAAGCGGGACGCGTGACGAGGGTGCGCGAGGGCATGGGCAGGCCGCACCTCGACCCGCGCGACATCCCGGTGGCGATCGAGGCAGCGCCGCCGGTGAAGAGCTTCGACCTGGACGTCGATGGCCGCACCATCCCGGTGACGCCCGTATCGATGGGCAACCCGCACGCCGTGTACTTCCAAGATGCGGCGGTCGAAGACTATCCGCTCCACGACATGGGGCCGCTGGTGGAACATCATGCGGTGTTTCCGAAGCGCACGAACTTCGAAGTCGTGCGCATGCTCGGACGCGACCGCGCCGAGATGCGCGTGTGGGAACGTGGCGTCGGCGAAACACTGTCGTGCGGCTCCGGCGCGTCGGCAACGATGGTCGCCGCGCGTCTGCGCGACCTTGCGGACGACGCGCTTGCATTGCGCGTGCCAGGCGGCGTGCTGCACCTCGAATGGGACGGCGAAGGGGAGGTCATCTTGACCGGCCCGGTCGAAGAGTCGTTCCGCGGCGTTTGGTCCCGCTGATGACAGCCAAGACACCGCGCCGCATCGGCCCCATCATCGGTCAGAGCCTGGACGACCGCATGTCCGCGCACGTCGTGTCGAACGTGTACCGGCGCAGCGGCACGGAGGCGACGGAGCGCGAGCACCCCGAGCTGATCGTGGAGCGAGCGGGCAACATCCTTTCGGTCGACGCGGTTGGCGGGGCGAAGCTGATCTACGGGTACGAGAATTCGCGGGCGTTCATCGACCTGTTCCCGGAGATGTTCGAGGAGTTGCTGCCGCGGATTCGCTCGTCGTTGGGCGCGGAAACGGTGCGCTTTCGGCTGACGCACAGTCCCGCACGGCCGGTCGTCGAGCCGGTGCTGAAGCGCCTCTGGTTCACGCCGACGCGCGATTGGCTCGGGTTCACGCTTGCGAAGGGCGTGAAGTTGCCCGCCGCGACGGTGGGCGGCGTCAGGTTTCGTAACGCGGTCGAAGCAGATCTCGCCGACCTCGTCCGCATCGACGATGAAGCGTTTCCGAAGACGCCGATCGGGGTGGATGACATGCGCGATCGGCTGCGCAATAAGCGCGTCGAAGTGCTGGTCGCGACGGCCGGTAAAGGGATCGCAGGCTTCCATCTCATCGAAAAGCCGGAAGAAGGTGTTGGCTGGATCAGCGTGCTCGCGGTCGCCGCGGACGAGCGCGGGCGCGGCATCGGGCGGGCGCTCACGATTCGGGCGGCGAAGCGCCTGTTCGCGCTGGGCGCGAGCGACGCCGGGCTTTCGACCGACGAGGAGAGCGCGCCCGCGATCCGGCTGTACGTAAACCTGGGCTTTCGCCAGGACCGCGCAGGCCGTGACTACTCGCGACCGACGGATCCGCGGCGCATCGAACAGATGCGCGTCGAAGGCGAGGGGACGCTGATCCGCTTCGGCGGCTGGCGCTAGTGGCGAACTCGGTCGCCTCCGGCCGCGGCCGCAACGGCCCGTGGCTCCAGAACCAGTGGCTGCGCATCGAGACGAGGCAGGACGACGCGTCGATCGCGCCGGTGGCGTTGGCGGGTGACTTTCGGCCGACCGAGCGCGCGATGATGTCGGCACAGCCGGCCGACGCGCCGCCGATCGTGGCGGAGCGCGCCGAATACGACGTGCAGCCATATGCCGACGAACTCGGCGAAGGCAAGCGGCTGACGTTGATCGCACGCGTGGCTCGCCGCGGCGTGACACTGCGCCGCGAAGTCGTGTTGTACGACGCGTATCCGTTCGCGGTGACGCGCGTCGGGTTGAAGAACGAATCAGCGGCGCCGCTGCCGCTCGATGGGTTGTACGTGTTCACGACGGGGGAAGGCCGCGGGCGATTGCGCCTGTCGTCGAAGCCCGACGACTGGCGGATCTATCGTCATGGCTGGCAGTCATGGTCGCCGACGATGTCGCTTGGCGGCGGCGAGGTGGATGTCCGGAGCCGGCCGCCGGTACTTTCGCCCGAAGAGCCGCCGGATAAACCAGGGCAATTCGCGAGCGATGACGTCGGTGCGCTGTACGACCCAGCGTCGGGCCGGTCGCTCCTTGCGGGGGCGGTCACCGCGCGTGAAGCGCTGACGCAGGTGTACGTGGACGCGCCGTCGCGCGCGCTCGACGTGCGCTGCCTCTTCGACGGCGCGACGGTGCTGCCGCAGCAGACGGTGTGGTCGGAGCGCGTCGCGATCGACCTCGTCGGGCGGCCGAACGACCAGCTCGCGCGTTATGCGGAAGCACTCGGCCTGTTGATGGGCGCGCGCGTGCCCGCGACGACGCCGGCGGGCTGGTGCTCCTGGTACTACTTCTACCAGGACGTCACGGAAGACGACGTGATGCGCAACCTGCGGTTCATCGAACAGCACCGGCGTGAATTGCCAATCGACACGGTGCAGATCGACGATGGCTACCAGGCAGACATCGGCGACTGGCTCATCGTCAACGAGAAGTTTCCGCGCGGGATGGACTGGTTGGCGAGCGAGATCAAGCGCGCCGGCTACACACCGGGGATCTGGTTGGCGCCGTTTTTGATCGCGGAATCTTCGCGTGCGTTTGCCGAGCACCCGGAGTTCGTCGTGCGCGACGAGCACGGCGAGCCTGCGCTGGCGACGGAGAACTGGCAGCGGAGGAACTACGGCATCGACGGCTCGCTGCCGGAGGCGCGGGCGTGGCTGCGCGACCTATTCCGCTCGGTCTGCGATGGCTGGGGCTACGACTACGTCAAGATCGACTTTCTGTTCGCCGCCGCGCTCAGAGGCGGACGGCATGATGCGGACGCGACGCGCGTCCGCGCGTATCGCGAAGCGCTTGCCGCCGTGCGTGAGGGCACGGGAGACGGTCGCTTTATCCTGGGCTGCGGATCGTTGATGGCGCCGTCCGTCGGCTTCTTTGATGGTAACCGGGTCGGACTCGACGTCGGGCCGTGGTGGCGCTACCTGACGACGGCCGAGCGCGCGGGGCCGAAGCCGCGCTTCCGCAAACCTGACGACCAACTGAGCGCGGAGACGGCGATCAGGAATTCGCTCAACCGCACATGGATGCACGGACGCCTGTGGGCAAACGACCCCGATTGCCTGCTCGTGCGGACCGACAGGACCAAACTGACGATCGACGAGACGCAGACACTCGCGAGCGTCATCGGGCTCTCGGCGGGAATGATGCTGTCGAGCGACGACCTGGACAAGCTGCCGCCGGAGCGCCTGGACCTGATTAGCATGCTGTTGCCGGTACTGCCGCACGCGGCGCGCGCGCTCGATCTCATCGAGCGTGACATGCCGGAGCGGTACGAGGCCGTCTTCGAGCGCGACTTCGACCACGCCAGGATCAACGGCGTCTTCAACTTCGGCGACGATGCGCAGGACCTGCGACTGGACCTTCCTGATGGGCGCTGGCACGCGTTTGAGCTGTGGGGCGAGCGATACCTGGGGATTGCGGAAGGGAGCGTCGAGTTCCTGCTCGTGCCGCCACACGGCTGCCGCGTGGTGGCGTTGCGGCCCGCGGGCGATCAGCCTCAGCTCATCGCGACGACGGGGCACATCGGCATGGGTGTGCTCGACATAACCGGCCAAGCATGGGATGAGGAAGGAAGGCGGCTCGTCCTTGACATCGCGCCGGTGGGAAGGCGAAGCCGGGTGGTGTACGTGAGCGGCGGCGGCCTGGCGGTGCTGAGCGCCATGCTCGATGGCGCGCCGATTCGCTTCGAGCCGCGGCCGGATCACGTGCGGATCGAAGCTGCGATCGACGCGGCGGCGCGGCTGGTCGTGACGTTCGGCTGAGGGGGTAACGTCGCCGCGCGGCAGTCGTAAACGGGCGATTACAGATAAACGACAGGACGGCCTTCCGGTTGATTTTCGATAGGCGTGGATGTATGGTGGATGTACAACTGAATAACAGCCGAATCCGCCGCAGGCGGAACGGGGGAACCAATTTCCCGGGGTGAATCTCGTCGCAAGGCGAGTAGGCGAACTCCTTTGAGCCGAACCCGTCAGCTAACCCCGTAGGCATAAAGAGGAGAAGGGAACCGATCGAAGGCTTACCTTCGGTCGTTTTTTGCTCCCCTTTCGACGCCACGAGTTCCGGAGGTTCGGATTGGCAGTCGTCGGCTACGGCGCAAACGGGATCGCAGGAGTAACGGAGGAACAGAGAGAAGCCATAGAAGAAGCAATGAAACTGATCCTCGAGGAGGATCGAGACCGGGGCATCGGACCGGACGACCGGTTTAAGTGCGCCGGGTGCGGCATCAGCCGCGAAGCTGCTGGCGCAGTGACCTACGACCAGGTGCGCCTCTGTAACGGGTGCGCGACCCGGTTCGAGGTCGAGCGCATGAACCGCAAGGTGCGGACCAGCGCTGAATACGTCCGTCGAAGGACGAAGCGAACGGCCTGAATTTCACTAACAGCCTCCTCCTCCAACGGCAAAGGGCCGCCGATTGATTCGGCGGCCTTTTGCTATGTGTGTGCTTGTGGCGGCGCCGGCCTACGCTTCTTCGATGGTGATCGATTCGATGCGATCGCCGGGCGGCGGATCCTGCACGAGCTGCGGGTCACGAGCCGTCAGATTTCTCACCACATCCAGACCTTCGACGACGCGGCCGAACACGGTGCTCTTGCCTTCGAGCGTCGGCGTGTCGGCGAGCGTGATGAAGAACTGGCTGCCGTTATTGGGGGATGACGCATCGGCGGGCCTGGCCATGCCGACGGTGCCTTCGGTGAACGCCCCGTCGGCGTTTTCGACGGGCAACGTGTATCCCGGGCCTCCCGATCCGGTGCCGGTCGGGTCGCCTGTCTGGGCGACGAAGTCCGCGATGACGCGATGGAAGCTCACGCCATCGTAGAAGCCGTCGTTTGCCAGGAAGACGAAGTTGTTGACCGTCTCGGGCGCATCGCTCGCGAGCAGTTCGATCTTGAACGAGCCGCGGTCAGTCCTCACGGTGGCGACGTAGGTTTTCGCCGGGTCAATCGTCATGGCGGGGGCGCCGGTGTATTGCTTGATTTCCGTTACGGCGCCAGTCGTCGACGTTTCGCCGGCGCGGGGCGTCTCCCGGATGACGTCGTCGCCACGCACGGAGCCGCTGTCGTTGCGAATCGTGCCGGAGCCGGTGTAGAAGGCGGAGAGCGCCAGCCCTCCGGCGAGCGCGACGGTGCCGATGATGGCGAAGAGGGTGTAGTTTTGGAAGAACCGGAAGGCGCCCTTCGGCTTGAGTTTCGTGGCCTCGCCGGAGAATTCGCCTTCGCGGTAGACCCTGCGGCGGCGCTGTTGCTGGACCGTCTGCTTTTTTCTGGGCATAGACCTTCGCTTCCATAAGGGGGTGTGGCGAGCACTATAACAGCCGAGGGTGGGCAGCCGAAACGTCCGGATTCAGTGTAGCGAGCCGGCCTGCGTCGAGGTTTGCGCAGCGGCGAGCGACAGTGGCGTGCTGCGACGTGCGGCGCCACCCGCTCTGGCCTGCGTGCCGACGGAGTTTCCGCGCACGGGCGTGCATCGTATAGTGATGGCACGCCCCCGTAGCTCAGTGGATAGAGCGCTAGCCTCCGGAGCTAGAAGCACAGGTTCGAGTCCTGTCGGGGGTACCACCGCGCTCCCGAGCCGGCTTAGCCGCTTAACCCGGCAATGCTCGATCGGTCCGCGACGACGAGTCCTGTGCGAGCGAGGCCCAGCGCTTGCTGGCCGATCCCCTCGAATCCGGCACCGACGGTACCGCCTTCCAGGTATCGAGCGTTGATCCCTTCCAGGATGACGGCGAGCTTGAAGAATGACAGCACCACGTAGAAGTCGAGATTCGTCAGATCGGCGCCCGTCCTCTTCGCGTAGCGTTCGATGGCCTCGCTGCGCGAGAGGAATCCCGGTAACGCGGTAACGGAGTTGCTGGAGATGCCGGGCGCGCCGGGCGTCGAGCCGGGGGTGGTGTCCGCCCAGTACATGATCTGCATGCCGAGGTCGGCGAGCGGATCGCCGAGCGTCGCCATCTCCCAGTCGAGCACCGCCGCAATTTGGCCGTCGTCGCTGAGCACGCAGTTATCGAGGCGGTAGTCGCCGTGGACGATGGCTTCGCCCGACTCCGCCGGAATCGACGCTGCGAGCCGGCGCGCCAATTCTGCGAGCTGCGGAACATCGCGCGTCCGCGACTGCTCGATCTGGCCCGTGAAGCGTTTGACCTGGCGCGCCACGAAACCCTGCGGCTTGCCGAAGTCCGCCAGCCCCACGGACGCCGGCTCGAGCATGTGCAGCGCCGCCAGCGTATCGATCAACTTTTCGCCGATGCGACGTAGTGTCGGTTCGTCGTAGCGCTGCTTCACGACGGAGGGATCGTTCGGGACGAGCCCGTGCACGAACGACATGATGTAGAAGGGCGCATCGTTGACGGTTGTATCCTCGCACAGCGCGATGGCGTGCGGGACAGGCACATCGGTGTCTTCGAGCGCCGAGATGACGCGATACTCGCGTTTCATGTCGTGCGCTGTTGGCAGGACGTGCGAGAGCGGCGGCCGGCGCAAGACCCACTCATGGCCGTCGCTGCTGATGCGGTAGGTCAGGTTCGAACGCCCGTGGCCGATGATCTCCGCCGTGAGCGCGCCGACAGGCGCCACGTGCTCGTTGAACCAGGACGCGAGTCGTGAGAGGTCGACCCCGGGGACGGACTCACTCATTGGACTGCCTCCGCTTGGCTGGCTTCGTGACGTAAGAATCCATGAGGATTACAATCTCCACGCTGGATGAACGGCGCTCAGTCTTCGCGCTGCCGGCCCGCGCGCTCACGATGCACCAGGAGGACGGTCACATGCCCATCGATTTCGCGCTTCCCCCGGACGTCGAAGAGGTCCGACAGCGTGTGCGCACATTCATGGACGACGAAGTCCGTCCCACGGAGGAGAAGCTACGCAATAACGAATCCGCGCGCAACGATTACATCAGCGCGATCGCGGGCCTGCGGCAGCGCGCGAAGGACCTGGGGCTCTGGAACCCCCACATGCCGACGGAATGGGACGGCATGGGACTGGGGATTACGGCCATGGCGTTCGTCTCCGCGGAAGCGGGGCGCACCGGCATCGGGCCGTATGTGCTGAATGCGCAGGCGCCCGACGAGGGCAACATGCACACCCTGCTGCATCACGCGAGCCCGGCGCAGAAGGAAAAGTACCTGCGGCCGCTGACAGAAGGGCGCTCGCGGTCGTGCTTTGCGATGACGGAGCCGGAAGTGGCGGGCTCCGACCCGACGGGCATCCAGACCTTCGCGCAGAAAGACGGCGACGACTGGGTAATCAACGGCCACAAGTGGTTTATTTCCGGCGCGAAGGGCGCGCGCTTCGCGATCTTGATCGCGCGCACCGACCCGGACGCCGATCCGCCGCAGGCGCGCAACTCGGCGTTTCTCGTCGACCTGCCCGCGGACGGCTGGGAGATCGTCCGGGACATCGACACGATGGCGGGGCAGGGCAATCACTGCGAGATCCGCATCACGAATCTGCGCGTCCCTGCCGAGAACATGCTGGGGCAGCGCGGCCATGGTCACCTGCTGGGGCAGGCGCGCCTGGGACCGGCGCGGCTCGCGCACTGCATGCGGTGGATCGGCAATGCGGAGAATGCGCTGGAGATGCTCGTCGACCGCGCGCTGAAGCGGCAGTTGCACGGCGCGCCGCTCGCCGACAAGCAGGCGATCCAGTGGATGATGGCCGACTCGGCGATGGAGCTGTACGCGGCGAAGCTGATGGTCTTGCACGCTGCGTACAAGATCGAGAACGGGTTGCCGTTCAAGCAAGAAGTCTCGTTCGCAAAGCACCACGTGGCGAATACGCTCTGGAAGATCGTCGACCGGGCGATCCAGGTGCACGGCGCGCTCGGGTATTCGACCGACACGCCGCTTGAGCGGATGATGCGTAATGCGCGCGCGGCGCGCCTCGTCGACGGTGCGGACGAAGTACACCAGTCGCAGATCGCGAAGCACGTCATGGCGGCCTTCCAGGAGACCGGCAAGACGCGCAGCGCGACGGGGGACCTGCTCTAGGCCGAGCGGACCAGGATGATCGGCAGGCTCGACTCGTGGAGCACTTGCTCCGCGACGCTGCCGAACATCAGCCGGTTGATGCCGCGCCGTGAGTGCGTCGACATCGCGATGGCGTCGGCGTCGACCTCTTTCGCGGTGTTGATGATCTGACGGGCCGGCGGACCCTGTTTCACCAACGTGTGCACACGGACGTCGGAGCGGCTGATCTGCGTCGCGACGCGCTCGAGGTACGTCTGCGCCTGGTCGGCGAACATCGACCGGATGGTGGTTTCGGCCTGGCTTTTGCCCATGGCGCCGCGCTCGCTCCAGTCGGCGGCCACCGCATCGACCACACGGAGCAGCGTGATGGTGGCGTGCATGGATTTCGCTACGTCGAGCGCGTGCGGCACGACGGCCTCGGAGCGCGGCGTCCCGTCGAGCGTGACGAGTAGGTGCTTGTACATGGCAATCCCTCTTCGTGCGTCGTCTCAGGCAATCTCAATGTTGTATCGGCCTGAGCTTCGACACATGTGCGAGGGGGTAACACCCATAGGGGCAGCGCCATGGAGTCCCCCGACCCCGTTTGACCCGCTGTAATCATCGGCTTGGGCGGCGGAATCCGTGCTACCATCGGCGCGTGATTCGCGCACTGGTCCCCGCCATGGCCGCGCTGGCGTTGCTCCTCGCCGCGTGTGATGAAGGCGGCTCCGGCGCCTCCCCGGCGTCGCCGGCAGGGGTGGCGACGCCCAGCGTGGTCCCCGGATGCACACCGTCGCGCCCTCAGCCTGCCGGCGATCGCGCGGCCACCTCTCCCGGCGGAGACCGGACGTGGGTGATCCACGTGCCCGCAGGGTATTCGGGCGCGGAGGCGGCGCCGCTGGTGTTCGGGTTTACCGGCCTGGACCTGCCGGCGGAGAACTTCGCGGCGCTGAGCGACCTGCCGGCGCTCTCCGACGAGCACGGCTTCGTGCTGGTGATGCTCAACCCGGCTAGCGAGGGCGGACGCTGGAACGCGCGGAACGACGCCGGCGGCCCGGACGACGTCGGGTTCGTCGGCGCGATGCTCACGGAATTCAGCGCCCAGTACTGCATCGACGAGACACGCGTCTATCTCGCCGGGTTCTCTGACGGCGGCGGCATGGCGCAGGCGGCGGCGTGCGCCTCGGCGGACCGCATCGCGGCGCTGGCCGTCGTGGCGTCGGTGTTCCAGGCGTGTCGCGCGAGTGTGCCGGCGATCGCGTTTCATGGCAGCGACGACCGGATCGCGCCGATCGAGGGCGGCACGACGTCGATTGACGCGGGTGCGGTGGCCTTCCCCTCGGTGCGGAGGTCGATGACGGAGTGGGCGCGCGGCCTGGGCTGCGACGCGCTGCCTGTGATCTCGCGCCCTTCGCCGGAAGTGGAGCTTTCGACGTTCAAGCGTTGCCTGGGCGGTGACGGCGATGCGCTGCTCTACTCGGTGATCGGTGGCGGCCACACGTGGCCGGGCTCGCCGGTGGAGATCGCACAGCTAGGCTTCACGACGCAGCAGCTCGACGCTTCGCAGGTACTGTGGGCGTTCTTCGAGGCGCACGCGATCGCGGTGCGCTAGTCGATGCCGAAGATGTTGCGCTGCATCCAATCCCAGGGCTGCGCTTCGCGATAGTGCAGGACGTATTCCTGAGCCATCTTCGGGATCAGCAGTAGAAGCATCGGGACGGCCGTCGTGCGCAACGATCGTGGGTAGATCGACGGGAAGAAGCGTGCGACGAGCAGGCAGTACAGCCACCAGTTCCCGAACATGTTCGGGAAGATGAACAGCATGACGCGTTCGCCCGTCGTCTCGAAGAGCGCGACGCCGATGATGCGGTACGGGAACAGGACGAGCGCCGGCCAGCGCGCCCAGGGGCTGTCCCAGCCGAACGCGACGGTCCACTCGATCGCCAGGTAGTACGAATCGAGCAGCTTGTCTGTGGTGTGGTAATGGCCGCCGAAGTCGCCGAGTTGCATGACCGAGATGAGTACGACATCGATCGCGTCGGCGATCAGCGCAGCGATGCCGCCGGCGAGCGGGTGGCGGAAGATCAGCAGCGGCACGACGAGCCGGAACGCGACGACGATGGCGGCGCCGGCCGTCAAGCCGTATGCTCCGGCAGACCGCGCCGGCCGGCTACGATGCGGGCCGACCGTCGCAGGGAAGTCCCGTTGCCGGCGCGGGGAAAGCGGAGCGCATGATGGCGAGCGTGGCGGAGTCCGGGGTTCGCCTTCTTCTTTCGGTGCGAGACAGGCTGAAGGCGAACAAGTACGTTCGGCGCGTGTACTACGACGTCAAAAACGCTCAACAGTTCTCCGGACTCTACGAACACGACATCATGCTCGCGGACACTGTCCGTACCGAGTCCTATCATCGGGCGATCGCACGCTACGTGAAAGAGGGCGATGTGGTCATCGACCTGGGCACGGGCAACGGGATCCTCTCGTTCTTCGCGAGCGCCATGCGGCCGAAGAAGATCTACGCGCTGGACCATTCGAACATCATCGAGAAGGCGCAGGCCGTCGCGGGCGCGAACGGCATCGCCAACATCGAGTTCGTACGCACGAACAGTCGCGACTTCAATCTGCCCGAAGGCAAAGCCGATGTGATCATCCACGAGCAGATCGGCGACATCCTGTTGAATGAGAATATGGTCGCCAATCTGATCGATCTGCGCGACCGTGTCCTGAAGCCTGGCGGCAAGATCGTGCCGGCAAAGTTCGAGTTGTACGTCGAGCCCGTGCAGATGCGGGACGAGCGGCGCGTGCCGTTCATTTGGGAGCAGCGGATCGATGGCATCGACTTCGCGGCGATGCGCGAGTGGGCGTCGAGCCTGCCGCGGCACTACTACCACGCACCGATCCGTCCTTCGGACGTCGATCACCTGCTCGGTGAACCCGAGCCCGTGATGTCGTTCGATATCGAGGCCATGGACGCCGACGGCGTTCCGGGACGCGCGCGGTACGAACGCACGGTGACGCAGCCCGGCCGCCTCGACGGCTTCGTGTTGTACTTCTCCGTGATCTTCGACGACGAGATTCAATTCGATACGGGCCCTGCCAGCCCGCAAACACACTGGGGCACCACGCTGCTACGCGCTGAGTCTCAAGTTGTCGGCGAAGGCGATACGATCGCGCTCCAACTCATCATCGACGATGTGACCGACATCACGATGTGGCGCTGGAGCCACGCTGTGACGAGCGCCTAACCCCGCACCCGCTGGCGGTACTGGATCGCCTCCGCGAGATGCTGTGCTGCGATCGGCTCGGAGCTGGCCATGTCGGCGATGGTGCGTGCGAGCTTCAGCACGCGATGGAACGCGCGCGCCGAGAGCGAGAGTTGCGCCATCGCCAGGCGGAGCAGGGACTGCGCCTGCTCGTCGAGCTTCGACTGGCAGTGCTCGCGCACTTCGGTCGGCGTCATTTCCGCGTTGCAGACCAGGCGCGTGCCTTCGAAACGCTGCGTCTGCACGGCGCGCGTGCGCTCGACGCGGTCGCGCACGATCTCGGAGCTTTCGCCTTCGGTCTCGGCGGCCAGCTTTTCGTATTCGACGCGCGGGACTTCGACGAAGATGTCGATGCGGTCCAGGAGCGGCCCGGAGATGCGTTTTTGGTAGCGGCTGACCGTCGATTCGGAGCAGGTGCACTCTTTCGTGGGGTCGCCGTAGAAGCCGCAGGGGCATCCGTGCAGGTCAGAACTACAGCAGCCTACAGAGAGTGGTTCAGCTTTGAATGCGCTGTTGGAAGCGGCCAAGACGCGCGCCCTCGGGGGCGCGTGTGTCGTCCCGCTGTGGTCGACCGACGCGAGTGGCGTCTGCAAGTGCCCGAAGCGCACAGAATGCCCGAGTCCAGGTAAGCACCCGCGAACCATGCGGGGACTGCTTGAGGCGTCGGCCGATCCTACCACGCTCGATCGTTGGTGGGAGCAGTGGCCGGACGCGAACGTGGGTGTGCGTACCGACGACGAGCCGCGCATCGACATCGACCTGATCGAAGTGGCCGACGCCGTGCTTGCCGCGTTCCCCGAGCTCCCGCAGATCACCGAAGTCGTACGGACGCGAAAGCGCGGCCTCCACATCGCCATCCGTTGCGCGGGCGTCCCGACCCAGAAACTGCTCCTCGAAGATGGACGGGCCTTCGGCGATCTGAAAGCGGTGGGTGGATACGTGCTGGTGCCACCGAGCCGTGTCGGAGCGAGCCACTACGAACTGCTGAGCCCTCCGGGCGTCCGGCCCATTGAGGTCGCCGACTCGATCGCCTGGCTGCGCGACACGCTGGCCGGGTGTGGCCACACGTTGCGCCACACGCCGCAGAAGGCAGCGTTCCGGGACGTCGGGGCGATGGTGGGAGAGGGCGGGCGACACGCGGCGATCACGAGCCACGCCGGCTGGATGTGGACGGAGGGCATCTCGCCCGAGGCCTTCCGGGCAGCGTTGCAGGCCGTGAACCGGGCCATCTGCACTCCGCCACTGGCCGAACAAGAGGTGGATGACATCGCGCGCTACTTCATCGAACGGAAGCAGCAGCGCACGCCCTCGCCTTCTATCACAGAGCCTTCGCCGAACACGGTGCAACGTCTAGAGAGCCTCGATGAGTGGCTCAACGGGGACGACGCCCCGCTCGACGTGGTCGTCGGCGACGGCTCGGACGGCGCCATCCTCCCGATCGACGGCAAGGGCTTCGTCGCCGGCAGCACCGGCATCGGAAAGACGAACCTGCTCCTGCGGCTCGGCCGCTGTCTGGCCGAAGCGGCGCCCTTCCTCGGGTTTCCCGTCCCTCAACCGCGGCGCGTGCTGCATGTGGCGCTGGAAGGATCGAGACGAGGCTTGCGGCGTCGGCTGAAGAAGGTCTGGGCGGCCGCATCGGCGGACGTGAAGGCGCGCTACCAGATCGTGCTCACGCAGTTGAACCTCGCAACGGACGACGGCGCCGACGAACTCGAGCGCTTGATCGCCGAAGCGGGCGCTGAAGTCGTCATCATCGACCCGCTCCGCAATGCGCACACGTGGGACGAGAACTCCTCGCAGGAGATGGCGCAGCTCACCGGTTTGCTCGATGCGATCATCGTACGCAACCGGTGCGCGCTCATCGGCGCGCACCACGACCGGAAGAAGCCGCCGCTCACGAAGCGCGACAGCGGCACGGACCGCATCCGCGGATCGACGGCGCTCGCCGGTTGGCTGAGCTTCTGCCTGAGCATCGAGAAGGACGCGAAGGTCCCTGATCGTCTGAACGCGGAGTGGACGAAGGTGCGCGACGCGGAAGATGGCCTGTCTGACCTCACTCTCGACTTCGACCGGGAGACGATCAACTACTCCGCGAGCGAGCGCAAGGCGGCGAGCAAGGTCAGTGACGACGACATCCTCACGCAGGTGTTTCACGCGGGACCAGACGGCATTCGAGGCACGGAGCTGGTCCCGATCGTCGCGCAGGCGACCGGCGCCGGCGAGCGCACCGTCAAAGACCGCATCCGCGACCTGGTGAAGGACGATCGGCTGATCGAGTTCGTTGCCGACGAGGACCAGGCGAAGCGCGCCAAGTCGTATCGTCTGCCGGACTTCGACGAGGAGGACGCATGAGTTCGCTTGGCAACTGCCGAGTTGCCAACCAGTTGCCAAGCGCCCCGCCGAGTCTCGGTTGGCGGTTGGCAACGGTGGGCCTAAAGGCTAGCGGCTGCCAAGCGCGCCGCAGCCTTCCCGCTTGGCAGGGCGTCGGCTGCCAACCGGTTGCCAGCCGCGCCGATCGCTATGACCAGATAGGTCACATCCTATGCCGCAACACGTACGCGAGAAACGCGCCCGACGTGCCGAGCGCGACGAATGAACCCACGGCGAACGGCGTGCTCACGTCCGGTCCGGCGACGAACGAGATCGCCGTCAGCCCCACGCACGTGAGCGCAACGATCACAAAGCCGATGCCGACATGCACCATCGCGCCGATGGTAGCGCGAGGGGGAGGCCGGTCACATCTCTACAACCTCACAAGCGCAGAGCGCCCGCTGCGGCCGCGTGTGCGTGGCCAGATTGACCTAGGGGGGTGTCGGTGAAGCCGGGTGCGAAGCCCCTGCCGACGAACGTGAAGCGCCTCCATGGCACGCTGCGCAAACACCGCATGCACGGCCACGAGCCTCAGGTCACGTCGGACCTCCCGTCATGTCCGCGCGAACTGAGCAAGGCGGCGAAGCGCGAGTGGCGGCGCATCGCGCCCGAGTTGGCGCAGCTGGGGCTGCTTGCACGCATCGACCGCGCCGCGCTCGCGCTGTACTGCGACGCCTGGGGACGCTGGGTCGAGGCGCAGCAGGCGCTCCAGAAGTACGGCGTCGTCGTGAAGAGCCCGAACGGCTTTCCGATGCAGAGCCCGTACCTGGCGATCGCGAACAAGGCGCTCGACCAGATGCGCCTGTTGCTCGGGGAGTTCGGCATGTCGCCGGCGAGCCGCACGCGCGTGAGCGCGGTGCCACAGGTGGAGGAGGACGAGTTCAGCGAGTTCGACCGGCACCGGTCAAGTGGGGGCGCCCCGGTATGAGGCCAAAACGATCGCGATCGAT
>JBBDXD010000004.1:50942-52297 GCA_040902535.1 Dehalococcoidia bacterium | reverse complement strand
GACCGCCTATGGAGGACCGTCCAACTGTATTCATTCACGGCCATCGTAATGGCACCGCTCGTGATCTGGCATCTTTTCGTGGGAGGCGTACAGTACTTCCACTACCACCCCTATGGGTGGTTCCCTGTGAAGTACGCCCCTATCGTGGGTCCGGAGTTCTGGGGCAACGGTCTCGATGTCGGTCATTTCGAGTATGCCAGGATTCAGTTCAACGTTCTCACGAGTCTCGTGATGGAGGCCTGGGTATTCGCGCTAGTCGGAGCCGGGATTCTCTTCGTACGCCGCAGGTTCGGTCTGAGGGGCGCAATCTTTTGCGTATCATGCATCATCCTTCAGTTCACGCTGATTTTGCTCACACGCCCTTCCGCGCACGCGCGCTACTTCTACCCCTTGCTCCCACTGCTTGTGCTACTGGCTGCGGGTGGCCTCTTCTGGATGAGTTCGGTCTTGGCATCGGTGTTGCGCGACTCATCGTTGACCGGTGCCGGGCTCGGATTCGGTCGGCGACACGTCATGATTCTCGCTTCGCTCTTCGTCGGAAGCGTATCCCTCATTTCCGCTCCCTCGGCTCCAAGTGATGCACACCACTATTTCGTGGAGCGACCAGAGAGAGACATGGCACTCAGGGATATACGCGCACTTGCGCCGCTCATTGATGGCACAACCGGCGGAGTGATCGCCCGCGACTCTGCCGTGCAGCACTTCCTACCGGACAACCAGGTGTTCACACACTTCCTGTTGTCCGAAGAGGATTACGTCACATACCTGTCGTGGCGTAGCGATCAGTCGGTTGTCGAAATGCTCACGCGAAACGGAATCGAGTGGGTTCTGATCCGGAACAACAGACTCCGCTGGGAGCACGACTACAACGTGTGGCTCGAGCACGCTTATGGCGTGCCGCCGCTGCACTATGTACGCGTCGATCGGTCTCCAGCCTTCGATGAGGTGTACAGCGACTACGCCTATCGTCTCTATCGATTGAAGCCGGAGGCGGTTCGTTCCATCAGTTCTGAACGATGACCGTGATCTCCGCATGGTCGCTGATGTTGCCTGCGGTGTCGGTAGCGCGGACGGAGAGCGTGTGCGGCCCGTCCGTAAGCGAGTTGGTCTGTAGAGCACGTCCCCACGGATCCGTCGTGTCGTAGTTCAGGTAAGCGCCGTCCACGTAGAAGCTGACCTTGGTGACGGCGCTGTCGTCGTTAGCCGAGGCCCATATTTCGATGCGGCCGGACACCGTCGCGCCGTCCGCGATGGACGTAATCGATGCCGTAGGCGGAGTGGTGTCGGCGCCGCCATTGTCAACGATGACCGTGATCTCCGCATGGTCGCTGATGTTGCCTGCGGTGTCGGTAGCG
>JBBDXD010000004.1:0-50842 GCA_040902535.1 Dehalococcoidia bacterium | reverse complement strand
TAGAAGCTGACCTTGGTGACGGCGCTGTCGTCGTTAGCCGAGGCCCATATTTCGACGCGGCCGGACACCGTCGCGCCGTCCGCGATGGACGTAATCGAAGCGGTCGGCGGCGTCGTATCCGCACCAGCACCCACCGCCGCCGCCGCATCCACGATCCCGTGGCCGTACAGGTCGTCAAGCCCGGCGGCGCCGGCATCGGCGGCCGTCGAGGTCAGTCCGTTCACGATGTCTGTCTTGTTGGTGATGCCGTGCGAGATCATCAGGCCGACGACGCCCGCGACGTGCGGCGCCGCGAACGACGTGCCGGAGCCCGACGCGTACCAGCCGCCGCTGTCGCCGAAACCCGTGGCCGATGTGCTCGTGACGTTCTCCCCGGGCGCGACGATGTCGAGCTCGGGGCCGTAATTCGAGAATGATGCGCGCAGGCCGCTGGCATTCGTGGCGCCGACGGCGATTGCGTTCGGATACTTCGCGGGATAACGCACGGAGGGATCGAGCGTGTCGCCGTCGTTGCCGCTCGCCGCGACGACGATCGCGCCGAGGCCCCACGCGTAGTCCACGGCGTCGAGCATGGCCTGCGAGTGCGAAGGCGAACTGAGGCTGAGGTTGATGACATCGGCGTCGTTGTCGGCCGCCCACTCGATGCCCGCAGCGACGGCGAGACTGGAACCGGATCCGGTCGCGCCGAGCACCTTCACGGGCATGATCTTGCACGTCCAGCAGACGCCTGCCACGCCCTGGCTGTTGTTCGACTCCGCAGCGATGAACCCGGCGACGGACGTACCGTGCCCCTCATCGTCGCGGGGGCTGGTGTTCAACGCGTTACCGGATGTACCGGCGCTGGAATACGTCGAGCCGGACAGGTTGAACCACGTCGCCTGTTTGGCAACGCCGCCGGTGCCGCTGCCGGTGGTGCATGCGGGACTGCAGGAATAGCGGAATTGCGTCGCGCTGGGGACGGCGGTCACCGTCCACTGCCCGTTCGCGCCGCCGATGGAATGGCCGCGCACCATGGCGTAGTCGCCGACGAGCAGGTTGTGCGCGGCAGTCGTCGTCACGGTGATCGTGCCGGCGCTGAGCGTCGACGAGCTGATCGTCAACGCGGCCGGCATCGAGATCGTCCACGTGCCGTTCACGCCGGCGACGCTGTGGCCGCTGATCGTCACCTGCTCGCCGGTGAGGTAGGGATGCGGCGTATTCGTCGTGACGCGCACCTGTCCGCCGGAGTTCGAAGAGCTAGCGACCGGCACGGTGACGAAATTCGCGCCCGACACCATGTTGCCATTGAGGTCCGGATGCACGCTCTGCACGCCTGTATCGATGACGGCGATGACGGTGCCCGGCGCGCCAGTCTCGCTGTCCCATGCGGCGGGCGCGTTGATTTGATCGAAGTGCCAGGCCTGGTAGCCGCCGTAGTACGTGTCGTTCGGCGTCACATCGATCGTGACCAGCACGTCGGGCTCGGCGTATGCGACGTTCGGGTCGGCGTTCAGTGATGCGAGTGCTTCATCGACGGTCTGGCCGGCGTCCGGCTCCAGCAGTACGGCGCCCGAAGGCGTCGATTGCACCGGCGCGGCGTCTGCCTGCTCGATGGCGGCGCCAACCCCGGCGAGGGTCGTGCCATCCTTGAACTTCACGATGACGTCGCCGGTGAGCGCGGGCGTTGCCTGCTGTGCTTCGGCGACGAACGTCTGCCGGTCGATCATCGCGGCTGCGGCCACGAGCGTCAGTACGGCGATGGCAATCTCAAGACGCATGAACTCCCCCGTCCCCATTTCGGACCCTGCGTGCCTGACTCCTTCAGTCAATGTCGGCCCCTGAGGGTGCTCCCTTAAGCGTCCCTAAGGGTTTGACTGGGCAGCCGACGTGCCCGCCAGACTTGACTTCGTGCCTTTCAACAGATGTTTTCAGCTTCAAAGTGGCGGCAATACTGTTGACGTAAGGGTTAGGTATCCGTAGCCTCTCTCTCTGCAATGAATGACATTCATTGAAGAGGATGCTGTGGCCGCTACGTTCGACCTCGACGACGACCTGACGATCGACGAGAGTCCCTGGCGCGCCAGGGTGATCAGCTTCGCGATCCTCCTGCTGGTGGTGGCGTTCTCAGCCGCCGCCGTCTACTACTTCTTCGTTCGCGAGGAAGCGACGGTGGCGCGGGCGACGGAAGACATCCCCGTCGAGCGGAAGACCATCAGCGCAACGCTCCTCATATCGGGTGTGGCAGACGCCCAGCTCAACAGCGACCTGGTGTTCCAGTCGTCCGGCAAGGTCGCCAGCGTCAACGTGAAGATTGGCGACGAAGTCCGGGAAGGGCAGGTGTTGGCGGCGATGGAGTCGGACGACTTCGCCAACAACGTCGCGTCCGCGCAGACCAGCCAGCGGACAGCGCAACTGCGCCTGCAAGATCTGCTCGACGGTTCGACGGACGCCGACCTCGCGGCTGCGTTCCAGGCAGTCGAGACGGCGCGCGCGGCGCTCGTGAAGGCCGGCAACGACCGTACGGAGCTGATCGACGGCGCGTCGGCGGCGGACCTCGCGGCGGCGGAGCAGGCAGTCGAGAGCGCGCGGTCACAGCTAGCGACGGCGCAGTCGAATCAGCAGCAGCTCATAGATGGCGCAGACGATGCGGAGGTGATCGGGGCGGAAGCGGCGGTGACCGCGGCCGAAACAGCGTTGACCTCCGCGGAGAACGCATTGGCGAGTGCCGGCAACAGCGTGGTGTCGGCGGCCGCGGCGTTAAAGAACGCGCAGGTGCTGTACTGCGGCGCCGATGGCGCGCCCGCTTTCTGCGGCGCGTACCCCGCGCCGATCTCCGGCGCCGACGGATCGTACCTGGACGGGCAACTGGCCGGGGCGAACGCATCGGCGGCGCTGACGGTGATCTCATCGAATAGCGCCTACCTGAACGCCGTGAACACGCGCGACTCGGCTGAGGCTTCGGTCGACTCGGCGGAGAACGCGCTCGAATCTGCCGAAGCGAAGCTCGCCGCGCTCGAAGACGGGCCTTCGAGCACGGACAGGGCCGCAGTCGATGCGGCGGTCGCTGCCGCGCAGGCGTCGCTGCGGGCGGCGGAAGAAAAACTCGCCGATGCGCGTGCGGGCGCAACGCCCGAGCAGCTCGCGACGGCCGACGCCGCCGTGTCGAGCGCGGAAGCCTCGTTCGCATCGGCGGAAGCGCGCTACGACGAAGCGCTTGATGGGCCGACGGCGAACGCCATCGCGCAGGCGCAGGAGGCGGTGCGGACGGCGGCGCTCAGCGTCGTGGCGGCGGAGATCCGTCTTGAAGAGGCGCAGATCATCGCGCCGTTCGATGGCACGGTGGCGGCGGTGAACATCACGGCGGGCGAGTTCTTCGGGCCTGCGAATGTCGACCCCGCGATCATCCTGCTGACGCCCGACCGCATGCACCTTGAGATGGACATCAGCGAAAGCGACTATCAGAGCGTAGAGGTTGGTCAGTCCGGAGTCGCGCTCTTCGACGCTGGCGGCGTCTACCCCTTCACGATTTCCGAGATCGGGTTAGCGCCCACGCAGAACCAGGGCGTCGTTACCTACAAGGTCAAGGCCGACCTTGTTGTTGGCGCGTCCCGTCCGTCGCCGGGAATGAACGCACGCGGTCAGATCACCACCGAGTCGAAGCCGGACGTGCTCACCGTGCCGCCGCGAGCGATCCGGAACAACGGCCAGGCGCAGGTCGTCGACGCGCGCCGCGACGGCACGGTGCAGGAGGTCGTGGTGACGACCGGACTTTCCGACCAGAACAACGTGGAGATCCTCACCGGCCTGCAAGACGGCGACATCGTGGTGGCGCCTGTGCTGAACGCCGGTGCGCAAAACGACGAGGATGAGTTCGAGCCGCTGCCGGGCGGCGTGAGCTGACATGATCCGCCTGCGCAGCATCAAGAAGATCTATCGCGTCGGATCGCAGCAGGTGCCAGCGCTCAACGGCGTCGACCTCGACATCGCAGACGGCGAGTTCCTGGCGATCATGGGGCCGTCGGGCTCAGGCAAGTCGACGCTGATGAACATCGTGGGGTGCCTGGACCGGCCGACGGACGGCGTCTATCAGCTCGATGGCATCAATGTCAGCCGGCTCGGCGATGCGCAATTGGCGAAGATCCGCAATCGGCGGCTCGGCTTCGTGTTCCAATCGTTCAACCTGTTGCCGCGCCTGCGCGCCGTCGACCAGGTGGCGCTGCCGCTGCTGTATCGCGGCGTCTCCGGCCGCAAGCGCGCGGCGATGGCGGCGCTGCGCCTCGTCGGGCTCGAGAATCGCGCCGACCACAAACCCACGCAGCTATCGGGTGGCCAGCAGCAGCGCGTCGCGATCGCGCGGGCGCTTGTCGGCAATCCAACGATCATCCTTGCCGACGAACCGACCGGCGCGCTCGATACGAAGACAAGTCACGACGTGATGGAGATCTTCCGCAGGCTCAACGAAGTGCGAGGCATCACCATCGCCTTTGTGACGCACGAGCATGAGGTGGCGGCGTACACGAGGCGGGTCGTGTCGTTTCGCGACGGCAAAATCGTCAGCGACGTGCCCAACGTGCCTTCGTACGCGCAACCGGCGGCCGTCGCAGCGGATCCCGCGGCGCCATGACACTCATCGATGTCTTCCTCTCCGCGACGACGGCGCTGCGCAGCCACGTATTGCGCACGTTCCTCACGATGCTCGGCATCATCATCGGCGTGGCAGCGGTGATCGTGCTGACAGCGGCCAGCGAGGGTGCGCAGCAGGGCGTGGGCGAGCGCATCCGCGGCCTCGGCAGCAATCTTCTGTTCGTGAAGCCGGGCGTGGAGGAAGATGAGGGCCCATCGTTCCCGGGGCAGGGGCCGAGCCTGTTCTTCGAGGACGCGAACGCCATTAAATTGGCGGCGCTCCCGAACATCGACGGCATCGCCTCACAGGCAGTGGTCGGCGAACCGGGCGAGATCATCCAGGTGCGGGCGAGTTACCGCAGCGAGAACTTCTCCACGGTGATGGTGGGCGCGGAGTCCTCGTACCAGTTTGTGCGCGATTTCTACGTCGCACGCGGACGTTTTATCAGCGAGGACGACATCACGAAGAAGGCGCTCGTGGTCGTGCTCGGCTCCGACGCGGCGAGCGAGCTGTTCGGCGATATCGATCCGGTCGGCGAGAGCATCCGCATCTTCGCGGGCGTCGGCCAGTTCGGCGTCACCTTCAATTTCACTGTGATCGGCGTTATGGAGGCGCGCGGCGGCAGCGCCCTGGGCAACGAGGATGAGCGCGTCTTCGTGCCGCTGCCATCGGTGCAGGCGCGCGTGGCGCTGGTGCGCAACCCGAACGGCTTCACGAACATTGACCAGATCAACATCAAGCTCGAGGACCGCGGCAAGACCGACGAGACGCGCGAGGCGATCGCAGGTGTGTTGCGAGAGGCCCGCGGTACGGTCGATAACGACTTCCGCATCGAGAGCCAGAGCGAGTTGCTGTCGACGGCCACGGAGGTCGAGCGGTCGCTGCAGGTGCTGGTGCTTTCGATCGCGCTGATCTCGCTGGTCGTGGGCGGGTTGGGGATCATGAACATCATGCTCGTGTCCGTGACCGAACGGACGCGCGAGATCGGCATCCGCAAAGCGATCGGCGCGCGACGCATGGACATCCTCATGCAGTTCCTCGTCGAAGCGTTCCTGGTGACGCTGATCGGCGGCGCGATCGGCGTCGCGGGAGGCTGGGCGGCGACGCAGATCGCCGAGGCATGGGAGATCGGCGGCAGCGACACGCAGTACACGGTGACGGCCCGCTGGGTGTTCGTCGGGCTGCTCGTGTCGGCGTTTACGGGTATCGTCGCCGGCGTCTATCCGGCGTGGAGTGCGTCGCGGCTCGACCCGATCGAGGCGCTGCGGCACGAGTAGCACATACTGAGTCAGGCGACCCTCGCAGACTCGTCACGGAGTCGCGGCAACCGCGCTTTCGACGCCGGCGGCGGCCCGCAGCACGGCAGCGTGCTCGCGCGAATGGTCAGCGCCGCCCTTGACGCTTTCGAACACGGTCTGATAGCCGCTGTTGAAGACGGTGCCCGCGTTGTCCAGTTCCTCGTCGCTGATGCCTTCGATGCAGGCGAGCAATTCTCCGTGCGCGTCATCGAGCGCGCTGATCAGCTCTTCCCGCGTCGGGTTCTTGAATCCGCGCACCATCCACCAGTTGCGAATATTGACGATGAACGCAAGTGGCTTCGGTACGGTGGCGTTGCGCCCTTTGCGCAGGCGGTTGATCAGGAAGATCTGCCCGCGTGGCGATACGGCGATGTGTCCGGCAAGCTGTGCGACGGTCCAGCCATCTGTTGCCGGGCGCTGCATCGCCTCGGGCGTGAGTTGCCCGAAGAGCGCGCGCATGTCCTCGTAGCCGCTGGTGACGCTCTGTCGCAGTTCGTCGTGTCGTTGGCTCATCCTGCAGCCCCTATCATGGTCGCGTCGCACATGAGAAGTCGGATGAGCGGACTTTACTCCCGCAATCTATCGCCTGCAATAGCTACAGGACGAACTTACGCTCGGCGTCGCGGTAGAATGAGGTAGCCATGTTGTCCGCCGGAGCATCGCCGCGCCCGGCGAAAGGAGTCCCGCATGCCCGCCCCGCTCGATAGCTTCAAGTCACGGGCACCGCTTACCGCCGGCGACCGCGTATTCGATATCTTCCGGCTCGACGCGCTGGAGTCGGCGACCGCGAGCCCCGTGTCGCGCCTGCCATTTTCGATCAAGATCCTGCTCGAGAACCTGGCGCGGCACGAGGACGGCATCACGGTCACGAAAGACGATGTCGCGGCGCTGGCGGCGTGGAATCCACTCGCGCCTGCCGATCGCGAAGTGTGGTTCACGCCGGCGCGCGTGCTCATGCAGGACTTCACGGGCGTGCCGTGCGTCGTCGACCTGGCAGCCATGCGCGACGCCATCAAGGCGCTCGGCGGCGACCCGCGGCGCATCAATCCGCTCCAGCGGGCGGACCTGGTCATCGACCACTCGGTGCAGGTCGACCAATTCGGCACGTCGGGCGCCTTCACGTACAACACGCGGATCGAGTTCGAGCGCAACCGCGAACGCTACGGCTTCCTGCGCTGGGGACAGGAGGCGTTCGACAACTTCCGCGTCGTGCCGCCGGGCACGGGCATCGTGCACCAGGTCAATCTCGAGTACCTGGCGAGCGTGACCTTCGAAAAGCAGCAAGACGGCGCGGTGGTCGCGTTCCCCGATACGCTCGTCGGGACCGACTCACACACGACGATGATCAACGGGCTTGGCGTGTTCGGCTGGGGCGTCGGCGGCATCGAGGCGGAGGCGGCGATGCTCGGCCAGCCGATGCCGATGCTGACGCCGGAGGTCATCGGCTTCAAGATCACCGGCGAGTTGCCGGAGGGCGCGACGGCGACCGATATCGTGCTGCGCGTGACGGAGATGCTGCGGCAGAAGGGCGTCGTCGGCAAATTTGTCGAGTTCTTCGGCGCCGGCCTGTCGAACATGTCGGTCGCCGATCGCGCGACGATCGCCAACATGGCGCCGGAGTACGGCGCGACGATGGGCTACTTCCCCGTCGATGCCGAAACGTTGACGTACCTGCGCTTCACCGGTCGGCCCGAGCCGGTCGTCGAACTCGTCGAGGCGTACTCGAAGGCGCAGGGCCTTTTCCGCACGGACGCGACACCCGATCCCGTCTTCACCGACATGCTCGCACTCGATCTTGGCGATGTCGAGCCGAGCATTGCAGGCCCGAAACGGCCGCAGGACCGCGTGCCGCTGCGCGACGCGAAGCACGCCTGGCGCACCAGCCTCGTTTCGCTGCTCGAGCAGGGGATCTCGAACGGCGCTGACCAGGAGAAGATCCAGCGTTGGCTCGGCGAAGGCGGCAGCGCGGCGACGCCGGTGAAGGAGATCGCCGCGGCAGAGCCGGAACCGGAGCCGTGGGAGTGCGTGCCCGTGCGCGAAGGGGATCAGCAATACGACCTTCGGCACGGCTCCGTGGTGATCGCGGCGATCACGTCGTGCACGAACACGTCGAATCCGGCGGTGATGCTGGCGTCGGGGTTGCTCGCGAAGAAGGCGACGGAACGCGGGCTGACAACGAAGCCATGGGTGAAGACGAGCCTCGCGCCGGGTTCCAAGGTAGTGACGGACTACCTTGCCGAAGCCGGATTGACGCCGCACCTCGAGAAGCTGGGCTTTTACCTTGTGGGTTACGGCTGCACGACCTGCATCGGCAACTCCGGCCCGCTTCCCCAGCACATCAGTGCCGCAATACGCTCCGGCAACTTGATCGTCGCGGCGGTGCTGTCCGGCAACCGCAACTTCGAGGGGCGCGTGCAGTCCGAAGTGCGCGCCAACTATCTTGCATCGCCGCCGCTCGTCGTGGCGTACGCGCTTGCGGGCAAGATGGACATTGATTTTCAGAACGAGCCGTTGGGCTCAAGCAGCGAGGGGACGCCCGTCTTCCTGCGCGACGTGTGGCCTTCGCAGGCCGAGATCAGCGAAGCCATTCGGACTGCCGTGAAGTCCGACATGTTCCGCGAGAAGTACGCGCAGGTCTTCGAGGGCACCGACGAGTGGCGCGCGCTCGATGTGCCGCGGGGCAATCTGTACGAGTGGGACGACGCGTCGACATACGTCAAACGGCCGCCATACTTCGACGGCATGACGTTGCTCCCCGATGCCCGCAGCGACATTCGCGGCGCGCGCGTGCTCGCCATGCTCGGCGATTCGATCACCACGGACCACATCTCGCCCGCGGGCGCGATCGCGAAGACGAGTCCGGCAGGCCAATACCTGATCCACAACGAAGTGGCACCCGAAGACTTCAACTCGTACGGATCGCGGCGCGGCAACCACGAGGTCATGGTGCGCGGCACCTTCGCGAACGTGCGCCTGCGCAATCAGCTTGCGCCGGGCACCGAGGGCGGTTACACGCGCCACCTTCCGGACGGCGAACAGACCTCGATCTACGAAGCGGCGATGCGCTACAAGGACGAAGGCGTGCCGCTGATCGTGCTGGCGGGCGTCGAGTACGGCAGCGGTTCCTCGCGCGACTGGGCGGCGAAGGGCGCGGCGCTGCTCGGCGTTCGCGCGGTGATCGCGAAGAGCTACGAACGCATCCACCGCAGCAATCTTGTCCAGATGGGCGTGCTGCCGCTGCAGTTCGAGGACGGCGAAGATCGCATGACGCTGGACCTGAGCGGCGACGAACTGTACGAGATCGATGGCATCGCTGATGCACTAACGCCGAGGAAGCGCCTCACCGTGCGCGCGAGATCCGCCGACGGTTCGACGAAGACGTTTACCGTCGTCTGCCGCATCGACACGCGGATCGAGGTGGCGTATTACACGCACGGTGGCATCTTGCCGTACGTGCTGCGCCAGCTCGTACGGGTTTAGCCGAGGTATCAGCCGCGCTGCTGCGCCGCCGCCCGGTGCGCACTCCAGGCTTCGCTGCCGCTGAACCAGTTATCGAACCGCTCCTGCGTCGCGAGGATCTCGGAACCCGGCGTCTTGCCGGCAACCACGTCGCGCAGCATGCGGAAGTAGTCGAAACGCTCGATCGCCGGTCCAAAGATGATCAGGACGTCGGCGCCGTCGGTCGCGCTCGCGTTCGCGAACGCGTGCATGGCGCCGGGCACGACGACTGCGAGGTCACCCGCCCGCGCGGTGAGGATGCTGTCGCCCACAAGAATGTCCACGGCGCCTTCGATGATGAAGAAGAGCTCCGAGGCCTTGGCATGGTGGTGCGGCCGCGCGCCGTCGGAGCCAGGGCCCATGGTGAAGCGCAACGCGCTGAAAGCGTCGCCTGTGTCCTTACCTTCCGCGAAGAGCGTGGCGCTGTTGTTCGGCAACGTGAGCGTTTCGGCCTCGCCGGCGCGCACGAGTATGCCGGGCTGCGTCGCATCAGCGGTCATGCCCAAGCGTAGCGGTCAGGCCCAAAGACGACAACGCGAAGAGCGCAGGACCGACAACAGACAACGGACGACCGAGGGAGGAATCCCCTCTGTCGTCCGTTGCCCGTTGTTTGGCGGACAGCTAGCTCCGCCACCCGACGGCTTCGCAATGGAAGCGCGCCCAGAACGCCCCGGGATGCGTCGACCACGCGCGCCACGCATTGCTCATCGCGTCCATCTCGTCGCGCGTGGCGATGCCGGTCAACGCGACGTGATCGACGAACGCCGGTGCGGCGTAGTACTGCGCCTGGAATTCACCGGTCCATCGCACGGCGTCGGCGGTGCCGTCTGACTGCGCGTTCGCCGAAGCGACCGTGCGCTCGAAGCCTGCTTCGTGCAACAGCGAGCGCAGCCGCTTGCCGACGCGCACATCGCCGGTGCCACGCTCCCGCAGCGCCGCCATCACGTCGAACGACCGACGGAGCATCGGATCATCGGGCGCGATGATGGAGCCGTCGTAGTCCGCGTCCGCCACGCCGATGACGCCGCCGGGTTTGAGCACGCGCCGTACCTCTCGCAGCGCGGCGAGCGGGTCGGCGAGATGCTGGAGTACGGCGTGCATGAACGCCGCATCGAACGTCGCGTCTTCGAACGGCAGCGCGTACGCGTCAGCGACCTCGAAGCGGACGTTCGTGCAGTTCTCTTCGGTGGCGCGACGCCGGGCCGAATCGATCGCTTCATCGCTTGCGTCGACGCCCGTCGTCTCACCGGGCGCGAGCGCAGCAGCGAGTCCGATCGTGATGCTCCCCGGCCCGCATCCGACATCGAGCAGCCGCATATTGGGCGTGAGGTGCGGCAGGAGGAACGCGGCGTTGCGTTGCGCCGTGCGACGGGCGTGTGCGGGGGAATGCATCTGGCCCAGCCAGCGCCGGTACTCATGTTCGGTGTTCGGTTGATCAGTTGTTTGCGTTTCGTTGATGGCAACACTCCTTCGGCCGCCGCAACGGGCGGTCGCTATACTTGCGGTTCGTTCACGGAGTGGGCCGTCGAAGGGTGCAGAACGGCCCGATGACGCATGCATCGGGCCTGAGATGATCGCGACGAGCGGGATCAGCTATTCACATAGGCCGGAGATGCACGCGGCTGTCTGGTTGTGGAGCCTTGCTTTCCAACTCACCTGCACCTCCTTTCGCTGTCCCTCGTGGCGTGGACTCTGACAGAAACGCCCTCGCCGCGTCAAGTTGCTGTAGCCCGAGCGCTTCGCGGGCGAAGACCGCCGCGAGCAGCAATGCGCCGCCTGCTTCCAGTGTTTCCTCGACGGCGTCCGTCCAACTGCCTGTCGTGCCCAGGGCGTCCAGGCCGGTGCCGGTCGCCAGCAGCGCGCCAGCCGCGATGAGCCCGCCGAAAAAGCGCGGCGTGCGGAGCAGCCTCCGTGCGTACACGGCGAGCACCGCCACGCCGGCTGCGAGATATCCGATCACGAAGAGGTCGTCGACATGGTTGATCGGCCCCGGCGCCACGACGCCATGTTCCTGATACAGCCAACGCCCCGCTCGATCGTGCAATTCGAGGCCTTCATCGGCCGCCAGCGCGATGAGGCCGGCGCCTGATGCGATCGCCAGGCGGAACGGCAGGATGTGGCGTCGAGGGCCGCTGAACGCGATCAGCAGCGCGCACAGACCGGCGATCGCCAGGCCGGCGGAGGCCGCGATGTTCCCGAGCGCGGACATAACGTGGGCGGCGTCCATATCCCGATGCTACCTCAACCGGGGCCGTCCCTGCTGCAGCGATGTCAACCTTGCGCGCGCAGTCGTGGGGCAGCGGGGAAGGCCGGGCAACGCCCGGCCCCCTCCGCCAGTCACCAACGACCAATCACCAGCGACCTCGCGACCAGATCAGGGCCTGACGCCGACGAGCTTCGCGAGCTTGAGCGCATTGAAGAGCGCGACGCTGACGTACCACTTCACGCGCGTGCGCGTCGCGTCCTTCGTCTCCAGGCTGCCGACGGTCTCGACGATCAGGCCGCCCGGCGCCGTGATCCCCGCGAGCCCGCCCTCGCCGAACGACATGGCGTAGATCGTCGAGCAGTCAGTGCTCGATCCGACGGTCTTCGCGTCCGAGATGTGGTCCGACACGCCGACCGGGATGCCGTCGTACCACTGCACCATCTGGCCGAATTCGTTGCGGTCCGTCTCCAGGAAGCCGCCGGAGGCGCGCGCGAGCGTATTGAGGCCGCGGCGCGTCCGCTTGCTCATCAGGAGCATGTCGGGGCGGCCGCCCTTCAGCAGGTCGATCAACTCGTCGAGCTTCGTGAGCGAAAGCGTCGCGCCGTTCGTGCCCATGGTGGCGGCCTGCCCGCCGGTCGCGAGCTTGTCGATGCCGTCGAACGACTTGGCATCGACGGCTGTATCGCCGTTCACGAACGTGTCTTCGAACTTACGCTGGACGGCCTTCGCCTTGAGGCTGATCACGGCTGACTGCAGATCCTGAACGTTGCTGCGCGTCGTGAGCAGGAAGTTGTCGATGTCCGCATCGCCACCGACGATCTTCAGCGTGGCAGTGATCTGTGTGAACGTCGGTGTGCTTTCGGTCCAGGTATCGCCGACGTCGAAGAACGCGGCGGTCGGGGCTGCGTTCTCCCGGTTGTACGTGAGTCCGTTGCCGGTGATCTCGACGAACGGCAACAACTGCAACACGGGCGAGTCCAGGATGACCGTCTCGATCACGCCCTGCAGAACCGTGTCGTTCGAAAGCTTGGCTGCTTCCGCGAGTGTGAGTGCCATGCGTAGTCTCCTTAGTCAATGATTGGGGAAACGGGTGCGTCGCCAGCGACGCACGCTGCCGGCGCGAGGGGTTGCTATCCTTGCGCCCGTTGTTCGAGTCCGTAGCGAATCTTCTGCTGAGGCGTCATCGCGCTGAGGTCGGTTGATGAACGCTGCGGGGCGCCGGCGGGCACGCGCGTCGCGCTCGCCTGCGCTTCGATGTGCGACCTCACGCGCCCGACGACGTCGCGCGCGGCGACGAGCGACGCATCGACCGCGGCGATGGTGTCGCCGGCGATGAGGGCGGCCGGAAGCGCCGGCTCGGCGCGGATCGCAAGCTCCCGGTACCGTGTCGCGGCGTCGCGTTCGCGCTGCGCGGTTTCGGCGATCTGCGCGCGCAGGTCCTCCGCCTCGCTCGACGACGTTTCGCTCGCTGCCTGCGCTTCCGCCAATGCGGATCGCAGCGAGGCTGCTTCGTCGGCTGCCTGCGCAGCCGCCGCTTCCAACCTGCCGACTTCCGCCCGCGCTGTCTCCAGGTCGTCCGGTGCCGTGTCCCCTCCTGCGGGGTCCTGTTCGGCCATCGTCCACCTCCCTTTCCTCTTCGGTTGCCGATGACGCGACGATATGGCGCATCGCGTCGATCGCAAAGCGCTGCGTGTCACCCGGGCGGGTGTGTGCCGTACACGGGGGTCGGGCTACGCTATCGCCGCTAACCGCGATCGTCGTGAACTCTCGAAGGAGCGCCGACATGCCGAATGAGCCGAGGTACTGGGGAATCATCGCGCCGCTGCCGGCAGACGTGCGCGAGCGCGTATCCGCGATCTGGCAGCACGCCGACTCGGCGACGCTCTCCGTGCCGGCGTACGGCCTCGAACCCGCTGCGATGCTTTCGTACATGGCGAAGGTCGCGGACGTGTTCTACCGCTGAGCAACATAGCTAGGCAACATTTCTGCGTACACGCTTCTGACATGCCCGCGACGCATGCATCGACTCCTGCTTGTCGGCGTCTACGGCACAATGCTTGCGTGCACCGCAAACCTCCGATTCCGCTCGTCCTGCCACCCGTGATGTTGTTCGCGCTACTCGTCGTCGTGGTGGCGCTGACTGCCTGCATCGAGGGCGACGATCCGGACACGACCGCACCCGCGCCGCCGCCGGGCGAGGAGTTCGGCGGCGTCCCGACGGACAGTGCCGGCGGTAACACACTGACGCCGGCCATCGATCCCTGTGGGGAGGCGGTGCCGGCGGCGATCGTTGAGCCGGGCACGCGGCAGACGGTTATCGGCGATGTCGTCAACGTCCGCAAGGCGGCAGGACCGCACGAACCGCTGACCCTGCTGGAATTCGGCGAGGAAGGCGGCGATGTCCCGTTCGCCATCGCGATTCCGGACCGCGTCCTGGACGAGTTCGCGCAGCCCCCGGCGGAGTTGTACGCGGGAGTCGAAGTCTGCGTGAATGGCGTCGTCCAGGAGTTCGAAGGCATCCCGGTCATCTTCATCGCAGGTGACGGCGAGATCGTCACGACGGGAGAGTGAGCGCACCGCCAATCGCCTAGACTGGTGCGCATGGCGAGCGTCTATCTCTTCGACGGCGATCAACTACGCGGCATCGCGTCGCCGGAGTCGGCGCGAAGATTGCGCTGGGCGGCGTGGCGGCCGCACGGCGAGTATGCGTTGCTCGTCGGGAATCGCGGCCAGGTATTCCGATTCGACGAGGGCCGTTTCGACGATCTGCCCTCCCAGAGCTCGCACAATCTGCGTGGCGCCGCCTGGTCCCCCGACGGCGCTCTCGCGCTGCTCGCCGGCAATCGCGGCGCGGTGCTTTTGTACGACGGTCAGCGCTTCCATGAATTGCCATCGGTCACGGCCGAGAATCTGCGGCGCGTGGCGTGGGCCCCGGACAACTCGTGCGCGCTGATTATCGGCAACGGCGGTGTGGTGCTGCGCTTCGATCGCGACACGGGGGCGCTCCTGCCGCTACCGGGGGATCGCGCGCACACAATGCGCTCGATCGCGTGGCGGCCCGACGGCGCCTATGCGCTCATCGGGGCGTATTCGAGCGCGTACGCCGGATATCCGCGACCGCACATGCTGTATCGCTGCGACGGCCGCTACACGCAGGCGCTGCTGGCGACTGACGACCAGGACGACGCCGTGGCGATCGCGTTTCGGCCGGGCACGCAGCCCCCGCGCGCGCTCGTGCTGTCGGTGGCCTATCGAGACAACGACGCGGTGGCCAATAAGCTCTTCGAGTACGACGGCTCGACGTTCGCGACGACGCCCGTCGAGGCGCCCGCCGCGCTGCTCGGCGCGGCGTGGCGCCCCGACGGGGCGCACGCACTGATCTGCGGCGAGCGAGGGGCGTTGTTCCGCTACGACGGGCGCTCGATCGACGCACTGGCGTCGAATACGAATGACAATCTCGTCGGGCCGTTCTGGCGTCCCGGCGAAGCCAGCGCGTTGGTGCTCAAGGGCCCGGACGAGCGAGTGTACACCGTCTGAATGCGGCTCCCGCGCGGCATCGCCCCGCTCTGGCTAGTCCTGCCTGCGTCCGAACGCCGCGCTCAACGCTGCTGCCGCCGCGCGCGGATCGGGCGCGCCGCAAACGGCGCTGATTACGGCGACGGCATCAGCGCCGGCCCCAATGACGGACGTGATGTTCGATGCTTTGATGCCGCCGATCGCGACAACGGGGACGTCGACGGCTGCCTTGATTTCAACCAGCCGTTCGAGTCCCGCCGGCCGTGTGTCGTCCTTCGACGATGTTGAGAACATGGCGCCTACTGCGATGTAAGCGGCGCCATCCGTCGCGGCCGCGCGCGCTTCGTCGACGTTATTCGTCGAAATGCCGACGATCATGTCAGCCCGCACGATCGGGCGGACGGCAGCGATCGGCAGGTCGTGTTGACCGAGGTGGACGCCGTCGGCTCCGGCGGCCATCGCCAGGTCAGCGTGATCGTTGACGATGAAAGTCGCGCCCTTCTCGCGGCAGAGGGCGGCGATTGCGCGCACCTCGGCGAGTTGATCGCCCTTGTCGCGCCGTTTGTCTCGCCATTGGATCATCGTGGCGCCGCCGGCCACCGCGGCCTCCGCCACATCGAAGGCGCTGCGTCCGCCACAGGCGTCCGGGTCGACGATCACGTAGAGGCCGCTGATACGGTTGGCAGGTGTTGGAGTCATCGCGAATCGCTCACAATGCGATGATACGCGGCTGTGGCGGATGGTAGGGCGGAGAGACGATTGAAGGCAGCGGACGCCCTCCCACTCGTCGCGCTGAGCGTCATCTGGGGTTCGGCGTTCACGATGAACGACGTTGTGGTCGACGAGGTGGATCCGTTCACGATCGTCGCCGGGCGCCTGCTGCTGTCGGCGGTGCTCCTCGGCGCGGCGGTCGTGCTCTTTCGCCGCTCGCTGCCGCCGCCGTCGGCCTGGGGCGTGCTGCTGGTGCTGGCGGTGCTCAATAACCTGGTGCCGTTCACGCTGATCACGTGGGCGCAGCAGCACATTGCGAGCAGCCTGGCCGCCACGCTCAACGCGACGATGCCGCTGATGACCTTTGCCATCGCGGCGGCCGCTGGCACAGAGCGTCCGGCGCCAGACCGCGCGCTGGGCGTCGTGGTCGGCTTCCTGGGCGCGGTTGTGCTGATCGGGCCTGACCTTGCCGATATCACCAGCTCGGACGCCCTTGGCGACCTGGCTGTGCTTGGCGGATCGGCGGGCTATGCGGTCTCAACCGTCATCGCGCGCCAGAAGCTGCAAGGCGATGCGATTTCGCTCGCAAGTGGCCAGATGATCTTTGGCGCGCTGATCGCCGTCCCCCTCGCGCTGGCGATCGATGGATCTCCGGACCTTTCGATCTCGGCGCAGGCTTCCCTTTCGTGGATCGGGCTGGGGGCGCTGTCATCGGGCCTTGCGTACGTGATCTTCTTTACGCTGGTGCAGCGCATGTCGGCGACATCGATCTCGCTGGTGAGCTATCTGATTCCGCTCGTTGCGACCGTCATGGGTTGGGCCGTGCTCGACGAGCAGATTAGCGTGAACCTGTTCGTCGGGCTTGCGCTCATCATCGTCGGGATGCTGCTGGTGAACGGCGTGGCGCAGCGTCATGCACCGGGTGCGCCTGATCATGGCGCGGGCACACCGGTCAGCGGCGACTGAGCTGCGAGGTCGCGGCCTCGTCGAGCACCCACGTGAGATCCGCGTGCGATCGCAGCAGCGAAGCCGGTACGTCTTCTGTTTCGGGACCTTCGATCGCGTCCCGGACGATCGCCGCTTTGTGGGCGCCGCTCGCGAGCACCAGCACGGCGCGCGCCGCGAGGAGATCAGACATGCCGAGCGTCATGCCGCGGTCGGGCACCGCGTCTATCGATCCGAACGTCGCCGCGTGCACTTCTCGCGACGCCGGCGCGAGGTCGACGGTGCGCGCGTGCGAATCACGCGTCGAACCCGGCTCGTTGAAGGCGACGTGTCCGTTTGTGCCGACCCCGAGCAAGCAGAAATCGATGCCGCCAGCGGTCACGATCGCACGCGCGAAGTCGCGGATGTGCGCATCCGGATCGTCTGCCGACGGATTGGGGACGCGCAGCGCGCGGAGCGGAAACGTGAGGTGGTCGCGATAAAACACGGTGTTGGAGCCGGGCGTCGCGGCTGTCACGCCGACGAACTCGTCGACGGCATAGACCGTGGCGCCGCTCAGGTCGGCATCGCCGCGGGCCACGCGCGCCGTGACTTCCGCGTAGGCGTGAATCGGCGTCATGCCGGTGGGCAGCGCGATCAGCGCGTATGGCGCGGCGCCGACCGCACCGCAAATCGCATCGGCGGCGAGGCGGGCGAGTGATTGTTCGTCTGGCACGACCTGTATGCGCATGAAGGCAATCGTAGCAAGTGGACTTCGACGACGGCGCCCTGGCGAGGTGACGGTTTGACCCCTGGTGCGACGGGATTGATCATGCGCCGGTCAAGTGTGCAGCACAGGAGAAGATGCCATGCCGCAGCGCATCGGGTTGCAGATCGGGTTCGCCGGAAGCCCTCAAGAGCGGGAGGACATCATCAAGCGTGTGCAGGTGGCCGACGATCTGGGTGTCGAATCCGCCTGGGTCGCGGAGGCGTGGGGGCGAGATGCGTTCAGCATCCTGACGCAGCTTGCATTGAACACGAAGAAGATTCAACTCGGTACCGCCATCGTCAACGTATTCAGCCGCACGCCGGCCATGCTGGCGATGACGTTCGGGACGCTGGACGAGCTCTCCGGCGGGCGGGCGATCATCGGGCTGGGGAGTTCGGGCGCGAACGTCGTCGAGCACTGGCACGGCGTGAAGTTCGAGAAGCCGGCGACGCGTCTGCGCGAATACATCGAGATCCTGAACATGATCATGCAGCGCGAGAAGCTCATGTACGATGGCCAGATCTTCAAGTTCGAGCGGGGCTTCACGATGCAGTTCCCGACGCTGCGCGACCACATTCCGACCTATATAGCCTCGATAACTCCGAAGAGCATGGTGCAGACCGGCGAAATCGCGGATGGCTGGATTCCCATCTACTGGCCCAAGGACAAGATCAAGCAGGGCATCGACCTCTTGATGCAGGGCGCGACAAAGGCCGGCAAAACACGCGCCGACCTCACGGTCGCTCCCGCGCTCGTCATGCAGCTCACCGAAGCGGGCGATGAGGCATCGATACTGTCGCAGGCCCGCGGGCCGATCGCGTTTTACGTCGGCCGCATGGGTACCTTCTACTACGAGATGCTGACCCGCAACGGCTTCGGAGATGAGGTGGAGAAGATCCGGGCGGCCTGGGCGAATCGAGACGCGCGCGGCGCCGCCGAGGCGGTCTCCGACCGCATGCTGGATCAGACAGCAGTCGTAGGTCCGCTCGAGAAGTGCAAGGCGGAGATCGACGAGCGGCGGGCGCTCGGCATGGACCTGCCGATCATCACGATGCCCGGTAAGGATGAGGTCGAGATGGGCCGCATCCTGGAGCACCTGCTCGCTTAGGCTCCCTCCACTCGCGGGCGTGCAACGAAAGCCCCTGCCGCCGCGTTTGAGCCGGAGTCCGGGGACGTACAGAAGGGACCCTGTACGGCCGATAGATCACCTAGGGAGAGACCGCCGGCAAGGATGGATCCGACGCTCCGGCATACCCGACCTCAGCCGTTTGGTACTTCACATAACTGAGCGAGCGCGGTTCCCGTCATATCGGCACCGGTACCGGGGCCGATGCAGCAGCGCCGGGGAAGGTCCGGTGATGCAAAGATCGGAAGACTCTTGATGGGGAGAGTCATCGCGAACGCTTTCCGGCGTAAGCGGAGCCGCCACAGCGAGCGCGGACAGACGCTCGTTGAGATGGGCTTTCTGCTGCCCATTTTCCTCGTCCTCATCATCGGCGTCGTCGAAGTGACGAACGCCATGAACGCGTACGTGACCGTGATCTCGACGGCACGCGACGGCGCCCGCCTCGGCTCCAAGGGGTTGGCGACCGACGACGAGATCAAGAACCTCGTGGTGATCGAGACCGAGCGTCTCCGAAACCCGATCAACCCCCTTACTGATATCGCCGTTACACACAACCAGATCGATGGCGTTAACGCCGTCAAGGTCGAAGTGTGCAACGACTACGAACCCCTGCTTGATGTTCCGCTCATCGTTCCGGACACGCTCCGGATCTGCAGCGCAACCGCGATGCGGGCGTTCCCGCCGTCGACGAACTGAGCGGCGGAAGGAGTACCGAGATGTTGCGCATCGTGCGCCACCTGCGCAGTGAACGGGGACAAGTGCTCCCGATGTTCGTCATGCTCCTCGTCACATTTATGGCGATGACGGGACTGGCGATCGATGCGGGACGGGTGTACGTGGCGCGCGCCGAACTGACGCGCGCTCTGGACGCGGCCGCGCTCGCCGGCGTGCTGGAGTTGCCGGATATCGCTGACGCGCAGACGCGCGCGACAGCCTACATGACGGAGAACCAGTCCGATGCGACGCTCAGCTTCCCGGCGGCGAGTGAGAATCAATTCCGCGTCGAAGGCACGCGCAACGTGGGCATGCTATTCATGCGCATCGTCGGGTTCGAGGACCTGGACATCACGGCGAGCGCGGCGGCCGGCTTCGGGATCGTCCCCGCCGATACGGTGCTGCTCGTCGACTCGACCGGAAGCATGGGGGCGAGTCCGTGCAACAGCTCCGACAGCAACTCCGGCTGCCCTATTAAGGAAGCGAAGGACGCAGCCGAAGGCTTCGCTGACTTCTTCCTGGCCGATGCAAGCGGCTTCACGCAGGTCGGCTATACGCCGTTTCGTGGCTGCCATAACCCGCCACGCACGCACAGCGGCTGCGTCACCGACAACATGCTCGAAGACCTCACCGTCGACCTGAACGACATCGTAGGCGCGATCGACGACACTACGGCGATCGGCGGCACGGGCACGAACGTCTGTCTGGCGCTGTACAAGGCGCAGGAGATGTTCGACGGGCCGAACGCCCAGACAGCGAGCAATACGCTCAACTCGATCGTGATCCTGACGGACGGCGACAACACCTACAACAGCGCTTCCTATTCGAGCAGCGAGGGAACGCCGCCGACGACCTGCCGGCCGGCCGGAAAGCAACTTCACGTCTTCCGATGCCTTCGTCGGCACCGGCTGCTCGGCGGCTAACTCCGGTTCGGCATCGAGTTCCAACCCGGGCTCGAACTCAGAGACGCGCGAGCGATCGTTGGATCGCAAGACGCGCGATCTCGCCGTCACGCTGAAGAATCAGGACATCGAGATTTACGTCGTGGCGTTCGGCGCGTGCGGATCCTCCAACAACAACACCGTGTACACCGCGGATCAATGCAAGACGGACTCGAACGGCGGCCAAATCGGGAACAACGATCCCGACACGACGGCTGACCAGAGGCTGTGAAGTGCATCGCATCGTCGACACTGAACACGAACGACCACTTCTACCGCGTACCGACGGCAGAAGACCTGCCGGCGGTCTTCGAAGACATCGCGCACGCCATCGCGTTCCGGCTGATTGAGTAGGAAGATGATGCAAACGAACGTCCGAAGCAGCCGAAGACGCCGCCGCCGCGAGCGAGGGCAGACGCTGGCCGAGTTCGCGCTCGTGGCGCCGATCTTCTTCCTGCTGGTTTTTGGATTCATCGACATGGCGCGCCTGTACCAGTCGTGGGTGACGATCCAGCACGCCGCACGCGAGGGCGCGCGCTACGGCGTCACGGGCCGCGCCGACTGCAACATCGCATCGCCAACGCGCGAGGCGTGCATCGAGCACGTGGCGCGCACGCAGACCGAGGGCTTGAACAATCCGGCGGGCGACCTGACGGTGGGCTTCAGAAGCTGGGACTATCCCGCCTACGCGAACCCGGCCCTCGACGATAGCCCGGGGGAGCAGTGCGACGCGATCGAAGTGAACGTTGGCTACGCCTTCTCGGCGGCGACGCCGATCCTGTCGCAGATCATCGGCGAGTTTCACATCACGGCGCGCGAGCGGCTCGTGAACGAGCCATTCGGGCCGTGTGCCGCCGCAAGCTGATCGAAGCAGGGGTGCGTTTACGCGCCTGAGGGGCCTGCCGATCCTCCCCTGATCTTCCCTTGGCGAGGACATTGAGGACGGGCTCGAACCGACGTTGCAGAGCCGCGTTAAGGCGCGCGCTGGATTCAAATTGCCTTGACACTAGTAGGGGCCGATGCTAGATTCCCGTTTGATACGGGATTCACAAATGGCACTCGCGCCGGGCTTGTCGCGCAGAGCTGAGCCTGGTCCGGGCGGCACCGCTGGAGTCTCCATGTTGTCCCTCGCGATCGAAGGGTTCGTTGGCAAGGACTACGAGGAGCTCGTGTTCGTGCTCCTGGCCATGGCGATTTCGTTCGGCCTTATGATCGCGTTCGGCGCCTGGTGGTCCCGCTAGGGCCGGGAGGTTCGGAATGGCGCGCACGGAGCAGCCAAAGGGCCCGGGCCTGGGCGATTTCCTCTACGACAAGCTCTTCCACAATTACGTCTGGCGATCGGTGTTTCGTTCGGGATACCCGAACACGCCGCGCAACCAGATGCTCGCCATCGCCACGAACGTCTTCTTGCACCTGCACCCGACGCGCATTCACAAGACGCACGTCAAGATCACGCACACGTACTGCCTGGGCGGACTGAGCTTCTTCATGTTTTTGGGGCTCACCGTCACCGGCGTCATGTTGATGTTCTACTACGTGCCGTCCGTCGACCGCGCGTACACGGATATGCAGGCGCTGGAGACGAACGTGCGCTTCGGCATGCTGATCCGCAACCTGCACCGCTGGATGGCACACGGCATGGTGCTGACGGTCTTGTTGCACATGATGCGCGTCTTCTACATGGGCGCGTACAAGCCGCCACGTGAGTTCAACTGGGTGGTCGGCGTGATCTTGCTGGTGCTGACACTGTTGCTCTCGTTTACGGGCTATCTGCTTCCCTGGGATCAACTGGCGCTCTGGGCGATCACCGTCGGTACGAACATCGCCGGCACGGCGCCGGTGCTGGGCAGTGAGACGCGCTTCGTGATGATTGGCGGCTTCGAGGTCGGCGATGCGGCGCTCATCCGCTTCTACACGCTGCACGTGATCGCGTTGCCATTGCTTGCCGCGATCTTCATGTCGGTGCACTTCTGGCGGATCAGGCGCGATGGCGGGCTCGCCCGTCCGCTCTAGTGAGGTAACGGGAAGATGGCGGTAGCTACCCCTGCAGCCGGCGCCCGCGAGACGGTACGGCAACGCCGCGACCGGGATCAAGAACTCCTTGTTTGGCCAGACTTGGTCTTCGTTGAGTTCATCTGTGCTGTCCTCTTCACGATTTCGTTCGTCATCCTCTCGACGTTCGTCAATGCGCCGTTGCTCAACCGCGCCAATGCCGATATCACGCCGAACCCCTCGAAGGCGCCCTGGTACTTCATGAACCTGCAGGAACTGCTCCTGCACATGGACCCCGGGCTTGCGGGCGTGATCGTCCCGACGCTTCTGCTGGTCGCGCTTTTCGCGATCCCGTACATCGACCGCGACAACGATGGCCAGGGGTCGTGGTTCGGGACGAAGTACGCCGTCCGCATTACGACGTTCGCCTTCGTATGGGCATCCGTATGGGTGACGTGGACCGTCCTCTGGGACGACGGCGCGCACGTGCGCGTGTACGAGCGCTTGCCGTACCTCATCCCGGGCACGCAGTCCGGCGACGACATGATCGAGTGGCCGGGCGAGAAAGGCACGCTGTTCTTCGAAGATTGGCCCGGCGGTGACGCCGCTCGCGTCGTCTGGGACTTCGCGTTCCTGGAGAACCGCGTCGCCGTGCGCGATACGTGGGAGTGGAGCATGCCGGTGCCCTTCCAGCCCGGCAGCGGTCCGCACGACGGTCATCTCGATTGGCCGCAGGACTTCCAGAACGTCCCCTTACCCTTGAATGGCACGTGGATCTTCCAGTGGGAGGACCCCGTCGATTCATGGATGCCGGGATGGCTCAGAGCGATGGCGTATCCGTACGACGCGCACCTCGACATCCCGGCGATCACGGCCGAGTACGTGATGCCGAGCGTCACGATCATCCTCTTGATCGCGCTCATGATCGGGATCCTGTTCAAGCTAGGTTGGGCGCATACGACGCGTGACGCTGTGATCGCGTTTTTCACCGGCTTCATCCTGGTGTACTTCGCACTGACGATCATCGGCGTGGCGTTCCGCGGCGAAGGGCAACAGCTCGTGCCGTTCTGGAAGGTGCCGAACCTGGAAGGCAACCCGGCGATCCGCAACTATGAGCCGCCGCCGGACGCACCATACGTACTCATCGACCGACGATCCGGGAACGAGATGCATGGCTGACGACGAGACGGAACAGCAAGAGCAACAGGAGAAGGCGCCGGCGCGCCGAGCCGCGCAGCCGGTGGCGGCAGGGGCCGGCGGCCACGCCGTCGTGATCGCGCAGCCCGCGCCGGTCAGCACGCCGATCTTTCCGAAGGTGTCGCGACGCAACGTCGTGCTCATCGGCTTCTGGGCGGGCATGGGCGCGGCACTGGTAGGCATCGCCGCGACGGTCGTCAACTCGCTCTATCCGCGCAACGTGAAGGGCTTTGGCGGCTCGATCTTCGTCGGCACGGTGGATCAAATCGAGCCGGGGCAGAAATTCAAGAACGTCGAGGCGAAGGTCTGGATCGTGCGGCTCGATGCGACGCAGGCCGAACGCAACGGCGGGCAGGAGGGCGCGATCCTGGCGCTGTACCAGAAGTGCCCGCACCTGGGGTGCACGGTGCCGTATCGCGCTGACTACTCGCGCGAGGATCCGCGCAACGGGCAGCGTTATGCAGGCTGGTTCCTCTGTCCCTGCCACGGATCGACGTATAGCGATGCCGGCGTCCGCGTCTTCGGGCCCGCACCGCGTTCCATGGACACGTTTGCTCTGACGGTCGACGGTGGCAACATCACCGTGAACACGGGTAACATCACACCCGGCGGCATCGACAACGCGTCTCGCGGTGTGATGCCCGCATGAACACCAACAAGCAGATCAACATCATGCTCCTGATGGTGTTCGCCTCCGTCGTGCTGACAGGCGCATACTGGCTGATCGACCCTGACCGCGCATCGTCCGCTCGCGACCGCCAGCTCGAAGCGACGATCGAACGCGGCGCCTGGCTGTACGCGCAGAATTGCCGCGTCTGCCACGGGAACACAGGCGAGGGCGGCGGTGCCAGCAACCGGTTGCGCGCGGCGCCGCCGCTGAATCGCCCCGACCTGCGCGGCGTCGGCGAGGACGGATTCGAAACGGCACTCCTGACGCAGGCCTACGACCTCGTGTTCGACACGATCACTTGCGGACGCGTCGGGCGCGCGATGCCGACGTGGGGTCAATCACAGGGCGGCACGCTCAACGAGGAGCAGATCAAGCAACTCACCACCTTCATTACGCAGGCCGTCCACGAGGAAGAACTGGCGAAGGCGGCGGCAGAGGCGGCGGAAGGCTCCGAAGAGAACGGCGAGGAAGAGGAAGAAGCCGAACCTGAGAACGCCTGGGAGATCGCCGAGATCTACGCCTTCGAGGGCGTGCCCGAGTTCGACCTGCACAGCCCCGACACGCAGGACGAATTGCACCTGGCCGAATCGATCGACGCGAATGCTACCGAACTCACGCTGACGTCACCGGTCGTGAACCCCGCCGAGGCGACGGGCGAGGGGTTGCGGCTGCAAATGGCCGAAGAACTGATGCTCGTCCTATCGGTCGACGCGGAGACGGGCGTCGTGACGGTCGAGCGGGGACTCGGGACGACCGACCCGGCGCCGCACGAAGCGGGCACGTTCGTCGTGGAACCGCCGGTGCCGCCGGACCCGCCGGCGATCACCGAACGAGCGTGCGGACAGACGGCGTCGGCGGTACCGACGGCGGCGCCCGAGCCGCCTTCGGCTGAACTGACGATCGTTGCTTCGGGCACCGCCTGGAACAAGACGCAGTTGTTCGCGCTGCCGGACGGACCGCTGACGCTGACGGTCGACAACCAGGACGACGGCATCGCGCACAACATCGTCTTCTTCGAGGGCGCGGAGCCGGGCGGCGACGAGATCGTGCGCACGGACATTGAGAACGGGCCGGTGACGCAGACGCTGAACTTCGGGCCGCTGGCGGTCGGAGACTATTTCTACTACTGCGAGGTGCACCCCAACATGGAGGGCGTGCTGACGGCAGGCACGGCGGACCAGAGCGGCGACGCCGCAGGGGAAGGCAGCGGCGCCGAGGATCCCGTGACGACAGATCCGGTGGTGCCGTAGCGGCTTGACGCGCCGAAACGGCTGAATCTAGACTCATGTCGCAGGACGCGTTCAGTCACAGGACGCGTCCTCGCGTTTGATACAAGACGGAGGGATGACGATGCCAGCACAGGTCGGCAAGCGCTACATCGCGGCGAGCGGTGCGGAACTGATCGTGACGAAGGGCGGCGATGGCGCGCTCCAGGACGGCGACACGCCGCTGAACATCAAGGAAGCCGGGCCGCCGGCGGACGGCTCCAACGGCGGCGGCGAGGTCGCGCTGGGCAAGCGCTACGCATCGGGCGATGGTGCGGTTGAAGTGCTGTGCATCAAGCCCGGCGCACTCGACCTCAAGTACAACAACGAGCCCATGGAACTCATGCAGCCCAAGGTGCTCCCTTCGGCGGACTGACGCCCGGGCGTTCGGGAAGGCGGACGAAGGAGACGCGGCTCCCGCAGCGAGCCGCTCCTCGTTACCAGCCGCCTGAGCCACCAGTCACCAGTGACCAGCCACCAGCCGACCAGTTTGACACCTTCGTTATGCGCTCGATATACTCCGGCCCGATACTGGCGTAGAAGCGCACCAGTAGGTCCGAAGTCAGCCCCAGAGCGAGCCGGTGATGGTGCGAGACCGGCGGCAAGAGCGGACCGAACTCGGCGCGGAGCCGACGGGGTGAAGCAGTAGCCCTGTCCGGGGTAGCGGCCGTTACACCGCCTCGAGCGCTCGCCTTCGGGCGAGAAGAAGGGTGGCACCGCGGGCCGCAATCCCGCCCCTTTGTGGGCGGGTTTTTTGTTAGTCCGCGAACGGCCACCAGGAGCACATGAAGACGTACGGATCGGTTCCCCAGGAGGTTTCCTCGGCCGCGGCACTCCACGCCACGTGGACGTCACGCGGCCGCGTCGTACAGCCCTCCCCGGGCCGCCCTTCGAGCGCGCTGCTTCCGCTCGTACTGCTGGCCCTCCCGCTTTAACAGCCTTCGGTCCGCCCTGCGCGCGACAGGAAGGCGATTCTAACCAGTCAACCGGCGCACACTGATCCCGCGCGAGCGGGCGTGCAGGAGAGCAAAATGACCAAGATCAAGGGCGCAGAGATCATCATGGAGTGCCTTCGCAAGGAGGGAGTCGACGTCATCTTCGGCTACCCCGGCGGCGCCAACCTCCCGATGTACGACGCGCTGAAGAAGTATCCCGACATCAAGCACATCCTCGTCCGTCACGAGCAGGCGGCAGCACATGCCGCCGACGCGTACGCACGCGTGAGCGGCAAGGCCGGCGTCGTCTGGGCGACGTCGGGACCCGGCGCGACCAACCTGGTGACGGGCATCGCGAATGCGTGGATGGACTCCGTGCCGTTGGTCTGCATCACGGGCGCCGTCGTCTCGTGGCTGCTCGGCCGCGATGGCTTCCAGGAAGCAGACATCACCGGCATCACGATCCCGATCGTCAAGCACAACGAACTGGTGCTCGACGTCGAGCAGATCGCGCCGGCGATCGCCGAGGCGTTCCACATCGCGACGACAGGGCGGCCGGGCCCGGTGCTCGTCGACATCCCACGCGACGTGCAACAGCAACTCGCGGAGTTCAATTACCCCGATAGCGTCGACCTGCCCGGCTACCAGCCGACCACGACCGGTCACCCGCAGCAGGTGAAGAAAGCCGCGCAACTCATCGACGAGGCGGAGCGGCCGCTGATCCTCGCCGGACACGGCGTGGTCATCGCGCGGGCGGCCGAAGAGCTGAAGGAGCTTGCGGAGAAGGCGCAGATACCCGTCATCACGACGCTGCTCGGCCTGGGCGGGTTCCCCGGGTCGCACGAACTGAACATGGGCATGCCGGGCATGCACGGCATGTACTGGAACAACATGGCGATCCAGGAAGCCGACGTCCTGATCGGCATCGGCATGCGGTTCGACGACCGCGTGACCGGCGCGCTCAAGGAGTTCGCGCCGAAAGCCAGGATCATCCACATCGACATCGACCCGGCGGAGATCTCGAAGAACGTGAAGACGGCGGTGCCGATCGTCGGCGATGTGAAGACGGTGATGCAGCAGTTAATCCCGCACGTCAGCCCGGCGCGCCACGACGCGTGGCGACGGTGGATCGATGACATCCGCCGCGACCACCCTTCGATCGCGATCCCGGAGACGGACAAGATCCTGCCGCAGTACGTGATCAAGAAGATCTACGATCTGTCGGGGCCGCAGGCGTACTACGCGACGGGCGTCGGGCAACACCAGATGTGGGCGGCGCAGTACTTCTGGGGCGACAACCCGTATTCGTTCGTGACGTCGGGCGGACTCGGCACGATGGGCTTCGAAGTGCCGGCGGCGATCGGCATCCAGGTGGCGAAGCCGCAGTCGACGGTGTGGTCGTTCTGCGGCGACGGCGGCTTCCAGATGACGATGGAAGAGCTGGCGCTCTGCACCGAGTACGAGTTGCCGGTGAAGTTCGCCATCATCAACAACAACTACCTGGGCATGGTGCGCCAGTGGCAGGACCACTACTACGACGGCAACAAGCAGTCGGTCCGCATGTTCCAGCCTGACTTTGTGAAGCTGGCGGAGGCGATGGGCATGGTCGGCCTCAGGGTGAGCGAGAAGTCGATGGTCGAATCGACCATCGAGGCGGCACTGCAGCACCCGGGCGCCGTCCTCATCGACTTCCAGGTGGAAGAAGCGGAGGACTGCTTCCCGATGATGCCGCCCGGCGTCAGCCTTTCTGAGACGATCGATCAACCGCCCGTGAATCAGCCGGAGTACGCGCGATGAGCAACCGACGACTGCACACGATCGTGGCGCTGGTGCAGGACCGCCCCGGCGTCCTGAACAAGATCGCCAGCAAGTGGCGCCAGCGGGCGTTCAACATCGAGAGCCTGACCGTCGGGCACAGCGAGATCCCCGGGCTCTCGCGGATGACGTTTACCGTCGATGGCGCCTCGAACGACATCGAGCAGGTGACGAAGCAGCTCTACAAAGTGATCGAGGTGGTGAAGATCACCGACGTCACGTCGGAGCAGGTCGTGGCGCGCGAATTGGCGCTCGTCAAAGTCGGCGCGACGAAGGAAACCCGCGGTTCGATCATCGAGATCGTGGACGTCTTCCGCGCGAAGATCGTCGATGTCGGATCCGACTCGCTGGTGATCGAAGCCACGGGCACGGAGGACAAGATCGACGCCATCGTCGCGATGCTGTCGCCGTTCGGGCTGAAGGAATTGGTGCGCACTGGCCGCGTGGCGATGGTCCGCGGCGGCACAACGACGGTGAAGGCGCCGCCGACGGACGGCGCGGAGCAGCGCCCGCACCGGTCGGCGGGCGAAGGCAAGCCGAAGGTCGGGAGCCTGATTTAGTCAGAGGCCACAGACTCGCATCGAGCGAACAACACGGGAAGACACGGACACATGCCTGAGATGTATTACGACAAGGATGCCGACCTCGCCGTCCTGCACGGGAAGAAGATCGGCGTCATCGGCTTCGGGAGCCAGGGGCACGCGCACGCGCTGAACCTCAAGGACAGCGGCCTCGACGTCGCCGTCGGCCTGTATCCCGGCTCGAAGTCGTGGAAGGCCGTCGAGGACTCAGGGCTGCGCGTCGGCTCGGTGCGCGAAGTTGCCGAGCAGTCCGACATCATCATGATCCTCACGCCCGACCAGGTCGCGCGCGAGGTGTACTACGGCGCTATCGCCGACGGCTTGAAGCCGGGCAACATGGTGATGTGGGCGCACGGCTTCAACGTTCACTACGGCCAGGTGACGGCGCCCGACGACGTCGACGTGACGATGGTCGCGCCGAAAGGTCCGGGCCACCTGGTAAGGCGCGTCTACGTCGAGGGTGGCGGCGTGCCGGCGCTCTTCGCGGTGCACCAGAACGCCACCGAGAACGCGCGCCAGATCGCGCTCGCCTACGCGAAGGGCATCGGCGCCACGCGCAGCGGCGTGCTGGAGACGACCTTCAAGGAGGAGACGGAGACCGACCTGTTCGGAGAGCAGAGCGTGCTTTGCGGCGGCGTCACGTCGCTCGTGAAGAAAGCCTTCGAGACGCTGACCGAGGCGGGCTACCAGCCGGAGCTGGCGTACTTCGAGTGCATGCACGAACTGAAGTTGATCGTCGACCTCATGTACGAGGGCGGCATGGAGTACATGCGCTATTCGATCAGCGACACCGCGGAGTTCGGAGATTACACGCGCGGCCCCGTCGTCGTGGACGCGCACGTGAAAGAGAACATGCGCAAGGTGCTGGACCAGATCCAGGACGGCACGTTCGCGCGCGAATGGATCTTGGAGAACCAGGCGGGGCGTCCGAGCTTCAACGCCCTGCGGCGGCTGAACGCCGAGCATCCGATCGAACAGGTGGGCGCCGAACTGCGCGGCATGATGGCGTGGCTGAAGAAGAGCCGATAAGGGATCGGGATGTGGGCGTAGAGATGGACCGATCGACAACTCCAGCGCTGCACCGGGAGGCGATGCTCACACTTCGGCGGCCCTCGCTCGCCTGGCGGGCGGAGGGCCACCGGCGCACTGTGGAATTGCGCCCGCGCTTCGGGCGAACGGAGGCATCGATACATGGATAAGGTCATCATCTTCGACACGACGCTGCGCGATGGCGAGCAGTCGCCCGGCGTAGCCCTCACGACACCGGACAAGCTGGAGATCGCACACCAGCTCGCCAAGCTGGGCGTCGACGTCATCGAGGCGGGCTTCCCCCGCACCTCGCCCGGCGACTTCGAGGCGGTGCAGACCATCGCACGCGAGGTGCGTAGTGCTCAGATCGCCGGACTGGCGCACGCGAACCCCGAAGCGGTCGACGATTGCTGGAACGCCGTGAAGGTGGGCGAGGCGCCGCGCATTCACGTCTTCCTGTCGTCGTCCGACATTCACATCATGCACCAACTCGTGAAAGACAAGGAGACGGTGCTCGAAATGGCGCGGACCATGGTTGCGCGCGCCGCCGCCTATTGCTCCGATGTCGAGTTCAGCCCGATGGACGCGACGCGCAGTGACCGCGACTATGTGTACTGGATGCTAGAGCAGTGCATCGAGGCGGGGGCGACGACGGTGAACATCCCGGACACCGTCGGCTACACGGTGCCGGAGGAGTTCGCCGAGTTCATTCGCGACATCATGAACAACGTGCCTAACATCGATAAGGCGCGTATTTCAGTGCATTGCCACAACGACCTGGGGCTTGCTGTCGCAAACTCGCTGGCTGCGGTGAAGGCCGGCGCGCGGCAGGTCGAAACGTGCATCAATGGCATCGGCGAACGCGCCGGGAACGCTGCGCTCGAAGAAGTAACGATGGCGATTAAGACGCGCCGCGACTTTTTCGACGTCGAGACGAACATCAGGACTCAGGAGCTGTACCGCACCAGCCGTCTCGTCTCGGATCTGACCGGCATGAGCACGCAGCCTAACAAGGCGATCGTCGGTGCGAACGCTTTTCGCCATCAGTCGGGCATCCACCAGGATGGCATCCTGAAGATGCGCGAGACGTACGAGATCATGGACGCGAAGGACATCGGCTGGCCGACGGGCGGCGCGGAGATCGTGCTTGGCAAGGTCTCCGGGCGGCACGGATTCAAGTCGCGGATCGAAGAGCTGGGCTACGAGCTGACGCCCGAAGAGCTGTCGCGCGCGTTCCTGGCCTTCAAGGATCTGGCGGACAAGAAAGCGGAGATCGACGATCGCGACCTGGAAGCGCTGGTCGCGGACAAGCTGCGGACGCACGACGAAATTTACCGGCTCGACTTCGTCCAGGTGACGTGCGGCGACCACGCGACGCCGACGGCGACCGTCCGCCTCATCGCGCCGGACGGCCAGATTCGCTCCGATGCCGCGCTCGGCACCGGGCCCGTCGATGCGGTCTACCGGGCGATCAACCGCATCATTGATGTGCCGAACGAATTGACGGAATTCTCCGTGAAGAGCGTGACCGAGGGCATCGACGCCCAGGGCGAGGTGACGATCCGCATCGAGAGCGCGGAGCGGAGCTACGTCGGGCGTGGCGCCGATACGGACATCATCGTCGCTTCGGCCAAGGCGTACATGAATGCGCTGAACCGCATGATGGCAATCGAGCGACGGCGCGACAGCGAAGTCAGGACGAATCCGTAGACATAATCTCCGCGCCAAGCAGACAAGGGCTGCCCTTTACTTTGGGTAGCCCTTCTTGGTAATGTGGTGGCAGACCAAGGAGGCAGACGATGAGTGACAATGATGCTACCCCAAAGGGCGCACCGTATCCCGTGGAACACGGGCGCGGCTGGCGGCGCGTGGCCGAGATCGGCGCACCCTATCTCGTCCTCGATCACGAGGACCCGGCGATAGCGCGCGGCACGACGCGCCTCAGCAGCAAGAACCAGATCACGCTCCCGGTGGCGATGGTCCGCCATCTCGGCCTGGAGGCGGGCGACGAGCTGGATCTCACGGTCGTCGGGGAGGCTATCCGCGTCGAACTGCGGCCACGGACGCCGCAAGCGTGGGTCGATCGCCTCGCCGGCTCGATGGCCCACGTTGCCGAATGGAAGACCGACGACGACATCGATACCTACGTCCGCCGCGAGCGGGATAGTTGGGAGTAAGCGAGTTCGTCGTCGCGCTGAAGGGCATGCGGCATATCACGCTGGACACGGCGGGCTGCATCTACTTTCTGCAGGGTGATTCGCGCCGATTCCCGCCGGTGAGGAAACTTCTCGAGATGGCCGCGCAGAGTACGTTGCAGGTCGAACTTCCGGGGATCGTCCACCTCGAGTTGCTGGTGCGGCCGTACCGCTCCGGCGACATGCGCGAGATGGCGATGATTCGCGGCCTGACGCACGAGCAGCCCGGCGTGAGCACCGTCGACATCAGCGAGCAGGTGTTGCTTGCCGCGGCGGGCATCCGGGCGATCACCAACTTGAAGACGCCCGATGCGCTCGTCGCGGCGTCCGCCACCGTAAGCGGCAGCGACGCGATCGTCGGCAACGACCGCCGGTTCGATGTGCTAAACGCGCTGGACGGCGTCGAGTTGCTCACCGCCGGCCGCAAGCGGCTCCCGGTGCCGAAGTACCTCCATCTGGACGATTTCGCCGACACGAACTGAGGCACACATGGCGAAGACACTCTCCGAGAAAATTTGGGATCAGCACGTCGTCCGGCGCGAGGACGGCAAGCCCGACCTCCTCTACGTCGATCTGCATCTGGTGCACGAGGTCACGTCCGCCCAGGCCTTCGAAAGCCTGCGCATTGCCGGCCGCCGCGTGCGCCGCCCCGAACTGACGCTCGCGACCGTCGACCACAACGTGCCGACGATCGACCGGGATCAGGAGTGGACTGACCCCCTCTCGACGCTGCAGGTCGCGACGCTCAAGCGTAATTGTGAGGAGTTCGACGTGCCGATGTTCGGCGTCCGCGACGTGCGACAGGGCATCGTGCACGTCATCGGGCCGGAGCAGGGGCTGACGCAGCCCGGCATGACGATCGTCTGCGGTGACAGTCACACGTCGACGCACGGCGCGTTCGGCGCGCTCGCGATCGGCATCGGCACGTCGGAGGTAGAACACGTGCTCGCGACGCAGACGCTGGCGCAAGCGACGCCGAAGACGATGGCGATCGCCGTGGACGGTGAACTGCACGAAGGCGTGACCGCGAAGGACGTGATCCTCGCGATCATCAGAAAAATCGGCGTTTCGGGTGGGATCGGCCACGTCATGGAGTACCGCGGCGACGCCATTCGCTCGCTTTCCATGGAAGGCCGCATGACGATCTGCAACATGTCGATCGAGGCGGGCGCGCGCGCCGGTCTCGTCGCGCCGGACGAAACGACGTTCGCGTATGTGGAAGGCCGCCCGTTCGCTCCGCGTGGCGCCGACTGGGAGAAGGCCCTCGACGAGTGGCGAGCCCTCCCCTCGGACGATGACGCGACATTCGACGCCGTCGTGTCGCTGCGCGCTGAAGAGATTGAGCCGTGCGTCACCTGGGGCACGACGCCGGCGCAGAGTGTGCCGGTCACGGGCCGCGTGCCCGATCCGGCGAGTTTCGACGACGAGCGCGTACGCGAACTGGCGGAGCGCTCGCTGGCGTACATGGAACTGAAGCCCGGCACGTCCATCCAGGACATCGGCATCGACCGCGTGTTCCTGGGGTCGTGTACGAACTCCCGCATCGAAGACCTGCGTGCGGCCGCTGCCGTAGTGCGCGGACAGCACGTCGCTCCGACGGTGCACGCGATGGTGGTGCCGGGTTCGGGGCTGGTAAAGGCGCAGGCGGAGCAGGAGGGCCTCGATCGCGTATTCGTCGACGCCGGATTCGAGTGGCGCGAGGCGGGCTGCTCCATGTGCCTTGGCATGAACCCCGACATTCTGCTTCCGGGCGAACGTTGCGCATCGACCTCGAACCGGAACTTCGAAGGCCGGCAGGGGCGCGGCGGCCGCACGCATCTCGTCAGTCCGCAGATGGCGGCCGCCGCCGCGATCGCAGGGCACTTCGTCGACATTCGCGAGTGGAGGAGCGGCTGATGGAAGTCGTGCGTAACATTCGCGGCAGAGTCATGCCGCTGAACCGTGCCGACGTCGATACGGACCAGATCATCCCGGCCAAGTACCTCAAGCGCATCGAGCGGAGCGGCTTCGGACGGTTCGCGTTCGAGGAATGGCGTAAAGATCCGTCATTCGTAACGAACGACCGGCGCTATGATTCCTCGCCGATCCTCGTGACCGGCCCGAACTTCGGGTGCGGTTCCTCACGTGAGCACGCGCCGTGGGCGCTGCAAGATATGGGACTGCGCGCGATCATTGCGCCGTCGTTCGCGGACATCTTTCGCAACAACTGCGCGAAGATCGGTCTGCTCACGGTCGTCCTGCCGCAGCCTGACGTTGACCAGATCGTCGCGCGGGCCGAAGACGCGCCGGGATTCGAGGCGGAAGTGGACCTTGAGTCCCAGACCGTGCGCTTCGGCAGCGAGGTCCGCGGATTCCACATTGATGCGTTTGTGAAGCACAGCCTGCTGAACGGGCTAGACGAGATCGGCCTGACCTTGCAAGACAGCGGCGCAATCGATAGTTTTGAAACGTCGCGACCTCATTACAAGCCCCGCACGATCGCGGCGCATTGATCCGAGCGCGAGGCCGGCTATGGGCTTCATTCTCAATCTGTTCCGCAACAGGCCGAAGACCGACAAGGACGGCGTGGCCATCAACGCACTGCGCAAGCGCGGCGTCGACATGACGCGACCGCTGATGTTGCGGCACTTTCTCTACTTTGCGCTCGAGTACGAGGCGCGCGTCGTAGCGGCGCAACTCGTCAAGCAGGGATTCGACATCGACCTGTTGGACGCCCCGATGAATAGCGGCCTCCTTGTGGTGGCGCGGCGCGCGGACGCACCCGATGGAGACGCGATCCGCGTGCTACGCGCGTCGTTGCACGAACTCGCTCTGTCGCAGAAGGGCGAGTACGACGGCTGGGAGGCGGAACTGCCTTCGGGCGAGGGCATCGCTGGAGCAACGGCGCGGACGTGACCGCCGTGTGCGTAGCCTGTGCAAGCAAGAGGCCCGCCGATCCGATCGGCGGGCCTCCTTGATCGCAACGCAAGCGGCCGGGTTGGTGGCGGGGAACCGGCCGGCCTGCGATGTCGCCTCGTTACGCCGACGAGTCCCACGAGCGCAGCGTCGCCTGCAACTCGATGTCCTCGCCGTCCCTGTGTACTTTCAGCGTCACGCCGTCGCCGGTGCTCTTTGAATCGATGTAATCGGCGAGGTCTTCGAACGACTCCATGGCCTGGCCGTCTATTTCGACGATGACGTCGCCGCCGCCGTTCTCGGATGGCCGCAGCCCAGCGTCGTCGGCAGCGCTGTCCGGATCGACGGAGATCACCGCTACGCCATGCGGCACGCTGAGATCCGCCGCTTCGGACTGCGTCAACGTGCGCCCGGAGATGCCGAGCCGTGGGTGATCGATGCCCTCACCGCTGATCAGTTCGGTAAGGAAGCGTTTCGGCGTGTTGATCGGCACCGCGTACGCGATCCCGACGAAGCCGGTGCCGTTGGGATTTTCGATCGCCGTGTTGATGCCAATGACCTCACCGCGAAGGTTGAACAGCGCCCCGCCCGAGTTGCCAGGATTCACGGCCGTGTCCGTCTGAAGCAGGTTGCGGATCGGGCGGCCGGTGCTGCTCGAAGCCAGCGTGCGGCCGGTGCCGCTGATGACGCCGGTGGTGAACGAGCCGTCGAGGCCGAACGGATTGCCGAGGGCCGCTACCGACTCACCGATGCGGACCGCGCTCGAATCGCCGAGCGTCGCCGGGCTGAGCACGTCCGGATCGACGTCGACCTGGACCATGGCGATGTCATTGCCCGGGTCGCTCCCGACGACCTCGCCGGCGGCAGTCGAGCCGTCCGCGAACGTGACCGTCACCTGCTCGAAGCCGCGGACGACGTGGAAGTTTGTGAGAATGTTGCCCTCGGCGTCGATGACCACGCCGGATCCGAGTCCCTCCTGCGGCACCGAGAACGGGCTGCTATCGACGTCACCCGTGGTGATCCGCACGACCGAATCCCGCACCGACTGGTACAACTCAGTGAAATCGGTCGTCACGACTGCCGGATTGTCGTCGCCTTCGCTGACCGGCACGCCGGTGTTGTCGGAGACGGTCGCCGGACTGCCGCCGCCGCCGTCGTCCTCGATCGCCCAGGTGACGCCCCCGACGATCAATCCGCCGACGATCATGCTCAAGACGACCGTGAGGAACGTCGCGCCCAAGCGCGGCCGCCGTGGCTGGGACTCAGGCTCCGGGTATTGATATCCGTACTGCACGCCGACCTCCTCCGCCGCCTTGTGTCGTGATCCAGTATGACGAACGGGACGCAAGGAGGGTGCTTCAAACTCGTTAAGAGCACGACAAACGCTGGCGGCCGTCAACCGCGACTCGGCTACAAAGCTCGCGGCGGGAGCTATTAGCCGCTGGAACGCGCATCCATGCGCAGCGCCGCGAGGAGCGGCATTCTGTTCAGCGTGGCGCCGCCGCCGGCTGTGCCGGACGATAATGGTCCGCGAACTTGAAGTCCGTCGATTCGACGAGTTGGACGTACGATCCGAATCGCGCGTCCCCTTCGCCGATCACGTGGTCCAGAGGGTCGTAATGGTCATCGGGCGCTGAGCCGAACTCGCGGACGATGCCGTACAACGTGTTGCGCTCGGCCGGGATCCGTCCGATGTCACGGATGACGTCGCGCATCTCGCGGGGTGCCATGCGCTGACCGTAGATCGCGCCCGCCGATGTGGAGATGCTCTCGTTGATGAGCGTGCCCATGAAGTCATTGCATCCGGCGTTGAGTGCCATCTGCGCGAGCTTCGGTCCTTCCTTCACCCACGATGCCTGCAGGTTCGGGATCCAGTTGTTCAGCACGATGCGCGACACGGCGTACATCTTCATCACTTCGGCGCCCGTCGCGCCGGGCGCGATGCCCTCGATGAGTTGCTTCTCGTACATCGGCGCTTCGCTGTGCACGAAGCTCAGCGGCACGAACTCCGTGAACCCTCCGGTCTCCTGCTGGATGTCCCGGAGCAGCACGATGTGCGCGGCGCGCTGCCGCAGCGTCTCGATGTGGCCGTACATAATCGTCGAGGTCGTCGGGATGCCCGCCCGGTGCGCTGTCGTCACGACGTCGATCCACTGATCTTTCGTGATACGCCCGGGCGCGATCTTGTCGCGCACATCCTGGTCTAGGATCTCGGCCGAGGTTCCGGGCAGGCTGCCGACGCCGGCGTTCTTGAGCGCGACGAGATACTCCTCGATCGAACAGCGGGCGCGTATCGAGCCGTAGAGCACTTCTTCGGGCGAGAAGCCGTGGATGTGCATGTCGGGCATCTCGGCCTTGATCGCCTTCGTCAGCTCGACGTAGTAGTAGCCGTCCATCTTCGGCGGCAACCCCGCCTGCACGCAGATCTCACGCGCCCCCAGGTCATACGCCTCGCGCGCGCGCCGAATCACCTCGTGCATCGGAAGGAAGTAGCCCTCTTCGGTGCGGTGGTCGCGGCTGAACGCGCAGAATCCGCAGTGCTTGATGCAGACGTTCGTGAAGTTGATGTTGCGGTTGATCACGTACGTCACGACATCACCGACGGTGCGTCGCCGCAGCTCATCAGCCGTCAGGATCACGGCGTTGAGCGACGCGCCCTGTGCCCCGAAAAGCGCCGTCGCTTCGTCGACGTTGATATCTTCGCCATCCAACGCGCGGTCGAGGATTCGCGCGATCTCGCCCTCGACGGGCATCGCGCGCGACCACGCGACACTGTCGCCGGTTTCTGCCCTGTTCGTGTCACCGTTCACCATCGCTCTTCCTCTCTTTTCACGAGTCCATCCGCGTCCGCAAGGCGACCGATCGCCGGGCGGAACGCCTCGGGTATGAAGCCTGTGTCCTCTCGAATGTATTCCGGATAAAGTCCGAGCCGCTCACGCAGCTCGAAGCCGGCATCGGCGCATGTCTCGCGCAAGTCGGCAAGCGCGGGCCATGGCCGTTCCGGGTTGATGAAGTCCTTCGTGACCGGCGAGATGCCGCCCCAGTCGTTGATGCCGGCGAGCAGGTACATACCGTGCGCGTCGGGAGTCAGGTTCGGCGGCGCCTGGAGGTTCATCTCTGAGCCGAGCATCAAGCGAGCGGTGGCAATGGTGCGCAGCATCTCGAAGACGCTCGGCTCGTCCTTGTGCCGCATCGCGATGTCTTCCTTGACACGGAAGTTCTGGATGATGACTTCCTGTATGTGGCCGTACTCGTCGTGCAGGTCGCGGATCGCCTGCAGCGAGTCGACACGCTCTTCCCGCGTCTCACCGATCCCAATGAGGATGCCTGTCGTCCAGGCGACCTTCTGTTCGCCGGCGAAGCGCATCGTGCGCAGGCGCTCTTCGGGGATCTTGCCGGGGCAGTTCCAGTGCGCCATGCCCTTCTCGTGCAACCGCATCGACACCGTCTCGAGCATCATCCCCATCGACACGCTGACGTCGCGCAGCGCAGTGATCTCGTCGGCTTCCATGACGCCCTGGTTGACGTGCGGCATCAGCCCGGTCTCGCGCAGCACCAGGTCGCACATCTCGCGCAGGTACGACGACGTGGTCGTGTGACCGTAGCGCGCAAGATCGTCGCGGACGAAGTCGTAGATCTCTTCGGGGCGCTCGCCGAGCGAGAACAGCGCCTCCTTGCAACCCTGCCGCGCGCCCTGCCGCGCGACGGCGAGCACTTCGTCCGGCGACATGGTGTGCGCGATCGGGTCGCGCGGGCCGCGGGCGAAGGTGCAGTAGCCGCACTTCTGGCGGCAGAGGTTCGTCAGGGGGATGAACACCTTGCGCGAGTACGTGACCGTGCGGCCATGGACACGATCGCGCAGGCGCGACGCGGCCGCCATGATCTCCGTCAGTTCCGTAGCGTCGGCGTTGAGCAGGCGATAGCCGTCATGCGGCGACAACCGCTCGCCTCGCTCAGCGCGGCGAAGGATATCCGGAATGCCTGTTTCGACGAGTTGTGTCATCCGTCCTCGACCTGTGCGGGCGACAAAAAAGCCGCACCGCAAGACGCGCATTCCTGTGCGCTCCACGGCCCGGCGACCGGCTCTCACCGCCGGCAGGTACGACCCGCCAGGTCGAATAACCAGAGTTAACCTACCGATCTTACGCAGCGCAGCGTGGCGGGTCAACTGGACGCCACAGGCGGAAGTTGGGCGTGGGAACCGACGTGCTACGATCCGCGCCGATGGCGCTTCGTATCCGCTCCGCTCGCCCCGGCGACCTCCCCCAGATCTACGACGTGCTCAACGCGGCGTTCGATACGCCGATTGAGCTGTTCATGGCGCAGACCGAACGCGATTCGACGTGCCGCTGGCGCCATGCGCGCGTCGCCGAGGTCGATGGGCGGATCGTCGCACATGTGCGCGTCTTTGCGCGGACGATGCTCGTGCGCGGCGCACCCGTGCGCGCCGGGGGCATCGGTTCCGTCGCCACGCTGCCACAGCACGAGGGCAGCGGCTACGCGACCGTCCTGCTGTACGACGCAATACAGGAGATGCACCGGCTGGGCATGGTGGTCGCGTACCTGTTCACGGACCGCGTGAGCTTCTACGAGCGCGTCGGATTTCGCGTGGTCGAGCAGCCTGGTTTCCGTGTCCGCCCTCAGGAAGCCGCGGCCACACCGGTAGATGGCATCTACGCCATCCGGCCGGTCGAACCCGACGACGTAGCGTCGCTGCTGCGCATCTATCGCACGGCGACCGTCGGAACGTCGGGGGCGATCGTCCGCACCGAATCGATCTGGCGTGATGCGCAAACGTGGCTCGGAGAGGATCACGCTGGATGCGTCGTTGCCGAGCGGGCGGGTCGCCCCGTCGCATACCTTCGCGCTCGATCGCGTCCCGACGACTATCAGATCCTCGAAGGTGAGCACATGCCCGGGCACGACCCGGCGATCGCGCCGTTGCTCGCGACGGCCGGACGGCGAGCGAAGGCGCTCCGCGCACCGCTGGTGGCCTCGGTGCCGGGGGACCACGCGCTCGCGACGGCGCTGCGCTCGTTGCCATCGACCACCTGGTCGACGGGCATCGACCACGTCGCGCATCCGATGATGATGCGCGTCGTCTCGCTCGATCGCCTGCTCGACGCGCTGCTGCCGCAGATCCGTGACCGTGCGCGGACACATCGCGGGGAGCCGTTTTCGCTCACGCTGCACGCACCGGACGGCGAACAGGCGACGCTCGCCGTGAGCGGCGCGAGCGTTTCTATCCGCCGCCGCAACGGCGCGTACGCGCTCGATGAAGCTGGCACGCTCGCCGCGCTGCTCGGCCAGCGGCGAGCGACGAAGCTGGTGCGTCCGCGCCCGCCCGCCGACGCCGCCCGTCGCATCGACTCGCTATTCCGACAGGCGCCCCTGCACTTCTGGAACAGCGACCGCATCTGAACCTCGCGACGTTCGGGTAAACCCTGATTTGTCGCGTTAACGCCGCTTTCCTATACTGCGTGCACAGGCGATGACGGAGACGAGTACGTCGTCACACGCTGCCAAGCGAGTCCGGGCACGGTGCGAGCCGGACGCAGACGCGACGATCGAAGATCCCTCCCGAGCCGGGCAGCAGAACCGCCAGCGGGCGAAGTAAGCCGCTCCGGAATCCCCCGTTAGCAGGGCAGGGCGTGTTGGCGTCCGGATGAGGTGGCTCGCTGTGCAAGCGGGCAACCAGGGTGGTACCGCGGGCGATCGTTCGACCCGTCCCTGACTGTGTCAGAGGGCGGGTTTTTCGTTTGTCCCGCGAGATGGAATCGGGCGAGGCGACGAAGGACCTCACCCCCTAACCCCCTCTCCGTCACGCGAAGAGGGGGAAGCGAGGACAGAGACTTGGCAAGTCAGCGCGAACGTATGCATGTTCCGAATGGCGTGCGCCTGCGCATGCTGGAGGTCGCGCGCAACCTGAGGAGATCGTCGACTCCCGGCGAGCAGATCTTGTGGCAGCATCTGCGTGGACGACGTGTCGATGGTCGAAAGTTTCGTCGCCAGCACGCTAACGGGACGTTCGTCGTTGACTTCTTCTGTTCCGACGAGCGCCTCATCGTCGAAGTAGACGGTGGGATCCACGAGTCCCAGAGGAGCGCCGATCAAGAACGCCAGCAGATCCTCGAGTCCCTCGGATACCGCGTGATTCGCGTCTCTGACGATCTAGTGCGCACCGACATCGAACGCGTACTCACCAGCATCAATACCAACCTCACACCCCAAGCTCCCCCTCTCCGTTCGACGGAGAGGGGGCCGCGGGGTGAGGTTCGCACGCGCAAGCCGCCGAATCAAGGATGAAGTCAATGCTCCAACCCGTATCCACGCGACCATCCTTCGTCGACATGGAGAAGCGTCTGCTCGAGTGGTGGCGGCAGGAGCGCATGATCGAGAAGTACATCAGCCGCAACGACGCGTCGGAGCGGCGCTGGTCGTTCATCGACGGACCGATCACGGCCAACAACCCGATGGCCGTGCACCACGCGTGGGGACGCTCGTACAAGGACCTCTACCAGCGCTACCACACGATGCTCGGTGAGAAGCAGCGCTATCAGAACGGTTTCGACTGCCAGGGGCTCTGGATCGAGGTCGAGGTCGAGAAGGAGCACGGGTTCAAATCCAAGAAGGACATCATCGCCTACGGCATCGACAAGTTTGTCGACGACTGCAAGGCGCGCGTGCAGCGCTTCGCCGGCATCCAGACGGAGCAGTCGATCCGGCTCGGTTACTGGATGGACTGGGACAACTCGTACTACACGAACTCCGACGAGAACAACTACACGATCTGGCACTTTCTCAAGACATGCTTCGAGCGGGGCTACGTCTATAAAGGCCACGACGTCATGCCGTGGTGTCCTCGCTGCGCCACCGGCCTCTCCGAGCACGAGATCGTCACTGAGGGCTACCAGCAGGTCACGCACGCGAGCGTGTACGTGAAGTTCCCGCTGCTTGACCGCGCCGGCGAGTCACTGCTCGTCTGGACCACCACGCCATGGACGTTGCCCGGCAACGTTGCGTCGGCGGTGCATCCTGAACTGACGTACCTCAAAGTGCGGCAGGGCGAAGACGTGCTCTACGTCTCGAAGGGCGCTGCGAAGACCGCGCTGAAGGGCGACCACGAGGTGCTCGCCGAAGTGACGGGTGCCTCGCTCGTCGGACTGCGGTACTCGGGGCCGTTCGATGAGCTGCCTGCTCAAGCGGGCATCGAGCACACCGTGATCTCGTGGGACGAGGTCTCCGACGACGAGGGCACCGGCATCGTCCACATCGCGCCGGGCTGCGGCAAGGAGGACTTTGCGCTCAGCAAGGAACTCGGGCTCGCCGTCATCGCGCCGACCGACGATGAAGGCGTCTACCTCGAAGGCTTCGATGCGCTCAGCGGACGCTCAGTCTCCGACGACGCCACGCGCGACGCGATCTTCGACAGCCTTCGCCAGAAGGGCGCGATGTATCGCACGCAGCAGTACTTGCATCGCTATCCGCACTGCTGGCGATGCGGCACGGAACTGATCTTTCGTCTGGTCGACGAGTGGTTCATCAGCATGGACGAGCTGCGGCACCAGATCGCCGAGGTCACGAAGGAGATCCGCTGGATCCCCGACTTCGGCCTGGCGCGGGAGCTCGACTGGCTGAAGAACATGGACGACTGGATGATCTCGAAGAAGCGCTACTACGGCCTCGCGCTGCCGATCTACGACTGTACGAACTGCGGCACATTCGAGGTCATCGGCAGCGAAGTGGAACTCAAGGAGCGCGCTGTCGCGGGCTGGGAGCAGTTCGAGGGCCACTCGCCGCACAAGCCATGGATCGACGCCGTGAAGATCGCGTGCGGCAAGTGCGGCGAAGCCGTGTCGCGCATCCCTGACGTCGGCAACCCGTGGCTCGATGCGGGCATCGTGCCGTTCTCGACGCTGAACTATCGTCACGATCGCTCGCACTGGGAGCAATGGTTCCCGGCGGACTTCATCACCGAGGCTTTTCCGGGGCAATTTCGCAACTGGTTTTACTCGCTGCTCACCATGGCGACGGCGCTCGAACATCGACCGCCGTTTCGCTGCGTGCTCGGCCACGCCATGGTGCGCGACGAGCACGGCGAGGAGATGCACAAGAGCAAGGGCAACGCCATCTGGTTCGAGGACGCCGCCGACAACATGGGCGTCGATGTGATGCGGTGGATGTTCTTCCGTCAGAACCCCGCGTACAACATCAACTTCGGATACGGCCCTGCCGATGAGGTGCGCCGCAGCCTGTTCCTGACGCTCTGGAACACGTACGCCTTCTTCGTGACGTACGCCACGCTCGACGGCTGGTCCCCGCTATCCGAATCGAGCGCGGGCTTTCAGCCCGCGCGGATCAACGGTACTGACACCACACCAGCCGAAGAAGCAATTCCCTACACCGAACTCGACCGATGGCTGCTCTCCGAGCTGCACCAGCTCGTCGTCGACGTTACCGCAGCGCTCGACGACTTCGACGCGCTCGCAGCCACGAAGCGCTTCGAAAGCTTCGTCGAAAACCTGTCGAACTGGTACGTGCGTCGCAGCCGCCGTCGCTTCTGGAAGTCTGAGAGCGACACCGACAAGCAGGCGGCTTACGCGACGCTGTACGAGGCGTTGCTGACGACGGCCAGGCTGCTCGCGCCGTTCACGCCGTTCCTCGCCGAAGAGATGTACCAAAACCTCGTCCGCTCGTTCGACGCCTCCGAACCCCAGAGCGTGCACCTCACTGACTGGCCCGTCGCGGACCAGTCGAAGGTCGACCGCACGCTCTCGGACGAGACGAAGCTTGTGATGCGCGTCGCCTCGCTCGGCCGCGCCGCCCGCGCGAAGGCGCAACTCAAGGTGCGGCAGCCGGTCGCGGAGCTCTTCGTGAAGCTGCCGACGATGATGGAGGAGCACGCACTCGAACACTTGGCGCCGCAACTGCTCGACGAACTGAACGTCAAGGATCTCCGGATCATTCGCGACGAGACGGACTTCCTGCGCTTCGAGGTAAAGCCCAACCTCAAGGCGCTGGGGCAGAAGTACGGTCGCGAGGTGCAGGACATCGCGAAGGCGCTGCAGTCGATGCCCGCCGCTGATCTCGCGGACGTCGCCCGCGCCGTGCAGGACGGCCGCACGGTCGACATCGCCGGCAAGACGCTGGAGCCGGACGAGCTGCTCGTCAACGGTCGCGAGAAGGAGGGCTTCGCGTCCGCGTCCGACGACGGCGTCGTGGTCATCGTCTCGACGGAGATGACGCCGGAACTGGAGCAGGAGGGGCTCGCGCGCGAGATCGTGCACCGCATCCAGAACCTGCGCAAAGACGCCGGCTTCGAAATCGCCGACCGCATCCGCACCTACTACGCCGGCGACGGCAACCTACGCGACGTCATGGAGCGCTTCGGCGACTACGTGCGCCAGGAGACGCTCTCGGTCGCGCTCGAACAAGCGCCGCCTCCGGCCGCTGCCCACGCAGAGACGGCGAACGTCGACGGGCGAGAGGTGACGTTAGGGGTCGTCCGGGCTTAGTTCGATACGCCGAGTGCGATTGATGACGGTGCCGGCCAACCACGCCACGCCGGCCGCGGCGCACACGCTCAGCAGCGGTAGCACCGGCGTGTGGTAGCGCGGCTCCGGCCAGAACGTGATCTCGATCGCCGTCCAGGCGAGGAGGCCGAACGCTAGCACCAACCGCGGCCGTTCGCGCACGCGGAGCCATAACGGTGCGGCCAGCAGCGCCGCGAGCATCAGCACCGCGTATGGGACGTCGGCGACACGTCGCCACCTCGTTGCCTCCGCCTCGCTCATGGGGGGCCGCTCGTGCATGGCCCAGTCGACCGCCTCGTGGTCGTTGCGATAGAGGTGACGCAGCTTATTCAGCTCGAGCGGCGCGATCTCCCATGGGTGGCGTGCGATGTTTCCGAGCGTGTCTTCAAGCGGCGGCGCGGGCGCGGTGAAGCGCGCCGGTCGGTCGAGATAGTTCGGATCGAGCGCGTTTGAGACGGCGCCGGGCGCGCCGGTCCGCAGCAGCACGAAGTCGTCGAATCGGACGGCATTCCGGACGGTCCACGCGCCGAGCACGACGGCGAACGCCGCGCACACGATCGCGCCGTATCGCAGCGGCGTGCGCCAGCGGGGCAGCACGGCGAGCCACAACAGCACGAACAGCGGTGCCAGCAGGACGGCTTCGGCGCGGATCAACGTCGCGTAGCCGAGCAGCAAGCCCAGCGTCGCGAGCTGCCATGCGCGCGCGTCGTGGTTATCGAGCGTCCATGTTAGCAGCAGGTACAGGCACAGTAGGAAGACGAACGTGAAGAGCGTCTCCGTCATGACCAGCGTCGACCAGAACGCGTGGCCGGGCAGCAGCGCGAGGATCAGTGCCGCGAGGAGGCCCGCCGCACGTCCGAACGCGCGCGCGCCGATCGCGTACACGAGGACGCACGTCGCGGCCCCGATCGCGACGTTGAGCGCCTTCGCCACGGCGAGGTGCGGACCTGCCGTGAAGAACGCCGCCGCCAGCGTCAGCGCGTAGCCGGGCGGCCAGTGCGCCGAGAATCTGCCGAACTGGTCGCGATACTCAAACGCGTCGGCGAGCGCGCGCGCCGAGGCGTAGTAGAAGACCGTGTCGTCGGCGCGGCCGTCGAAGGGGTGCACGTTGACGTACGCGATCCACGCCGTGCGTACGGCCACCGCCACTGCGACGATGGCCGCGAGGATCAGGACGTCGCGACGCGATGCCGGGGCCTCGCGCGACGGTTCGAGCGTCGATTGCGGCGCGTGCTGCGTTTGCGGCGACTCGGCTATCAGTCGCCCGCTCCTGTGAACGCCGTGACAAGGGCGGCCGTGTCGTAGTACTCCCGCGCCGCGACGATCTTGCCGCCGCGGAGCGTAAACATGTGCACGAAGTGCGATTCGAATGGACGGCCCGTTGGACGGGCGAGGCCGCTTTCCTTACCCGTGACTGCCACGCCATCGCCCGAGGCGACGACCGCGACGTCGGGGCTGAAGTTCTGGATGTCCAACGAATCTCCGATCATCCCGATAAAGCGCAGCACCTCGTCGTGGCCGTGGTAGCGGCCGGCGAGAGGGATGGTGTTTGGGCCGTAGAACTCCCAGTCGATCGCGGGATCGAGCGCGACGAGCATGCCTTCGACGTCGCCCTTTTCAAACGCCGCATACAGGCTCATGACGGTCTGGACGTTGGCTTCCGCTGTCGCATCCATGGGTGCTCCTCGCCCTCGTAGCATCCTGCTCGGCTATCATCACGCTCGTGCGTGCGCTCACGAGCGATGACGTTGCCAGTGTACTCGCGGCTCGCCGGCGAGTCCCCATGCCGCCGCTAAGCGTGCTCGCGATTGCCGCGATCTTCGTCGTTGCGCTGGTGCTGCGGGGGCTCTGGCTCCTCGAGACGGACACGGTGATCCCGCCGCTGTCCGACCCGCAGTACTACCACGCGACCGCCACGAACATCGCCGAGGGGCGCGGCTACAGCGTCGCGGTCGATGAGCGGGGCTTCGTCGCCGGCCCGCAAAGCGAGGGCACGGCGTTCTGGGCGCCGGGCTTCTCGGTCGCGCTCGCCCCGTTCTACAAGCTCTTCGGCGCCGAACCCGGCGTCGCGAAGGCGTTCAATGCAATCGCCGGCGCGCTGACGGTCGTGCCGGTGTTCTTCATCGGCCGGCGGCTGCGCGGCGACGCCTGTGGGCTGCTCGCCGCGACGCTCTTTGCTCTGTTGCCGGCGCTCGTCTTCTGGACGGCGTCGGCATTCAGCGAGCCGCTGTTCACGCTCGGCGTCGCGACGACGCTCGCGTTGGCGATGCACGCTGGCGGCCGCTCGAGCGTCGCGTGGTGCTTCGCCGCCGGCATCGCGCTGATCGCGACGGCGTTCGTGCGTTCGCAGGGGCTATTGCTGCTGGTGCCAGTCGTACTGCTGCTCGTGCGCTCGTACGACTGGCGCACCGTCGTACGTACGATGGCGCCCGTCGCCGCGGCGATCGCGCTGTTCGTCGTGCCATGGGCGATCCGGAACCAGGCCGTCATGGGCGAGCCGACGCTGATCAACAACAACCTCGGCTACAACCTGCGCCTCGCGCACGCGCCTTACTCGACGGGGACGTCGATACCGCCGCAGGATCTGTGGGACGAGCAGCCGGGCATCTCGTTCAAGGAGCGCGAACTCCTGTTCGACGACCTCGGCCGCGAACGGGCGATCGACTACGCGCTCGCGCATCCCGGCCGCGAGATGGAGCTGGCGGTCAAGCGCGTGCTGTACCTGCTCGAATCGGATGCCGCCGCATCGATCGACTGGTCGGAGAGCCTTGGCCGCACCCCGCTGGAGCGCGGGCGCGATGCGTACGTGCTCATCGGCGACGTGTACTGGTATGCGATGCTCGGGCTGGCGGCGGCGTCGCTCGTGTTCGTGAGGCGTACGCGCGAATGGTGGGCGCTCTGGGCGACGATCGCCGCCTGGGTCGCGCTGCACACGGTGTTCGCGGGAGAGCCGCGATACCACGTCCCCATCGCGCCGGTGATTGCCGTGTTAGCCGCCGCAGCAGCGATCGAGGTCGCGCGTTCGTCATCGCGTCGCGACTGAAACTGACGACTGACCACTGACAACTCAAATGTCGTCGAACTTACCGTGGCGCCCCTTGCCCGACGCAAAGCGCTGCGCCCCGGCGAGCGTCTCGCCCGACCGGATCGTCTCGATACCGAGGCGTGTTTCGTTCGCGATCGCGTCGCGCACCGGCATGCCCCACTGCTCATACGACGACATGCGATCTGAGCGCAAGCACAGTTGCGGGAATGCGCACAACTCGCGCGCCAGCTGCAATGCGCCATCGAGCGCCTGGCCGGGCTCGACGAGACGGTTTGCGAGTCCCATTCGTAGCGCTTCTTCGCCGGAGACGCCGCGTCCTGTGAGGATCATGTCGAGCGCATGGCTATGCCCGACCAGCCGCGGGAGGCGCACCGTGCCGCCATCGACCAGCGGCACGCCCCAGCGCCGGCAATACACGCCGAACGTGGCGTCGCGCGCTGCGACGCGCAGGTCGCACCACAGCGACAGTTCGAGCCCGCCCGCGACGGCGAAGCCTTCGACCGCCGCGATGACGGGCTTTGAGAGCAGCATGAACGTCGGCCCCATCGGCCCGTCTGAGTCTGCATTGACGCGATTGCCGCGGCCGTCCGATACGCCCTTCAGGTCGGCGCCCGCGCAAAACGTCCCATGCGCTCCCGTGAGCACGGCGACCTTCAGCGCGTCGTCCGCATCGAAGCGGCGGAACGCAGCGGCGAGTTCCGCTGCTGTCGGTCCATCGACGGCGTTCCGCACTTCGTGCCGGTCGATCGTGACGACGGCGATTTCGCCGTTCACTTCGTAGTGCACTGCCATGGTCGTCTCCTGAAACTCCGGACTATCCAATCCTACGCCGACGGCATCTCCTCCGTCGCGCCGTATTTCGAAGCCGCCGATACAAGACTGCGTCCGAACACCACCACACACAACGCGCGCAGCCACGCGACGCGAAGCGTGGAGAACAGCCGCCCCCGGCTGTTCATCTTCGTGCTCACTCTTTCATCATGCCTTCGATCCAAGCGCCTCCAACAGCATCGCCTCGGCGAGGATCATGTGTTCCAGTTCGCCGAGGTCAACACTCTCGTTCGGAGCGTGTATTGCCGCAGCGCCGTCCTCGGCGCCCCAGGTGATGATCTCGGCATCCGGCGAGACGCGCTGAAAGACGTTCATCAGCGGGATCGTGCCGCCCGCGCCGCCCATGATTGTCGCCGCGCCGAAGACATCATCGAGCACGCGTCGCGCCGTCGCGTAAGCGGGTCCGTCCGTCTTCGCGGCGAAGCCCGGCCCGGCGCCGCCCGGCGTGATCTCCACCTGCACGCCCCACGGCGCCGCCTTGCGCAGATGTTCCACCAGCAGTTCCAGCGCGTGACGCACATCCTCGCCGGGTGCGGTGCCCAGGCTCACACGCGCCCTAGCCACGGGGACGAGTGCGTTTGCCGCACCATCGTACGGGAGCGCATCGATCCCGATCACGTTGACGGACGGCTTCGACCACAGCCGGTCGGCGATCGGGCCCTCGCCGATCAGCTCGACGCCCTCCAGCACGTCGGCCCCGCGACGGAAGCCGTTTTCGGAAAGCTCTCCGCCACCCGGCCACGCGCCGGCGATCAACCCCTCGATCGCGACGTTGCCTCTATCGTCGTGCAGCGACGCGATCATGCGCGAAAGTGCGATGAGCGCGTCCGGCGCCGGTCCGCCGAACTGGCCGGAGTGCACCGGCCCGGCGAGCGTGCGCACCTCGACGCTGCAACTCGTGACGCCGCGCAGCGCCGTCGTGAGCGTCGGCCTGCCGACGCGCACGTTGCCGGCGTCAGCGGAGATCACGACGTCGGCGCGGAAGAGTGACGGATACTTTAGGACGTAGTCGCCCAAATGACTCATCGTTTCCTCTTCGCCCTCGATCACCACCTTGACGCCGACGCGCAACCGCCCGGCGAGCGCCCGTAGCGCGGCGACGTGCATGACGACGCCGGACTTGTCGTCTGCGGCGCCGCGGCCGTAGAGCCGCCCGTCGCGAACCGCCGGCTCGTACGGCGGCGATGTCCACGCCGATTCCTTGCCCGGCGGCTGGATGTCGTAGTGCGCGTAGAGGAGCACGGTGGGCGCGCCCGGTGGGCCTGCGACCTCGCCATACACCGCGGGATAGCCATCCGGTATCTCGAGCAGCCGTGCATCGCCAACGCCTGCGGTCTCGAGCATCCCGGCGACCGCCCTCGCTGCCTCGTACACGGGCTCCGAAGGAAAGCCCGGGAACGCACACGAAGGTATCCGCACGAGCCGCTCAAGATCAGCCTGTGCCGTGGGCATCAGGTTGGCGATCGTGTCCTTGAGCAGCATGTCGGGCATGTGATTCCTCCGCCTCTGGTAGCTCACCTGCACGGGTACCAACCGTAGATAGTCGGCTCCATAGAGGCAATGCCGCGGTCACGCTGACAGGATGGTGGCAGGAGTCCCACCGCCGCATTGGGCCGCCACCTACTGCCGGCCAGGAAAGCATCCTAAGCTTGACGGCGGGAAGCGAGTAAATATGGACACGATTGCATTCATCCGCGAGCAGCTACAGCAGGCTCGCGCCTTTCTGGAGACGACGATGGCGGACGTGAGCGCCGACGACGCGCACGCGCGTCCGCCGGGCAAGGGCAACTCGATCGCCGCTACGTACGGCCACCTTGTCACCGGCGAAGATGGCTTCGTAAACGGCCTGCTGCGCGGCGGCTCGCCGTTGTTCGCGGGCGCCTGGGCCGGAAAAACGGGCCTCAGCGAACTGCCGCCGCCCGATGCCGATTGGGGCGCATGGGCCGCGCGCCTGAGCCTGGATCTCGACGCCGTTCGTCCGTACGCGCGGGCGGTCGCGGACGAAACCGACGCCTGGCTCGCCTCGCTGGCGCCCGCCGATCTTGAGCGTGACATCGATTTCTCCGAGGCGGGATTCGGACATGTGACGCTCGCATGGACGCTTGGCTCCGGCGTGCTCGGGCACGTAACGTCGCACTGGGGCGAGATCTGCGCGCTCAAGGGGCTGCGCGGCGGCAAAGGCTTCCCGTTATGAGGTGCGTTGATGGCATACGATGAGCGGCTGGCCGGCCGTGTGCGTGCGGTGCTTGCGCAGCACGCGGGCATCACCGAGCGCAGGATGTTCGGCGGCATTGCGTTTCTGCTCGATGGCAAGATGTGCGTCGGCGTGCTCAACGACGAGCTCGTCGTGCGCTCAGGCAAGGAACGCTATCACGACGCGCTCGACAACACGCACGCCCGTCCCATGGACTTCACCGGCCGTGTGACGACCGGCATGCTCTACGTATCGAGCGCGGGTGTGACGCGCGGTCCGGCGCTGCGACGCTGGATTGATGTCGTGACCTGCCCCCGATCTTTGGTCCACTCATTGTGAGAGTCCGACCGGGTCCTTC
>JBBDXD010000003.1:94117-215520 GCA_040902535.1 Dehalococcoidia bacterium | reverse complement strand
TTATCCCGGAGGACGCTCATTTAGACTGGATCAGTTTTCGGGGGGCAGGTCATGAGGTTATTGGCGTAACGCCCGGTACAAAGAACAAGGTGAATCTCTGGCTTGCTACGCCTGATGGTAGCCCTGTACAGGAGGTTTTTCTAAGTCCGTTGGTGAAATACACGTTCACCATTTCGGCGACGGCGGGAAACCACACAAGGAAGCAAGAACGCTCATTCACAGTGTTCCATGATTGGGGTAGCGGGGATGGAGAGTTGTATTTTACGCCTCAGCAATCAGATCTTGGTACGGCAGCGTCTCCGCACGAATCAACCGGATGAGTGTGTCACGGAACAGATAGGGGTTATCGCGGTTGTTGAAGCGCCACGCCATTTCATCGACGTAGGATTGCAAATGCTTTTCGGACAGTTGGTGGTACGAACCGATGACCGACCGCTTCATGAGGCTCCAGACGCCTTCAATCGAGTTCGTGTGAACTTCGCCGCGCACCCATTCGTCCTTGCGGTGGACAACATGCTCGTGCCGCGTGTCGGCGTCTACCCATCCGACGTAGGCACCGTGTTCGTCGGTGTAGAGGGCGTCGGCGTCTGGCGAAACGGTGGCCGTAAGGAACGTGTGGATCGCCTTCTTGGTGGCGCGCTTATCTACCTTCAAGCGCACTTCTCCACCACGCGCCACGGCTCCGAGAACCATCGTCTTACCGTCGCGCCAGTTGCCCTTACCAGCACCCTTCTGGCGACCGCCGACCCAATGTTCGTCCGCTTCGATGGTGCCTTGCAGCAACGGCGCTGCTGCATCCTTCATCGCGGCACGGATGCGGTGCGACAAGTACCAAGCCGTCTTGTACGACACGCCGAGGGTGCGCTTGAGTTGATTGGAACTCATGCCCTTCTTCGCTTCGCAGAGCAGGAACGTCGCAGCGAACCACGTTGGCAACGGCAGTTTGCTGTCCTGAAAGATCGTCCCGACTGTTACGCTGAACTGGTAGCCGCATGATGCACAGTCGAATTGCTGGCGAGCCTTCTGGAACTCTGCGCGGTAGATCTTCTTACCTTCGCAGCGCGGACACGCGACACCCTCGGGCCAGCGCAAATCTTCCAGCACGTCACGGCACTCTTTGTCAGTGTCGAAGTCTTTCATCAGTTGCATCAGATTCATTGGAGTACCCCTATGCCACGTAAGAAGAAGCCAGCGCACGAGTTGACGAGTGACGAACTAGCCAAGAGGGTGTTCGGCGCGAAGGGTGTAGCGGACTTGAAGAAGGCCGCTCAGGAAGCGCAGAAACCACAGAGATCATCGTCGAAATCGTCCTCACCTAAGCATTCTAAGTGAGGTACGATTCCGTGTCAAGTATACAATCGCCTGAGTTGATAGTGGCGCCGGTGACACGTCTATCTCAGCAAGCGAAGAAGATGTCGGCGTTCGGGTAATGAACATTGTGCGACACTACGCTCCGTCCGTTCTGCTTGATCCGCGGAAGACGTAGGCTCGATCACCCGACGGGGCAGCTCGACGATCGGTCGGTCCCACGGAGCCCTGTATGGGTAGTCGGTCAGGTTGAGCCGGACTGGAAGAACTCGATTTCGTTCCCGTCTGGGTCGAGAACCTCAGCGCTCAATCCACCTCCCGAATAATTCACTGGACGAGGTTCTAACTTGACGGGTGCACCCGCCGCGACGGCTCGATGAAATGCATCCCGACAATCGACCACGTTGAAGGAGAGGTGGGTTGGGGCTGAAACCTGGCCTGTGCGTGTAGGGAAGATTGCGAAATGGAAGTAGGGCTCACGGAATGAATAGTCTGCATGGTGATCATCCCCATGGGCGTCGATCTCTAGCGGGATGCCCAACGCATCGCGATAGAAACGAAGTGCCGACTCAAAGTCCCTAACGTAGAGTCCCACCATCTGGACTGCGCTAATTGTCATTGACGAAGCCTCCCAGCGGTTCAGCGACTTGCCGTCGTGACGGACAGAGGGCAGAGAGCGACAGCGTCGCACAATCTACCTTACGCGACAAAGCAGTTCGGTCGGGACACGCGGCGCACTATGACGACATAGCGACCAGCCACTTCGGGAGGAACCCAAAACGAATCGACTGACCGCTGTCCGTTGATGAAGGAGGCTCACCTCGATCGAGGTGAGCCTCCCTTCGCGTTCGTCCTGATCCTACCTATGGCGTAGGCGTCGGCGTTGGCGTCTTCTTCGCCTGGCCAGGCGGCACGTTCGGCGTCGGCGTGTTCGTCGGCGGAGGCGTACTGGTCGCCGTCGGCGATTGCGTCGGCGTGCTCGTCGGACCGCCCGGCGTGTTCGTTGCCGTCGCAGTCGCAGTCACGGTCGGCGAGGATGTGCTCGTCGGCGTCGCAAGCGGCTCGACGTTATCGCAGTTGAAGTGCGCAGGCGTATCGACGTACGGCGGGTTCGCGTTGGACTTCAGGTCGGGCCTGTACACGAACGCGATCTCGTTGAAGCCGGACGTATTGCCCTGATCGGCGTTCGGCACGCCATCACCTTCGATCCAGTCGAAGATGAACGCCGTCATCGCCGGGCTGAACTCGCGCGTCGAGACGAACTCGCCGTACGTGCCCGGGCACAAGATGTACAGGTTGTACACACCGATCCAGTCGATCAGCCGGTCACCGAGCTGCGGCCCGTTGTCACCGATGTTCGCCTGCATGGCGTCGGCGTCCCAGCCGCCGTACATGTAGTCCACGTCCTCGAAGTTGCCATCGCAGTTCGCGTCCAGCCCGAAGAAGTACCACTCCTGCGGATCCGGCGTCGCGCTGGGCGTGCAGGGCACGATTTCCAGGCCATTGATGTCGACCGCGACGTTCGGGTGAATGTCCATCTGGTCATAGTCGTAGCCGCCCCAGAGGTGGTCGTGGTGGCTGCCGCCCCACATGTCATCGGCCCCGTTGTCGCCGAAGAGGCGGTCGTTGCCGTTGTCGCCGTTCATCAGATCGTGTCCGGCGCCGCTGTGCATCCAGTCCGCCCCGTTGCCGCCGCGCATACGGTCGTTGCCGCCGAGTTCGATCTGCGCCAGCACGTGCTCGCGGAACAGCGTGTCAGTCGTGAACTTATCGTCGTCGATGAACGGCTCGTTCGGCTCGAAGTGCTCCTGTGCCGGTGGTGGTAGGACGCGGTTGTCGAACACGCCCTGGTCGCCGGACATCGCGTCCTCGCCCTCGTTGCCGTACATCTCGTCGCCGACGGCGGTCGTCGGGTCGGCCGGGTTCTGAAGGTCGGGCTGCGGCACTGCCGGGTTGGCGTTGTCGAACTGCCCGTACATGTCGTCATCGCCGCCGTTGCCGACCATCAAGTCGCTGCCGGCGGTCATACCCGGCGTCGTGTCGATGTTCGCGACGTCACGGTCGACGCGGCGGACGATCTTATCGCCCGTCGAGTCGTGGCGGTTCGCAACATCACCGACCTCGTCGGCCTGGAGCTTGTACGAGAGGCCGATCCATTCGCCGCCGGTCGTTGGGCGCGACACGCGGCCGTTGTCTCCGAGCATCACGTCCGCACCGTCGTCGGCGCCGGAAGAGCCGTCGGCCTCGACGTCACCGATCATCGTGTCGCCGAGCACCACGTTGAGCGCGGGGTTGCTGCCGAGCGGCACGTTGCGGTCGTCCGTACTTTCGTCGGTGCGTCCCGCCACGAGCGTCGATGCGTCGTCGCTCTTCGTGCGGCCGGTGCCGCCCAGCATGTCGTCCTGCTGCGGGCCGCCGGCCATGTAGTCGCTGTGGGCATTGCCCTCCATGTAGTCGTCACCGGAGCCGCCGAAGACCTCGTCCTCGCCGCCCTGGCCGTACATGGTGTCGTCGTTGTCGTTGCCGTACATGTCATCATCGCCGCTCAGCGAGAGGTCGAGCGGGCTGCCGGCCATCTCCACGTCGAAGATGGTGACCACCCGGAAGAACGAGTCGTTGAACGAGTTGACCTGCCATTCGCAGTCGAGCGCCGCCGGGCAGCGGTCGATGAGGCCGTTGTCGCCGATCATGACGTCGGCGTCATCGCCGTCCGCTGCGCCGTCGCCGATGCCGGATTCGCCGCTCATGGCGTCGTCGCCGTCGAGCAGGTCGAGCGCGGACTCCTCGTCATCGGCGGTGTCCGAATCGTCGGAGCCGCCGCCGAGCATGTCGTCCTGGCCCTCGTTGCCCTCCATGTCGTCGCCGTCGTGGTTGCCCTCCATGTAATCATCGCCGGCGTTGCCGAACATCTCGTCGGCGCCGCCCTGCCCGTACATGATGTCGTCCTGCTCATCGCCGGTCATGTCGGTCTCGCCGCCACTCGCGCCCGCGAACGAGGCGCCGCCAAGCACCTGCACGTCGCGCAGTACGACCGGGTTGTGCTGGACGCCGTTGGCGGAAGGTCCGCCGCTGCGGTTGGTGCTGGCTACCCACGCCCCGTTCCCGTCAAGGACGCGCGTGATGACGCCGTTGTCGCCGATCATGAAGTCGAAGCCGGTCCCGCCGGACATCGACAGTTCACCGCCGTCACCGCGGTCGTCGCGACCCGCTGCGGGGCCTGACGGATCCTGTACAACGGCATCCGCCACGGTGTCGAACTGCGCGATGCGCCCCGTACCGCCGGCCATGTCGTCGTCGTCCGCGTTGCCCTGCATGTCGTCGCTGCCGTCGTTGCCCTCCATGTAGTCGTCACCCTGGTTGCCCTGCATGTCGTCAGAGCCGCCCTGGCCGTACATGGTGTCGTCGTCACGCTCGCCGCGTTGCGTGTCATCGCCGTTCGTGCCCGCGGCCGCGGGTCCGCCCGAAGGAGCGATCATCCCCACGTCGTAGAACACGATGTTGCGCGTGACCGCCGCGTTGAACGAGTTGACCATCCATTCGCCCGCGTCGGCGCCCGAAGCGTGGACCGGGCGGTCCACCGTCGCGTTGTCGCCGACGATGGTGTCGTAGTCGCCGCTGAGGACGCTGTCCGCGCCGTCACCGCCGTACTGCGTATCGTTGTCGCCGCCGTCCTCCTCGTCGAGGCGGCCGTCCGCAGCGCTGGCCGGGTCGTTGGAGACGGTGCGTCCCGTACCACCGATGAGGTCGTCCTGGCCGGCGTCGCCGTACTGCGTGTCGTCGCCCGCGTTGCCTTCAACGTGGTCGTCGCCGCCGTTGCCGTGCATCGTGTCGTCGCCGCCGCCTCCGTACATGATGTCGAAGTCGGACTCGCCGAACATCTCGTCGTCGCCGTTGAGCGTCGCACTGATCGCCGGTCCGGCGGCAGTCGCGACGTCGTAGAGCGAGAGATCCCGCTTGACCACGGCTTCGACGGACGGCGGGTTGAAGTCGTCCGTGATCCAGTCGTCGCCGGACAGCGGCCGCTGGATCGAGGCGTTGTCGCCAGCCATCACGTCGTACTGCGGCGTCGGGAACACGTCGGTAGCGTTGCTGCCGCCGTACATGTCGTCGTCGCCGTCCGGCACGCCGCCGCCGGCGGATGCGCCGTTCGATTCGTCGGACGTGCCACCAATCAAGTCGTCCTGGTGCGCGTCGCCGAAGACGTCGTCGTCGCCGCAGTTACCCTCGGCGTAGTCATCGCCGCTGTTGCCGTGGACGACGTCGTTTTCGCCGCCACCGTAAAGGTCGTCGTTGCCGGAATCGCCAAACATGTGGTCGTTGCCGGCCTCGTTGTCGTCGTCGCAGTCGAGGTCGAGCAGCGTAACGGTGCGGTTCACCGCGCCATCGGCGGTCGAACTGCCGCCGAGCTGCTCGATCGTGCCGTTGTCGCCCACCATGACGTCCTGGTTAGAGTCGCCGTTCATCGTGTCGCCGCGGACCGTCAGCAGTGCGACCAGCGTCTCGTCGTCCTCCTCGCCGGCGGTAGAAGAACCGCCGATCATGTCGTCCTGGCCGATGCCGCCGCGCATGACGTCGGAGCCGCCATTGCCCTCCATGTAGTCGTCGCCCGAGTCACCGTGCATGGTGTCCTCGTCGTCGTTGCCATACATGTCGTCGTCCTGCTGGCCGCCGCGCATCTCGTCGTCGTCGCCGTTGCCCTCCATGTAGTCGCCGCCGCCGTCGCCGAACATGACGTCGTCGTCGCCGCCGCCGTACATGTCGTCGTCGTTCTCGGATCCGTGCATCGTGTCGACGCCGTCGTCACCGTCCTCGGTGACCGTGACGCTCGTCGAGATCGTGCCGTCATCGCCGAGCATGATGTCGTTGCCGGCGTTGCCGTCCATATTGTCGTCGTGGTTGCCGCCGAGCATCTCGTCGGCGCCGACCTGGCCGCGCATCGTGTCGTTGCCGTCGCCGCCGTGCATCTTGTCGATGCCGCCGATGTTCGGGTTGACGAGGTTGAACGTGGCACCGCCGGAGCCGTCGTCGACGTACTCCACGTTGTCACCGAAGATCTGGTCGTCATCGGCTCCGCCGTTGACCTGCGCGTCACCCTCGTCGGCCTGGCCGGCCAGGAGACTACCGCCGATGACCTTGTCGTCGCCGCCCTGGCCATCAAGCGTGTCGGAGCCGGGGCCGCCCATGATCACGTCACCGAGGCAGCCGTCGTCGGCGATGGTGTCGCCGTCGTCGTCGTCTCCGTCGTCACAGTTGGCGCCGGCCTCGGGATCGCCGTCAGCGTCGGGAGAGTTCTCGTTGCCGCCGTTGATCGTATCGTTGCCGTTGGCCCCGTTGATGTTGTCGGAGCCGTTGTTGCCGCTGATCGTGTCGTCGCCGTCGCCACCGTTGATCGTGTCGAGCCCGTCGCCGCCGCCGATGTTATCGCCGGCGTCGATGCAGCCGTCGTTGACCTTGGTGTCGCCGTCGTCGTCAAGCTGGTTCGTGCACTCCAGGCCGGTTTCTGCCGGGCCTACTGCGGCCAGCGTCGAGTTTGAAATACCGCCCGTGATGTTGTCATCGCCCGGGCCGCCGCGGATCGTGTCCGCGCCCAATCCAGCGTCGATGCCATCGTCGCCGCCTGAGCTGCCGCTCGGCGTGATGTCCGGCCTTGCGATCGTGCCATCATCGCCAAGGATGAAGTCGACGCCTGTACCGGTATCGATCGAGTCGTCGCCCTGGCCGCCGATGATGTCGTTGTCACCTTCGCGCGCCTGGATGACGTCATCGTCGGCGCCGCCGTCGATGAAGTCATTCCCGAGACTGCCCGTGAACTTGTCGTTGCCGATACCGCCAATGAGCACGCTCGGCACGGTGAAGTCAATGACCTCACCAACGGTTGGACAGCCGTCGTTCACGACGGACTCCGTCTCACCGTCGTCAGTTGCGCCGTCGTCGTCGATGTCGTTCTCGCACTGGTCGCCCGACTCCTTGTCGTCGCCGACCTTCGGGCAGCCGTCGTTTATGAAGCCGTCCAGCGGATCGTCGTCATCGTCCGCGTCGAGGCATTCGGACTCCGCCCCGACGACGCCATCGAGCAGGTGGATCTCGTCCTCGTCATCCTTCGGGTCGCCCGGCGAGTCGCTCATATCGCCTATGACAAGCGACCAGCCACCAGCCGCTTCCGTGACGAACGTCTGCGTGATGCCGAACGCCGTCACCGTCAAAGTGTTGTCGTCGATCTGCGTGACCGTGAATTCCTCCGCGGTCGTATTGATGCCGATCGACCCTGCGCCACGTCTGTCGGAGTGCGGTCCGGTGTGCAGGAGTAGCACACCTGTCTCGGTATCAGCAGGTAATCCGGCAGAGTTCTCGACCTCCCCGGCGAGAATCGGTTCGACGTTCAGATCGCACTGCACTTCGAACTGCAGCAACGTGATCTCGGCAAGTAGCTTCTCCCAGGTCTGAGACCAGAAGAACAGATCGACTTCCGCGAACACCTTCACGAAGAGGCCGAACTCTCCCGAGAAGATAAAGATGCAGAATGGATTGCCCGTCGCCTCGATGATGTTCGCGACTTCCTGGAACTTCAGTCTTCCGTCGGTATTCGGGTCCTGCAGGTCCAGGCAGAGGTTTAAGAACACGCCGCCGCGCGCCCCCGCGGAGAAGATCAGCACGCTGACGTTCGCGCCCGCGAACAGTTCTCCCCGCAGTTCCAGCTCGCAGTCGTCGATGCCCTGCGCGTTCTGATCACCCAGGAACAGACCGTTGAGCAGCGAAGCCGCGTCGGCGCCTTCGAGCAGGACCTCGCGCAGACCTTGCGTGTCGTAGCCGATCGTCAGCCGGCCGCGCAGGGTCGCGCTGCCGCCCACCTCCAGGAACACCGGAGGCAGCGACCAGATCGGCCCGAACTTCTGGCTGTAGTTGAAGCTCGCTTCGGCTTCGGCGTCGAGCTGCACCAGTACGACGTCCTGGCCGAACATCAGCGTCAGCAACTGGCCAGGGTCGTCCCACACCGGGAAGCTGAAACCGATCGACTTCGTACCGGTGACGCTCGTCACATCGCCGTCCGTCGCCGCCGGCCCGAACGTGTCGTCGACGCCGTCGAGGAGCGATGCGAGTCCGTCGATGGTATCCGTGTAGGCGCTTCGCGCCTGCGATGCGGGCAGCGTGCCCTTCTGGAGCAGGGCGCCGTCAAGCCCAAACGAACCATCGCCGATCGGTATCGTGAGGTCGCCTCCGGGTGCCGTTGTCGGGATGCTGTTGACGAACGACACGATCTTCACGACCGTGATGATCAGTTCCAACCGTGGATCGGATGGCCCGAAGGTCTCGATCAGTGTCAGCAGCGACTGGCACGAACCGGACATCTCGGACAGCACGGGGATGCACGCCTCCAGCACGTCGATCACGGGCTGAAGTGGGCGCGTATATTCCTGGATGTCAGAGAACGTCGGCGCCAGGAACTTGCTGATGAACGTGCCCGCGTCCAGCACAAGGTCGTCGATCATCAGGCCCAGGCAGTTCTGTCCCGTGTCCTCGGCGTTGATGCCGCCACCCGGCGACGTGTCCGTGCAAGCGTTCGCGTTCGGATCTTCGAGCTTGTCGGTGTCATTCTCACCGTTGAGTGACCAGTGCCAGTCAAGCTTGAAGTCGCCGATCAGCTTCGGCAGCGCCGCCTCGCCCGCGATCGATGTTTCGATGTGCAGGTTGACGTCAGCATCGGCCGTCAGGTCGAACTCGACCAGGTCGCTGAATGACGGCATGTTCGCGACGTCGGTGAATGTCAACTTTCCGTCCGGCGACGCGCCGGGGTCCATGAGATTGATGGTGAACTGCGGACGGAACACGGACTGCGGGTCCGCCTCGTCGCCGCCTGGCAGACATGGCGCGTCGGTGCTCGTAACTGCGAAGCTGCAGGCCTGCGCCGGGTCGCCGTCCTTGACGCGCACGAGCAGGAAACCCAACTCGCCTTCGAGCTCCGCGCCGCCGAGCGTCACTTCGGCGCCCACCGTCAGCTCATCACAGCCGTCGTTCGGCACGCCGTCGTTGTCGTTGTCAAGGTAGTCGTCGTTGCACTGCTCGGGCGTCTCGGCCGGCCCTTCAGGCTCATGGGTGAGCAGGAAGAAGCCGTCCTCCTTGTTGACGCCAAAGCCCAGGTCGATCTGCCAGGTCGCCTCGATCTGCGCCTCGTCCGCGCCACGCGATTGCAGGCTCAAGCCCGGAATGCCGATGTTGAAGTCCGCGTCCAGCCCGGTCTCGCCCTGCTGACCGAGGCGCACGTTGAAGCGGATCTCCGTGATGTCACCCGCCGGCGGGTCAAAGCCGTCGGGCGCGAAGCAACCATCGTTCACAGTGCCGTCGGGCGCGGCGAGCGTGCCGCCGGTCTCCGCGGCAGCATCGCTGTCGAGCGCATCGTCACACTCCGCCCCGGATTCGGCGAAGTTGCCGACCTGCGGACAGCCATCGTTTCGTTTGCCGTCGGCATCATCGTCGGCAGAACCCGTGCAGTCGGTCTCCGGCGCGATGCAGGGATTCCCGTCACAGAAGAACTCGTACAGGAAGTCGCCGTCGGCTCCGGTAGGCTCGATGGTCCCATCGCCGTCCGTGTCGGCGAGGATGCCCGCGTCATTGAGCGCGGTGCCGACGGTGTCGCGGAATGGATCCAGCAACCCCGCCACGTCGCTCGTATTGACGGCGGGCGGTCCGACGCTGAGCGGGTCTGAAGCGAACTCCGCAATCAGCTCCGCCTCGATCTTGTCGACGAACGCGATCGCTTCGTCGAGTTGGTCGCCAACGAGCGGCAACTCGAACCCGAAGATTTCGCCGTTCAACAAATCGCGCAGCTTGTCGAAGAATTCACCCAGGCCGGAGTGCAGCAGCGCCAGGTTGATCAGTTGCTGCGCGATCAGGTCTTCGATCGCGGACGGGTCAGGGAACGTCGCATCGAGCGTGCCGAGGTCGGTGATGTCGGCGATCCCCACCTCGATGTGGTGCGCCGCCGTCGTCTCGTCGCCGATCGCCACGCCCTCGAAATACAGCGGCAGCACGGCGCACGCATCGTGCGCACCGGCCGAGCCGATGTTCTCGCACTGTGCAGGCTGTGTATCCGGGCCGTCGAAGGCCGTCCCGGGCCCCGAGAAGTCCAGATCGGCGAGCGCTACGCGCTCCGTGTCACCATGCTGCTCGGCGACGTCGAACTGCGCGCCGAGATACAGGCGGCCTTTGTCTGCCCATGAGACACAGCCGTCGTTGAACTGGCCGTCACCGTCCTCGTCGACGGCGGGCACCTCGTCGCAGGTCGTTTCGGCGACGCCCGTCGCCGCGGGCGCGCTGCCCTCCGGGCAACCGTCGTCGGCCGTACCGTCGGCATCCTCGTCCACGTCGTTGTCGCATTCGCCGGCGCCATCGTCTTCCGGCACGACATCGGTCGCGCAGCCGTCGTTGACGCGGCCGTCCTTGTCGTTGTCCGTTGTGTCGGCGCCGCAGATTGCCTCCGCGACCGGGTCGTGCGTGCCGATGCTAACCTCAAGCGGGCCGAGCGCGGCTTCAATCACGAAGTCATCGGCTACGAGTGAAGCGTCGATCGACATGCCAGTCGAACCAAGTACGAACGGCGTGAAGTCATCGAGATCCAGACCGAAGTCAAGGTCGAGCACCGCGGTGACATTTGCCTCAACCTGGCCCGAGGCGTCGAGCGCGACCAGGTCCAGGTCGCCGAAGCCCGCAATCGCCGAGAGATCCGTATTGAGCGTACTCGCGTGCTTGAGCGTGACGTCGACATCTGCTTTGAAGAGCAGATCGTTCTCGCCGCCCGCCGTGTCGAGCGTGATGCTCACGTCGAGCCCCTGCACGTTCGTGTCGCGTGCGGTGCCCGGCGCGCTGTGCGTCAACTCCAATACGTTCGGATCGTCCGCCCCGAGGCTGTCGAAGGCATCGGAGAGGAGCTTCTCGAGCTGCGTCTCGACGCGCTGCAGCGTCGGGATTACCGCCGGGCAGCCGTCATTGACCGCCGCGGGAACGTCGGGCTGGATGCCCGCCGCGACGGCGTCGTTGTCTTCGTCGCTGGCGTTGTTGGAGGGCGCGCACTGGTCCGCAGACTCAGGCACGCCGGTCTGGGTTGGGCAGCCATCGTTGATGTAGCTGTCACCATCGTCGTCGGTGTTGTTATCGCAGTCCGCACCCTCTTCGGCAGTGCTTTCGAGCTGATCCGCCAGGTCGTTGATCGCGTCGGCGTAGCTCAACAGGTCCTTGAAGCTTGTGCCGATGAGCGGCAGCGGGTCGCTGAGCGAACTGCCGATGTCGCTTTCTTCCATCGCTTCGATCTGATCCGCCAGCGCGCGCACGAGCGCCACGATCTTGTCGAGCATCGCGATGCTCTCGGACTCCGGGTCCGAAAGCCCGGGACAGCCGTCGTTGATTGCGCTGTCGCTGTCGCTGTCGACCGAGTCATCGCAGTCCGCTCCGCTCTCCGGGCCGTCGCCGACCTGCGGGCAGCCGTCATTCACTTTGCCGTCGCCGTCTTCGTCGTCGGCGGTTCCGCAGGGACTGAAGTTGAACAGGTCGCTCGTCTTCAGATCGCTGCCGTCGACTGAGAAGTTGTCGAACAGGTCCGATGGGCTCGTGAGTGGACCGTCGAGCGTCCCCGACAGCACGATGTTGCCGCCGCCCACGTCCTGGCCGCCCAGTTCCGCCGCCACCGCGAGCGTGCCGTCGATGGCGACGTGCGCCTCCGGCGCGAATGTCGGACCGCCCGGCGTCGAGTCGCCGAGCACGTTGAAGAGTTCCTCCAGCGTCAGCCTTCCGTCGCCGCCGTCGTCGTAGATGTCGATCTCGATCGATGCGCAGTCCGGGTCCTCGGCGTCGATGCCGTCCGTGTCGCCGTTGTCGACGCCGTCCGCGCAGCTTCCGGCTCCGTCGCCGTCTTCTTCGCCGGTGGAGGCGACCGTGATGTCAGCGTCCGAGATCGTCGCTTCCAGGATCGCGATGCGAGCCGAAGCCGTGACGTTGGTCGCCGTCGCCTTCAGGCCGGCTGTCAGTTCGGGCGTGCCCGCGGATGTCCCGACCTCGACGAACGCTCGCTGTTCGATCGTCTTCGTTCCGGCGCAGTCGCCGTCGAACGCGTCGATCTGTCCATCATCGGGCAGGGCGTTGTCCGGCTCCGCGCTGTTGTCGATACCGTCCTCGCACGAGCCGATGCCCGCGCCGTCTTCCGTCGGCTGTGCCGAGAGGTCAAGGCCGAGCGTGAGCGCCGCCTCGTACCCGGCCTGGAAGCCGAAGTTGGCGCCTCCGGTGACCGAGATCCCTGAAAGCACATCGAGGCTGCCGCTAAAGTCCACGGGGATGTTCTTCGTCGCCCCGTCCGCGAAGCCGATCACATACGTCAGGTCGCCGGTGCCGGTATTGCTGAACGACGGTGTTATGTCGCCGGAAAGGCCCAGCCTCTCCGCGAGCTTCTCGCCCAGTTCGACCGCGTCGTCGAAGTCCGGGTCGCCCTCTTCATTGAGCGGCGTGAGCGGGTCGTCCAGCTTCAGGAGCCCGCCGGCGATCGGGCAGCCGTCGTTGATCTGGCCGCCTCCGTCGCCATCGTCGTTGGTGTCATTGGCGCACTCGGCGCCCGTCTCCGGTGAACCCGCTGTCGGGCAGCCATCGTTGATGCGGCCGTCGCCGTCATCGTCGGCCGTGTCTCCGCCACACGCCGTCTCCGGCGCCCCGTCGATCGCGTTGCCGAGCTTTTCGCCGATTGCCAGCACGTCGGTGTAGTCGCCGCCGATGAGCGGAAGCTGTACGTCGAGCACGCCGCCCGCCTGCAAGCCATCGAGCCACGAGTTCAAGCGCTGCAGCGCCCGGAACGCATCGCGCGGCGTCATGTTGCGCAGCTTGTCCAGGCCGGCGTCGTCCAGGTCGAACGTAAAGTCGTCGCCCAGCGGTGCTGTCGTGTCGTTGAACGTGAGCGTGCCATCGGTCGTGCCGGGGATGAGCGTCGTATCGAACGTGACGGTGCCGGTGAGGCTTCCGGCCGACAGCGAGGCGTCTACCAGGTCGGCAAGCGCCGTCGAGGTGAACTCATCCAGCGTGATCGTCGGGTTCGAGGCAGCGTTCTCGGGGTCCTGGAGCGTGATGTCGGCCCCGAAGCTGAGGTCGACGTCGCCGCTGACCGAGACCTCCGTGAACCCGAGTTGCGCCGTGAAGGTGGTGAGCGATCCGGTGTCGGTGTTCGCCCGGAACTCGATCGTCGGCTCGCCGACGACCACGAAGGCCTGCGCCAGGCCGTCGATGTCGGCGACGGCGGTGTTCAGTTCAAAGTCCAGTGTCGTCGCGGCCGAAAACTCGATGTCGAGCGCGCCGCCATCCAGCGTGACGTTGTCGCTCGCGAACGCCATGTCAATCGGAATGCTGGCCGATGCGTTAATCGGCACGTGGACGGAGATCACGTCCCCCGTCTGCGTGACGGCAACGGGATCCTCGCCGCCGTCGCAGGTGCCATCGCAGCCGACGACCACGTCGACGCTGCCGAGCGTCGTATCCGCCCCTTCGAGCGAACTCTCCAGCGCGTCGAGGTCGGTGTCGTCGAGACCGCTTCCGAGCACGTCGCTGAACAGGGACGACAGGTTCAGCGCGTCGCTAATGTCCTGTTCGGTCAACGGGACGTCCTCGCCGAGCACGTCGTACCCGGCGAGCGAGTCGAGCACGCCGTCGGCGGATTGAAGCGCCGTGATGATATCCGTAGCGTTCGGATCGACCGCTTCGGCCTGGTATGTGCCGCGCGAACAAAGCGCGGTGAGCACCACGACGGCCGCAAAGATGGACAGACGACGAAGCATGACGACCCCCGACGCGCGCCGTGCTGGCGTGCGCACTAGGGCACGGGCGACACCCCCATCGGGCGGTGGCCCACTTGTCCCCATGCCAAGGACTCAAAACCGCGAGGAAGTCCGCCGAGTGGATGCGCCGTGGCGAACTTAGGGGCCGAGAATACGGCCTAGATATCTATTGCGTCAACTAGTCCAAATTTGATGTCAATCTTCTCGCAGTTCCGGCATCCGGGGGGACCTCTCGCCTTCGGCATTACGGCCGCATCCATCGACTTCGGCGCCGGATACTTCGCACGTCGGGAAGTTCGATCGCACGGCTGTCCGCATGCGGATGGCTGGGTCTCTAGTCGAGGTCAACATGATGACTTGGCCCGCCAAGCACGACTTTCGACTAAGAAGCGAGGCATTGCGGAGCGCTGGCAACGAGGGTGACATTCCTCTGACTGAGGCCGAAGAACACGAGACTAAGTCGATCTGTATCGATGTAAGGCAGCGCCGTTGCATAAGGAGGCGACGTCACGATGGCATCGAAGGATGCATGGCCGTGTTCATCGTTTCCGAGCCGGCGGGCGTCGCCGATCGAGTTCGCATGCGACCGCTGCTACTACCCGTGCTCTCTTCTCAGACGAACGCAGAAGAGGCTCCATGCGATCTCCGCGCTACATCGCCTTATGCAGCCCGTTAGAGGCTCCTTTCTCGAAGCACGTTTGCTCTCAGGGCCAAGGCACCCCTTGTTCGCCAACGAGGAGCCCTTCAGGTCGCTCCATTGGCGACCGGATGAAGATGTTCTACGGTTCTGGTTCATTCCTCACGTCGTTGAGGAGATCGCCGAGATTCTCTCGTTTTGTGAAGGTGCCACCACGATCCAGGCGAGGTGGCTCTCACTAGCGGTGTTGTCGTCAATTATCGTCTCGGTTTCGAAGCAGGATTCTGAGACTCGGTATGTTCGCCAGCTGCTCAGGTACTCGCGATCGAGGCCCCCTAGGCCTTGCAGCCAATGGCGCCGCGCCCGCTTTCTCTTTGATGGCGACCCAATCACGATCGTCGAACAGAGCGCATTTTGCCGCCGATATGATTTTGCCAAAGGGTTCGCGTCGACGCCAATCGCCCGGCGCCCGAGCAACATGGCCTCCGCCAAAGTTGTGCCGCTGCCGCAGAAGGGATCAAGGACGACGTCACCTTGTGTAGACAACGTCTCTATGAGAAGGCGTGCAAGTTGGGGCACGAACTTTGCTGCGTAGGGGTGAAGGGAGTGCGTTAGGTATCCGGTATCTGAATCCGCGAACGACCAATCGGCCGACACGAGCTTCGATATGCGCACATCAGGAAGAAGAGCGCCAAGAAGGCCACGAAGAAGGCGGCGCGGGCGGCGAGCCACGATTCGTACGGGTGCGGCGTCTGCCCCGAGACGTTCCCGACGCTCAAGGCGGCGACGACGCACGCGCTGACGCACACGCAGAGCTAACCCGCCACCTCCTGCAGAACGACGCGCTCCTCGCGGGGCGTGTCGCTCTCTCTCTTGCGATCGCAACGCTGCCGCCGCGCATCGCGTACCGCCACGAAGAACCGCGAACGACGCACGAAGACGAGCGTCTCCCGCTGGCACTCATCGACGCGATCATCGCCGACGGCGAACCGTCACTATCGCTGGATAGCGGGACAGTACCTTCCGCCGGGACAAGCAGAGGTACCGATTGGTAGTGGCGCGCACATGCAGGGCGATCAAACAGGACGGCGACCGCTGCCGCTCGGCGCCCATGCATGAGCACGAGTTCTGCTTCTGGCACTCACCGGAGCACGCCGAGGAAGCGGCGCAGGCACGCAGGCTCGGCGGACAGCGGAGGCGGCGCGAGTCGACGCTCGCCGGCGCCTACGACGTCGAAGGCTTGGAGACCGTCCAGAACATCCGGCGCGTCATCGAGATCGTCACCTTCGACGCCCTCGGCATGGACAACTCCGTGGCGCGTGGCCGGCTCCTCATCTCGGCGATGCAGGCGGCGACGAAATTGCTGGAGACGGGCGAACTGGAGCAGCGCGTGGCCGAACTGGAGGCCATCCTGAAGCCGCGCCAGCAGGCGGCGAAGTCGCGGCGATGACGGACGCCAACAAGCGCCTCGACCGCATGTTCCCGCTCCTGAACGTGAAGGAGCGCGCCATCATGACGCTCCACGACTACAAGGCGAGCAAGCCGCAGGATCTCGTGCTCCTGAGCAGCACGACTGACAAGCAGACGGAGGAATTCAACCGCTACATCGGCATGATGAACGCTGCGAACAGCGACCTCGCGCACGTCATCGACATCATCCACGGACGCGCCAAGCAGGAAGAACTGCGCTTCTACTGGCTCGAGTCGATGCGCATTGCGGCCATGCAGATGTACGGCATCCGTGCAGCGTTCGCGATGAGCGGCCGCGAGCCGATCACGGAGAGCGCGTACCGCGAGCGCGAGCAGGAAGAGCGCAAGGAGCTGATCCCGATCGACGAGTGCGCGATGCTGTACACGGAGTACCACCACGCCTGGGACGACGCCGACTACGAGACGGGCGAGGACGGCAACCAGCAGCCGAGCGACGAGGCGTGGTACCGCGTGCGTGACGCCAAGCTCGCCGCGATGCGCGAGGCGGTCGTGGATGGGACGCTCATGGCGTCGGGCAAGGGCAAGCGCATGCAGATCGAGTGCGGCGCGTTCTTCGACTGGATCGGTGCGCCGGTCGCGGTGCCGCCCGACCTCGGGATCGAGTACGACGTGCGCCCCGACGAGCGCTGGCGCGAGGTGGAGCGCCGGCGGAAGGACCAGGCGTTCATCAAGACCGTGCTCGACGGCGGCGCCTGCACCTTCGACCTGCCCCTGGACATGGAGTCTGCCGCTCGTCCTGCCCGAAGACGTAGGGCGCTTCGACGAGCAGACCGCCCGCCTGGTCGCGGTGCAGCTACGCGCGGCGGTCCGCGAGAACTGGCGCGAGCTGCGGGCCGTCGAGCAGAAGATCGACGAGTTCACGGAGGAGTTCGGTGGCGAGGACGTGTGGCACCCCGGACCGCCCGTGAGCGCTTCGGCGAGGCGAAGGCGATGCTGACGGACTTGCACGAGCAGGTCCAGACGTACACCGGCGCCTTCGAGTTGGCGGAGCCAGACGACGAGCTCAACGCGATGGTCGAGCGGATCGTCGAGCGCGAGATGCGGAGCGTGCCGACGCGGTAGGCGACGGCTCCGCTCCGAATCAGCCCTGCCGGAATGCTGGTAACCTGAGGAGTCCCACGAACGTACAACACGGCCCGGTGACGTCGACGGAGTGATTCTCCGCCCGGTCGAAGGGCGAGCATCCATGAGTTCACAGAACAAGCAGACCGAACATACCCGGCACGAGTGGCTCAACCTCCGGATCGGACGCATCTGCACCGTATGCCGCTGTGTTCAGGTCATCGGACGCTTCGACGAAGCGGTGCCTTGCAAGGCTGAAGACCTCGCGAGCTGAACTTCATCGAAGGGGCGCGTCGGCGGAGCCAGGCTTGGCGTACTACCGATTGTGTACTTGAGAACTGCTCTTTGCGCCCTGCAATTTCGCACGCATGGAGATCTAGCTACACAGAGAAGGCCCGTTGAAGGGCAAATGCCGAGCAGTCCGGTCGGGGAACCCGACGACGACCTGAAGGCGATCATCGCGCGCATCGCTGATCAGGAGATCCGGGGGATTCTGAAGAACTCAGGCGGTAGCTGCCTGCGCAACACGAACGGAGGAGGTGGCCGACAACGTTTGAACCGGGTGCCACCCATGGCGGGACGCGTCCTAGTGCTGGGCTCGGACCATCTGCACAACATCGGCGAGGTAATCCGGCTCGTAGGGTTCGTGCAGGCAGATGTTTGCGTCGATCGGCGTGTCGCCCGGGGGATGCCTGCCGTCGCGAAGGCAGATGATGCAGAGGTCCGATGCGGTTCGACGCAGCAGCGACACGATCGACGCGATCGAGGCGCTGCTCTCGCGCGAGTTGATAACGAGAACGCAAGCTCCGCTCCTAGAGAGTTCTCGCTGAGCGGCAACGATCTCGGTCACGCGCGTGTTTGGTATGCCTGACTGTTGGAGGAACCACGAAACGAATTTGAAGCAGGATTCCCCATAGGCGAGCACGACTACTGGCGTCTCTGCAGATGGGTCTGAGACACGAGCAACCACCATGATGAGGACATGTTCTATTGCCGCGAGGTTACAAATCAATTGTTGGCGTCTTGAATCGTGCGACAACGATCCGATACAGCCGAGGCCTTCACGAGCGCGTTGAGGAGTACACGGGGCCGTTCGAGCTACCGGAGCCGGACGACGAGCTCGACGCGATGGTCGAGCGGATCGTCGAGCGCGAGATCCGTCACGTGCCGACGCGCTAAGCGACGAATCAGATCGCAGAGGCATTGGTACACCAGGGGTTGGGCAGGTCAGACGCGGGATTGCGTTCGCTACTGACCACTCAGTATGCTTGCGCCGGGGTGGAGCGAGGGCACCGTGACACCGCGAGACGGCTGGCAGCGTTACATCAACGCCATGCGCGATCACATGGCTGCGGACGAGCGACTCTTCGATCGCCTGCGCTACATCCTCGGCGACGCGCTCTCCCCTCCCGGCCACCTTGATCCGTTGGAGAAGGCGACCTGGAGGGATCTGCTTCGAGCGTCCGAGGCTGCGTCGATCGGGCATCGCGAAGCTCTCGATGAGTTCTTGGCCAGCGAGAGTACGCGACCTCGGTGATGGTGTCGCGCACCACCGAGCCCAACACTATTACTGCGATGTGCGCCGACCGGGCGTGCGCTCACAAAGAGTTGAGGGCTGGTAGAGTGGGCGGACACCCAGCCACTCATACAACGAGAGGTGACCGCAGCTACGGTCGAGGCTGATGACAACGACAGGTCCGGACACCAAGCTGATCGGGTGTTCATGGAGCGAGCGATAGCACTCGCTCGTCTGTGCGAGAGCGAGCCAAGAAGAGTCTCACCCAAGGTCGGAGCACTGGTGGTCCGCGATGGCGTCCTGTTGGGCCGGGCGTTCAGAGGCGAACTCGCCCCTGGAGACCACGCGGAGTTCACACTTCTGGAGAAGAAGCTGGGCGCCGCCACGCTGGCGGATGCAACGTTGTTCACCACCCTTGAGCCATGCACCAGACGGAATAGCCCGAAGCTGGCGTGTGTGGGGCGAATCATCGAGCGGCGGCTCGCCCGGGTCGTGATCGGCGTCCTCGATCCCAACGACGCTATCCGTGGAAGAGGTGAACTACGCCTCCGCGAGGCCGGCATTCAGATCGCTCGGTTCGATCCGGAACTGATGACTCAGATCGAGGAGTTGAATCGCGAGTTCGCGCGCCTGCACGTCGGTGCTCTCCAAGTTGAACGCACCAAGACGCAGACTTCCGATCCAGTTGATCCGGACCAGGTCGGACCGAACGGCCACCGAGTCGGCTACACCGAGGACGGTGACAAGGTCGAGTGGATCCCCGATGAGGACAACCCCGATGAGGTCTGGCCGTTACTTCTGCGCCGTAACGACGAGCAGATCCTTGCCACGTACAACCAGCTCTGGGAGAAGGTCTGGTGGAACCGCCACCAAGTATGGAAGCAGAAAATCCGAAGCGGCGACGAAGAGCTAAATGAGGCTCAAGAAGAGGTTTTTAAGCGTGCTTCGGATTCCGCTACGCGCATCGAGAAGAAGTACGGGCTAGAGAACTTAGGATGGGACAACTTCGAGTGGGGGTTGCTGAACGGACGCATGTCTGCCCTGTCATGGGTTCTTGGTACCGAGTGGGACGAGTCACTCGATACCTAACGTCTTGGGAACGATGAAGCACGCCACGAGAGGTTTGATTTGCGAACGGCCATGCGTGGCCGCGCGTTCGAGCTTTCGAGTTGCGCGGGTGGCCGGCGGGCGGAGGCGACTGGATCTCGGTGCGGAACAGATGACGTACCAGAGTCCCACAGGACGCCGCCGTGTCGACCTCGTCGTGGAGATCGATGATGGCTCGACCGACGTCATCGAGACCACGGCCACGGATCGGGATCGATCAACGACGCGGTTCGTCTGAGGCGCTACCGTGGCGCCGTCCCACGCACCCCACGGGCGCTATCTCGCGATAGTGAAGGCCCTAAGCAAACGTGCAGACGGACCAATGGTTGGGAGGAGATCAGCAGAAAGGCGCTGGCCAGCTTCCCCCACACGCGAAGATCAGGGTTAACCCGACGTCCGCATCGCACACAAAGACTCGAGCGCGCACCCGACGTAGCTGCGTAGCTTTAGCTGCGCCCGAGCCGCCGGCCCCGCACCCCACCGCACCGCACCGCACCGCACCGCACCGCACCGCACCGCACCGCAGGTGGAGGATAGGCGCCCTCGCCTGTCCATCGTCGCGCAGCAACCACCCGCGACGCGCGCACGACAAGAATGTAGTTGCGTAGCTTTAGCTGCGCCGGCGCCGCAGGCGATTGCCTTATTTTCTGAGGATCCCCTTCCCGGCCCGGACGGGCGGGCGAGAGGGGGATACTGGTCCGTGTTCTTAGGCACGGATACCCCTATGCGCCGCCGAGGCGTCTCTGGATCACTCGGAGGCGGCTTGACGTGCCAAAGTGATCCTTCTTGTGCCGATCGACGGATAGAAGGTGTCGCGCACACTGTGTGCGGCGCGGCTCCGTACCACATAATTGAGGTCTGATGGATATCCGTAGCGGCCTGCTGTTTCCGATTTGGATTGGCACGCCCGAACCCGGAGGCCGCCTTTGAACGCAAGCGCTCGTACTCCTCCATCGAGCCCGCATCGACGCGCGATCGCGAATCGCATCCTCTCTGCTCTCCCGAAAGCGGACTACGAGCGCATCCTTCCCGATCTGAAGGTGGTTCCGCTCAAATTCCGCATCGCCCTCCATGAGCCGGGCGACAAGATGCCGTATGTCTTCTTTCCCAGTACGGGTGTCATTTCGATGCTGACGGTGATGGGCGATGGGGCTGCGGTGGAGATCTCTACCATCGGCAACGAAGGAATGGCGGATCTCTTCGTATTCTTGGGCCTGGAAGAGTCCGACTCGAGGCTGCTCGTTCAGGTCCCCGGCAGCGCGATGCGGATGGAAAGCGAGCGGTTTCGCGAGCACGTGGAGCAGCTCCCGCGCCTACGAGCGCTCCTCGGATACTACGCCGTCGCATCGTTTGCCCTCGTCTCGCAGTCCGCGGCCTGCAATCGTATGCATCCCGTCGTCGAACGCTGCGCACGCTGGCTGCTTATGACGCACGACCGGGTGGACGCGGCTGAGTTCCCGATGACACATGTCTTCCTGTCGGAGATGCTCGGCGTCACCCGTCCGACCGTGTCCGTTGCCGCCGAAGGCCTCCAGGAAGCTGGCCTGATCACCTACCACCGCGGGAAGGTCACCGTGCTCGATCGCCCCGGCCTCGAGGCAGCAAGCTGCGAATGCTATCGCCTCGTTCGGGAGCGCTTTGATCGTTTGGCCGGGGGCAGCGACGACGACTCGAACGGGCGGCGCCTGTTGTCCTCAGGCGAGCACGCCTCGGCCTGACGCGATACGTGCGTTCTGATCAACGCAAATTAGTATGGCTTTGCAACGGTCTTCAATCAGACATACGGTCTGTCTACTTGCATACCGACCAGCCTCGGCGTATCGTCTGTAGGGGCCACCGGCGGCGTACATGCTCGTACGGTCAAGAGGTCCGACAACCGCCCCCGGAGTGGTGGGCATTTCCCCTTAAAGGCGCGGCGCCTCCTCTTCGACTCTCAAGAAGCAAACTAGCCGAACTGGATCCTCCACGTCTTTACCGAGTCCACCATTCGGGCACGCTGGCGCACTGGGCGTTAGGAAAGTTCAGTATGACCGCTGTATCCATCGAAGACGCATCCATGCCACGCCGTCTCACCGGCAGCGGAGCCGTCAACGACTGGCGGCCCACCCTCCCCGGCAGCATGGATCCGAAGACACTGCACTATGCGTACGGCGCCCATCGCGAGGCCGCGTACAGGCTCGCCTACCGGATCCTCGGTGACGGGCCCGCGTCGGAGGATGCCGTGCAGGATGCGTTCCTCAAGCTTTGGACAGGCGCCACACAGTTCGACCCGTCACGTGGCTCCATGCGCGGGCTGCTGATGACGATCGCGCGCCACACATCGATCGATGCCATACGGCGCCGTGCCCGGCGCCTGCGCACAGAAGGCGCGTATTGCACCGACGCGACACGCACAAGCGACGGGCCCGAGCAGGCGACCGAGCGCAGCGAGGACGTGCGGAAGGTCAGACGCGCACTGCTCATGCTGCCAAACAGACAACGGAGCGTGATCGAGATGGCATTCATCTCCGGGCTCACTCATCGGCAGATCGCCGCGAAGATGGCCATCCCGGTCGGCACCGTGAAAAGCCGCATGCGGCTTGGGATGCGAAAGCTCGCCTTGACCCTGGGCGACGAGCGAGAACGGTGAAGCATGTTCGTAGCCAGACACCCTGAGCCATCGTCGCGGCTGACAGGGCAGAACGGACCATCCTCATGACGGCTTTGGATCGCCTGATTGCCACCCGCCAATTCTTCCGTCGGGGCTTGCTTGTCCCTGCGCTGGTTGCCGTCGGCGCCTTTGCGCTTGCCATGTCGCTCTTGCTCGCCATCGACGATACGAACGGACGAATCGGCGGCGTCGCTGTCCTCGTGTTCGCCACAATTGCCATCGCGTCCGCGATCGTCGCGCTGTTGATCGTCGCGATCGCGAGTGTCTTGCGGATTCGCGCAGGCGATATCGAACGCGCACGGATGCACGCCATGACGACCGCGACCGATGATGGCATATGTTGCGTCGACCAGGACGGCCGGCTCACGTATGTGAATCCGGCCGCAGAGCGCATGCTGGGTTGGCGCTTCCAGGATCATAAAGGCGACGCGCTGGCAGACGTGTTCCGGCTCAGCCACCGTGAGGGGATCCCGGTGGACCAGGATCCTCCGCTCCTCGCCGCCGTCCTCGCCAGCGAGTCCTATGCCGGTCGTGATGTCGTCGTCTGTGACGACGGCCGCCTCCTCTTCGTCGACGTGCGCGTCGCGCCAATCATGCTGCATGGGGCGAAGACAGGTGCGGTTGTCGTGTTCGCCGACGACACGGACCGCAGTCGAGAGGAGCAGGCCAAGGATGACTTCGTCGGCTTCGCGTCACACGAACTGAGGAACCCGCTCACCGCGATGCTCGGGTTCTCGTCGTGGCTCGCGAGAAAGTTGGAGCAGGAGCCCTGGCGGTTCGACGCTGACACCGCAGAAGCCATTGCCGCGCTTGCTTCCGAGACCGGCAGGATGGAGTCAATCATCGAGCTGTTCCTGGATCTGACGCAGATACGCATGGACCGGCTAAGCCTCGAGCCTGATCTCGTCGACGTGACCAAGCTGCTCCGCCAGGAGGGGTCCGCGGTGAGGAGCCGTTATCCTGCCGCCACAGTCGAAGAAAGCCTCCCCAACGGCAGGGTGCTGGCGATCATGGATGAGCAGCGGTTGCGCCAGGTCGTCCTGAATCTGCTCGACAACGCCGCCAAGTACGGAGGCACAAATCCCCGCGTCATGCTCTCCCTCACAGCGTCTGACTCGATTGCCGAGATCCGCGTAAAGGACTCTGGTTCGGGCATTCCTCTCGAAGACCAGCAGCACATCTTCGAACGCTTCTTTCGAAGCGCCGCGCCGGCAACGGGCCGGAAGACGGGGTTCGGCATTGGCCTGTATGTCACCAGGCAAATCGTGGATCGCATGGGCGGCGAACTCTCGTTCATCAGCGAAGAGGGCAGCGGTACCGAGTTCACGCTTCGGCTGCCGCTCGCGCGGGAAGAGTTCCTTGACGGCGCTCGCCTTGAAACAGAGGAACCGGCACTGGCTCGTTAGCACACTCGACTGGCGATGGGCGTTGGTCTGGTCGCGGACAGACAGCCGGCGCGCCGTGCGTCCATAATGGCGTCGAAGCCCCTCACAGGAGCTTTAAGGCGGGGTGGGCTAGCGGACGGAGGCGGGGCCTGATGCTAGTCCATCCGCATTTTTCTCGTGTCGCAGGCGCGGCGGCGACCACCGACCACCGCGACATCGCAAACCGCGCTGCTGCGCCCACCCCCGAAGCTCCTGGCGCGAAGGAGTACAAATCTCCGCGGCAGCAGATGGCGTGGGAACGGTGCGATCGGCAACGAAGTCGGTGAGCGTTCTGTCCGTTTGATGTCCGATGGCGGCGATGACTGGAATCGAGCAGCCAGCGATCGCCTGGATGAGGTACCGCGACCCCGACGAGCTTCGCGTCAACACCAGGTGATTCAGGCAAGCGACGTCAACTCACCCGCCATCGGAGGTACAGACGGCCAGGGCGACGCCACTCTAGACCGCGATGCGTCCGTCGATTCCGCAGGTGACTATGGAGTACCTCCGCGACACTCTGGGCCCGGGCGCGCCGGACATCGTCGTGATGCTGCCTGAGATTCCCAGGCGTATCCCCGATCTCGAAGAGTCACCGCAGCTCGAGCCGGAGGCGGAGCGGGCGCGGCTCTTCGACAGCATCAACGCCTGGCTGCGCAACGCCGCCGAGACGAAGCCGCTGGTGATCTTCCTCGACGACCTGCACTGGTGCGACCGGCCGTCGCTGGCGCTGCTGGAGCAGGTGCCACGCGGCTGCGCCAACCAGCGCATCGTCATCGTCGGGACATACCGCGACGTCGAGGTCGACCGCGTGCACCCGCTCGCGCAGACGCTCGCGGCACTGCGGCGCATGGAGCACCACGAGCGCATCGCCGTCCGCGGCTTTACGCAGGAGTCGGTGCAGGAGCTGCTCACCGCCATCGAGTCGAGCGAGTCCACGGCTGCCGGCCGTCACGCGCTGGCGTAGTGCTGCACGATGAGTGCGAGGGCAACCCGTTCTTCATCCGCGAGGTGCTCAACAACCTCGTCGAGACCGGCAAGCTCGTGCAGCGCGACGGTGTCTGGGTGGGTACGGTCGCGTCGATGGAGGAGATGGGCATCCCCGAGGGGATCAAGGAAGTGATCGGCCGGCGTCTTTCGCGGCTGAGCGATGCCTGCAACCTCATGCTCGGCCGCGCGTCGGCGATGACCGGCGGCTTCACCTGGGACGAGCTGCGCGCTATCTGTGACGAGCCAGAAGACGGCCTGCTGGACGCGCTCGATGAGGCGCTCGGCGCGCAGCTCATCGCGGAGCGCGAGCGCAACACCTACGCCTTCACTAACGCGCTGATCCGGGCGACGCTCTACGACGAGCTAAGCACGCCGCGTCGCGTGCAGCTCCACCGGCGCATCGCCGAGGCGCTGGAGCGCCTGTACGCCCGGCGCATCGACGAGCACTTGCCGGAGCTGGCGCACCATTTCTTCGAGGCGGCGTCCGGCGGCGATCTGGAGAAGGCGATCGACTACTGCATGCGGGCCAGCGACGCGGCACTGGCCGCGATCGCGTACGAAGACGCCGTGCGGCATCTGGAGCGAGCACTTTCCCTGACGGAATTGACGGACGATCCTGGGGAGGCATTCCGGTGTCGGCTCCTTCTCCAGCTCGGCGATGCCCAGGCGCGAACGGGGAACCTCGGCCGAAGCGATCTGGCGTTTGATCGGGCGGGCCAGCTGGCACTGAGTTTCTCGCGCAACGACATGCTGGTGCACGCAGCGCTCGGCGCGCAGTTGTTTGCCCACGGCACGGGGTCGGTCAACGTTGCCCTACTCAAGGCGGCGCTGGATCGTCTTGAACCGGGCGACAGCATCGTTCGTGCTCGCTGCATGGCACGGCTGTCACCGGCGTTCGCGCAAGACGCGCGAGGCGCCGAGCTGGCGCGGGGCGCCGTCGCCATGGCCGAACGCCTGGGTGATAAGGCTTCCCTCATGCACGCGCTCGCGAGCCTTCATCGCCACCTGTTCCTTGTGGTGCCCGACCGAGTCCAGGATCGAATCGAAGTCGCCAGCCGAATACTTGCCGTGGCGGAAGAAGTTGGTGACCGAGAAATGGCGCTCGTCTCCGGACACTGCAACCTGCAGGGCGACCTCATTCATCTTGGCGAGATGAAGGCGGCGGACGTGCACATCGCGGCCCACGCCAGGCTCTCGGAAGAGCTACGCCAGGGAGCGCAGCAAGGGCACACCCTGCCCTGCAGGCCATGCGCGCGCAGCTCCGCGGGCAGTACGCCGGCGCCGATAACCTGGCTCGGGCCGCATTTGAATTTCGCAGCTCGATAGGCAACCCCTTCGCCAAATCTATCTGGCTTCTGGAGCGCTTCGCGGTGCACTGGGACAGAGGAAGTCTCAGAGAGGTCGCGAACGTCACGCCGCTTCCTCCTATCTGGGATGAACTACTCCGCGGTTTGGCGGCCGTTGAGTTGGGCGCACGGCCAGCTGCGCCGAAGCTGCTAGACCGCCTGGCAGCGGATAGCGATGTGATCCCGTTTGGCAGCCCCGCCGAGGCCTTCCAGCTCGCGCTCTGTGCGGAACTTTGTTCGCAGCTGGCGCACACAACGTCGGCGCCGGTGCTACTGCAGAGGCTCGCCCGCTATGAACAACGCACGATCACCCTGAATGACGCGTCTGTCGTGCTGGGCGCTGGCGCTCGCTACCTGGCGATGCTCGAGGTAGTGATGGGTGACTGGGACCACGCAGAACGGCATATGGAGATGGCGCTGGACACCACCCGGCGCCTCGAGTCGCCACCGTGGATCGCGCGGACGCAGCATGACTACGCGCGCATGTTGCTCGCGCGCGGCGCCGCCGGCGATCTCCAGCGCGCGCTGGCGCTAAACGCGGAGGCGCTGGCGACGGCGCGCGAGCGGGGGATGCGCAAGGTCGCCGCCGACTGCGAGCGGCTGTTGGCCACCGTCATGTAGTCGATGCGCTGTCGCTCTTGCGCATGTCTCGCGAGCATGATCTAATCCAACGGTCAGTTGCCCGTTGGGAATGACACCCGGATTCGTTCGCAGCGCGCGCGATCTTGGAACTCGAACGGCGCTGACGCCAGTCGAATCGCCGTTTGCTGCGCCAGGCGGCTAATCCTGTTAAGTGCACGTCGACAAGCTGAGCGTCAAGGCCACCTCTCACTCGGCCACGCCAGAGGGGGCTCACTTGGTCGCGAAGTTGTGCAGCTTCCGGTATCGCCGGTCCGGCACCACGCCTTCCGGAAGATTCGGCTTCACGTTCTCCTCGAACGAGCGCTGGCCGTCCTCCTCGGACTCCCATACTTCCACCACCGTCCACACACCGTCATCGCCCATACCCGCCGCGTGCGAGATGAACCCCTTCGCCTGCTTCAGCCGTGGCATCGCATTCGCGGCGATACCGTCGTAGATCTCGGGCGTCATGCCTGGGACCTTTCCTGTCATCATGACTGCCATAGATTGTGCCTCCTTTTCGTGCTTTCGACGGATCTCCGTAATACCCGAAGTCACTGCTCCTCGTCCACTGCACCTCGGCGTCGGCTTGCTCTTGCTGGCAGGCAATCACCTTCCTGTCCTGATGATGAAAGGTCAGACCTCGGAATCCCTTCAACCGCGACCGCCAACTATGACCGGCACCGCTCCGCGCTGGCGGTACGCTCGCTGCTCCTGTCAGGCTAAATGGAGTTCGCGCACACAGAGCAAGGAGCTCATCAATGCCGAATCCTGCCAGCGAAGACTTCAACAAGCAGATCATGGCCGAGTTTCACGCCAACCAGGGGAAGGTTGGAGGGCCGTTCGCGGGCGCAGACATCCTCATCTTAACCTCCACCGGAGCCCGAACAGGCCAGACGCGCTGGAATCCGCTCGTGTACACCAGGGATGGCGATCGGTTCGTCATCGTGGCGTCGAAGGGCGGGGCGCCAGCCAGCCCCGACTGGTACCACAATCTCGTGGCAAACCCTTCGGCGGTGATCGAAGTGGGCACCGACGTGATCTCCGTGGAGGCCTCGATCGCCAGGGGCGCGGAGCGCGATCGTCTCTACGCGGGGCATGCGGCGAAGATGCCGCAGTTCCTCGAATACGCCAAGAAGACCAACCGGACGATCCCGGTGATCGTACTAACCCGCAAGCGCTGACGCGGACACTATTCCTCCGTAGTGGCTGCGCGAGTACCCGCTCGTGGCGGGCGCCGACTTCCTGATCGAATCTGCAACGCCGGCGAGATGGCGGCGCGCGGCCTCGGCTACGATGAGTTGGCGGCGATCAATTCCGCGCTGGTGTACGTCTCGATCACGCCGTTCGGATTCCGCCACCGCGTTCGGGCTCGACTCGTCCCAATAGCCGCCTTGTCAAGTCCCGAGGCTCTCGCCGATTGACAGCTCGGGCGGTCCCGACTAGCGTAGGAGCCGCTTCATAGATCATCTTTCCGGGGGAGGTTGGCCGTGGCGAAACTACTGGGGCTGTCGCTCATCGTGCTCATCGCGTTCGCGACGCTCGGCGCGTCTACAAACGGGAGCGACGCATCCGCCGGAGGCCCCATCAACGTCGCCGGACTGGGCGTCGCCGAAGTCGACGGGAAGCGCGTGATGGTCGAGGTGTTCGTCTCGGTCACCCGTGGCGCTGACCCTGTCGCGCAGGTGCATGCTGCCCTTGAGGAGCGCGGCGCTCGCCCGCTACAGAAGAGCGAGTACGTGCCGACGGGGCTCGTGTGGAACCAGTTTTCGGACGACCAGACGACGAACGACTACGTGCGGCAGTACTACAACCCGGGAAGCGCCTCGACGGCGCCCGACCCGACGAGCGGCGGCGGCCTGACCGCCCTTCTAAACACACACGCCACCTGGAGCAATGTTGCTACGTCGAGCTTCGCGTTCGAATACCGTGGCACGACGTCACGCTGCCCGTCGCTGGTGCAGGAGTGCCCCGGCGATCAGACGTTCGACGGCTTCAACGACGTCGCCTGGCTCGACCTGGGGCGATGTAGCATCTTCCGCTGCACGTTGGGCGTGACGTGGTTCGCCACGGAGGATCCCGACGAAGCGGACATGGCTCTGAACACGCGGGTCGCATGGCGCACGAACGGCAGTGACTACGACGTCGAGACGGTGATGCTGCACGAGAACGGGCACGTCGCGGGGATGGGCCACTCCCAGGTGAGCGCGGCCATCATGTACGCGTACTACAGCAGTGTGCGACGGACGTTGCACCAGGACGACATCGACGGCATCAGCGCGCTGTACCCGGCGGGCGACGTCGCGACGAATACGCCGACACCGACCGCTGAGCCGACGGACACGCCGACTTCAACGGCCACGCCGGGTCCTACCGATACGCCCGGCCCGACGGACACGCCGGCGCCATCGGCGACGGCGACGCATACGTCCGAGCCGACGCTGACGCCGACGGCCACGAGTACGACCGAGCCGACGGCGACGAACACGCCGCACTGCCCGGCCGGGTGGCAACGCCAGGGCAGATGTTGACCGAGATCAATCCGCGCCAACATCGCCGCGTTGGATGCCTGTTAGGAGCAGCGTCGACTAAAAACCGTTCAGTGCGTGGCGGCGTCGGGTGGATCGAAGTGGTCTAGCGAAACGTTCTCTGTATCCCGCCCTCAAAGGGAAGCCACACATAGCCTCGTGTCCTGCGGAGGTCTGGCTCGTCATGCGGCGAGGTGCTGCATTTGGTTTTCGCCGTTCGGTTCGCGCTGAGGAAGTTCACCGCGACGATGGACGCCACAAAGGGCGTCGACGACGTCTGGTGAGAACTGCAGACCGCGGCAGGCGACGATTTCCTCGATGGCTTCGGCAAGGGGCCGGCCTGCGCGATACGGACGGTCTTGGATCATCGCATCCAGGGCATCGGCAACGGTGACGATCGCAACCTCTTGCGGTATCTCGGCACCTGTTAAACCGTCCGGGTAGCCGCGTCCATCCCACCGTTCGTGATGCCATCTCGCGACCTTTGCTGCGAGATCGAAACCGATGCGACCCGAGAGGAACTCCGCGCCCCACACCGTGTGCTGCTTAAGCGTGTCCCAGATACGGTCGAATTCCGCATCGTCCGTGTCGAATCGCATGGGGCTCGAAAGGATGCTGTCCGGTACGCTGATTTTCCCAATGTCATGGAGGGTGGCAGCGAGGCCGAGCTCTTGTATCTGCTCGGGAGCATACTCCAGTTCGCGAGCGATCAATTCCGAAAGAACGCGGATGCTGGCTAGGTGCAGGCCCGTGGTCTGATCGTGGGCTTCCGCTGCGGCGGCCAGCATCAGTACGGTCTCCGCCTGAGCCGTGGATACGCGCGTAGTCGCCTCCTGCATGCCCTCCATCAAGGCGGCCATCCGAACGATGGCAGCTACTTCATTGGCGATGGCTGCCAGGAACTGCGCGTCACGAGGATCGAATGCTGCGCGACTGCGACGAGCCACAGCTAACGTACCAATGAATTCGGCCTCCCAGAACATGGGCGCAACGATCGCCGACTCCAAGCCGGCCGCGGCTAACACCGCACGCTCACCGTCGTTCAGGCGTGCGTCGGCTGCGATATTCTCCAGAATGATTGGTCGACGCGTCTGGGCAAGGATCACGTTGATCGGTCGGTCACGCCCATCGTCGCGAGCTTGCTCCGCTGCCCAGAGTTCGGTCAACTCATCGACGCGCCCATCGTGCAAGGAACTGTCCGCGTTGAGACCGGTGTCGCGAAAGATCTGACAGTCGACCGCGTCATAGCCTGTGCCCATCGAGAGTCGACCGGCGATCAACTTCAGCTTCTCTTCGAGCTTTCCTGAAGACGTGAGGAGCGGTACGAGATCCGCGACGATGTGCGACACGCGATCGCCGAGCCGCCGATTTGCGTGACCCTCCTCAAGCGCGCGCTTGCTCTTCGCTGCGTACATCGCGGCGTCGGCGAACTGAATCAGCTCGGCCATGGAACTAGCTTCATCTGGATACACGCCGAGGCCGACGCTCACCCGAACTCGGATCACCGCGCTGGTCATCTCATCGATCACACGACTCTCAAGAAGCGTCTGGTGCAGCCGAGCTACGTACTCTTCTGCATGCGCACGGTCAGCGCCGGCGAGGACCACCAGGAACTCGTCGCCGCCGTATCGCCCGACGACGGCGCCCTCCGCGACGAGCGCGCTCGCGACAGCACTCAGCACTGTGTCGCCCGCCAGATGGCCATAGGTGTCGTTCACGGCCTTCATACCGTCGATGTCGACCATCGCAAGCGCCACGCGGCTCAGGTCCGAACGATCGAGTTGCTCGGCGAGGCATTGGGTGATCCCGCCGTGATTAAGGGCTCCCGTGAGCGAGTCGCGTCGAGCCTGTTCAAGGATCTTGCGTACCGCTTCCTCACGTTCCGTCACATCTCGAAAGCTCCAAACTCGCCCAGCAAGGCCCGTACCGCTGGGCAACGTTCGCGAGTAGCGCTCGAATATATGTCCATCACGGAATGCCAGGGCGTCAAAGCTCTCGTCAGGGGAGGCGTACAATTCACGCACCTTGCGCAGAAACGCCTCCGGGTCAACGAGTTGTTCGAGCACGAATCCCAGGAGTTCGTCGTCGTCGCCCCGCTCCGCGAGTTGTCGCGGAACACGCCAGAGTTCCAGGAAGCGCACGTTGTAGTACATGACGCTACCGGTGGCGTCGACGGCAAGGATGCCATCCGCCGTCGATTCCAAGGTAGCGCGCAATAGCTCTCCCTTTTGCCTAAGCTCGCTGTTCGCCGACAGCAGTTCCAGTGAGCTGAGATCCAGCGATCTCTCGGTCATGCGCCGGTCGGTATCGGATGAATCATACGCGTCCGAGACGGCGGCGAGCAGCGCCTGGACGTCAGAGGAGAGCGTATTGGCATCGATGCAGTGGCGCCGGAGCTGGCGGGCAAGCAGGCTGTGCATATGATGCCTAGGCCGCGCGTTCCGACAGCGTCGTGATGGTCATCGTCTGATTGTGCAGCTCACACTTCGCGTGAGGAGTGAACGGAGAGATCTCGCCGTACGAGTAAAACCCGGCGAGCGCGGTGTGTTCGCCGAGTACGTCTCGCACGCCTTCCACTTCCTCCTCGACCCGTTGCTTGAGCACCATCTTGCGCCCTACGCAACTGATCAGGATGGCGAGGTCGGGTGAAGATCCGTCGACTGCTTCGTGGCTCGTCCGCGCCGCCCCAACGGCGCCGTCGATCAGGCGGTCGAAGTTCGCCTTCATGAGGCGCGCGTACGCCCCCATCGGGACATCGCCCGCGAACGTCATGCTCTGCGCTTCTTCGTCCACCCCGAGGATCGTCCGCACCACCGGCGTCTCTCCGTCGCGCGTGCGGAGACTCAACGGGAAGAGTAGGCCCGTGGCGGGAAGCCCGGCCGCATGCTTTCCGAGGTACTGCTTGTACAGCTCAAGCGCCGACTTGCCGTCAAGTTCGTACAGAACGTTCCCTTCCGAGCGCGTGATGAGACGCTCCGGGCCGAAGGAGTCCCAGCCGCCTAACGATGCGTATCCGACCCGGAGCGCATCGCCGTAGAAACCGATGGCGCCGATGGCATCGCTCTGCGGCTTCCCTTCGAGAATGACGAGCGTCTTCGCAAAGCGATCGCCGTCGCCCGATAGTCCGCCGGTGATGCTCACGCCCTCCGGGAGACGTGCACTCAGGCCCTTCACCAGGTCACTGCCGTTGACCTTCAAGCCGTCGGAAAGGACGAACACATGGACCAGCCCCTCGTGCGGCAGGATCTGCGCCAACCGCTCGCCGGCGTCGTAACTGTTCGTGACGTCGAACATGCGGATGCCGGCGTAGCGCAACTCGGTGTGCTCGAAGTCGATTGCCGTCACTGCGATAGAATCATCGTCGACATGAACGTCATGGATCTCGCCGGCGGTTGAGCAGCCGAATATCAGCGCGTGCGGATAGGCACATTTGATCTCCTCGAGGCAACCGGCGTCCTCGAGTCTTGCGGTGCTGCTGAACACCAGCGCCAAGTCCGCCGTCTTCATTTCACGCGGTGTGGCCGGCTCCCAGCCACGACTTTCGGTCCATTGAGTCTGTTCGAGCTTCAAGCGGTCACCTCCGATGATGTGGATTCAGAGGTACTATCGGCCCCCGAGTGTGCGCGTTGAAGCCGACAGCCACTCGGCGGCTAGGTGGAGGCTCCTATCAATCCGAGATCGCTTTAGGCATAAGCCAGAGGTCGAGTCGCAATTTCGGTCGGTACGCACGATTCGCACGACTCCGCCACCGTGCCGACGTGCATCCGTCGCCTGGGGTTCGGTGATGCCGCGAACGCTATGGGACGATAGTGGGAGCAGCCTATCTCTGATGACTCGCGGCGCACGTTTGCGATAGGGTCACGAGCGGATCATGAGGATCGCGCTGTCTGAAGTAGAACTGGCTTCCGGCTAGTGAGTCGGGATTCGTGCTCGCGGCTATCAGATTGGCGCACGCCGTCGGGAATGTCACCGCGCCGGCCTCGTCCTGCGATGCCACGTAGAACGGTGCAGCAGCCGAGAAAATAGCCACGGCGAACGCAGGTACGACCACAATCCGTCGCAACTTGAATCGGACCATAGCGGTCCTCCTGAGGGAATCATCGGCAGCTTCGACGCCCGCTGAATGTCAGAGTGGCCCGTCCAGCCGGACCTCCGAGCGGCCGAACATCCTTCTAGTAGGAGCGATGCGCGTGTTCAAACGCCGGGCCTGGCCTCGCATATCGGTGAGCGGAACAACCACGGTCCTCGTGGTTCTGTTGCTCCTCGCCGCGGTCCTTATCGTCGTCGGCACGCAAGCGACGGCGGATCGCCACTCGGAAGCGCAGGGCCGCGCCGACCGCGCCATCGCCAATACCGGGCTGTTCCAAGAGGCGATCAGCAGCGCCTATGACGAATGGGTCATGGTCACGAGTTATTTCGTGACGCAGGACGAGGCATACATCACGCGGTTTCGAGAGTCGCGGAGCAGAGTGGATGAGTCGCTCGCCGAATTGATCGCGGACGCGCGCGTTCACGATGCCGCATTTTCGCAACAGCTCGACGAGTACGCAGCGACACATGGACATTTCGCGGCGGCCGAGGAGCAGGTGATCGATGAGATCACGTCTGGCGATCTTCTCGCTGCGATTTCAATCGCAGTGGACAGTGCATTGACGGTCGAGTCTGCCGCCTTCCTGGAGGACCTCAAAGGCGAAATCGAGGCCCAGCAAGCCGAGTTGCGCAGCGCGCAGCGCGAACAGGAACGCGCAGTCGAGGCGACGGCGCGCTGGTCACTCGCGATTGGCGGCCTTTGCCTTGTCCTGCTCGCCGTCGTCGGTGCCGCGAGCTACCAGTGGATAGGGAAGGCGCTCCGCCGGACAAGCCTTGCCACGCGTGCGATCGCGTCAGGAGATCTCACGGCGCGCGTTCGACGTGAGGGACCGCGCGAACTCGCCGACCTGGCCGACGACGTCAATTCGATGGCAGATGCGCTGATTCGCCGTTCAGAGGAACTGAACGCGTACCTCGCGCAAGACTTGGAGGCGCGCACCCGGGAATTAGAGCGGGCGAACGGTGACTTGGAGCGCGAGGTGGAGGACCACCGCCGGACAAGCCAGAGCCTCCAGCGGACTCTGGAGACGGAGCGCGAACTCAAGCAACAACTCCGCCATCAAGCGTTTCACGATGGTCTAACCCAGCTCGCGAACCGCGCGCGCTTCCTGGACCGGCTGGAACACGCCGCAGAGCGTGCCGTCCGGGACGGCAAGCAGCTCGCGGTGTTGTTCATAGACATTGATGACTTCAAGTCCGTGAATGACTCCCTGGGACACCCGGCAGGAGATCGCCTGCTCCAAGAAGTCGCAAGGCGAATCGTGGCGTGCCTCCGTCCCGGAGACACGGCGGCGCGCATAGGTGGCGACGAGTTTGCTGTCCTCGTCGAAGAGGTCGCACACGCGGACGAAGCTCGGCACGTCGCCGAGCGCATCTTGCTTGCGCTCCAGTCGCCGGTCGCGCTTGAAATGCATGAAGTGTTCGTTCGAGCGAGCATCGGCGTGGCGCTCGGCACGAGCGCAGATCCTCCAGACGAAGTCCTGCGGCGTGCAGACGTGGCCATGTACGCCGTCAAGTCGCGTGGAAAGAACGGGCATGCACTCTATCGGCCTGCGATGGAATCCTCCGTCGGTATCAACCTCGCCCTCGCTAGCCAACTACAGCGAGCCCTAGAGCGAGATGAGCTTGCCCTCCACTACCAGCCGAGTGTGCGGCTATCCGACGGCAACATCGCCGGAGTCGAAGCCCTACTTCGATGGAACCATCCGACCAGAGGTATGCTCGCACCGCAAGAGTTCATATCGGTCGCGGAGAGCACGGGCATCATCATCCCGATCGGGCAATGGGTGATCGAACAAGCCTGCAAGCAAGGTCGACAATGGCAGCTTCAGTTTCCCGCCGAGCCCCCGCTCTCGATCGCCGTGAACGTCTCTGCCGCACAGGTACATCAACCCGGACTTCTCGACATCGTGCGCGGTGCGCTCAACGAATCTGGTCTGCCTCCCTCGTCTCTCATCCTGGAGATCACGGAGACCGTCATGATGCAGAACGTGGAGCGGTCGATGGCGCATCTCATGGAGCTCAAGGTGCTGGGCGTTCGGCTGGCCATCGACGACTTTGGCACCGGCTACTCGTCGTTGAGCTACCTGCGCCGCTTCCCCATCGATGTGTTGAAGATCGATAAGTCGTTCGTGGATGGACTCACCGAGCAGGGGAAGGAGCAAGAGATTGTCCAGTCGATCATCGAGCTTGGGCAATCGCTGGACTTGGAGATCGTGGCCGAGGGCGTCGAGCAGGTTGAGCAGGTCGGTTGGCTGCGGGCGCGGTCCTGTGACTTTGTTCAAGGCTTCTACTTTAGTGAGCCCCTCCCGCCTGAGGATGTTGGCGCCCTACTTCGGGCCGCGCCGCAGTCAAAGTCGGCTTGATTTCTATCGGTACGTGGAGTCAGAGCTGCCGGGGCCACCTTCCGTTTCTACCAGGGATCAGGCGTTCGACGGAGTAACACCGCACGCTATGACGACGCAATAGCGTCGGCAATAGCATCAGACAGACGCTTGTTCACCCGAGGACAGCAGCCGCCTGCCGGGTGTGCTGCCCTTGCTACGGCCGGGCAGCCGGTCAAAGCGCTCCCGGATGAGGCGGTAGCACTCGCAGCTGGCACTCTCGAGGCCGCGCCGGTCGAGTACCGTGACCTTCCCGCGATGGTAGGTGATGAAGCCTGCGGCCTGGAGAGCTGCGGCGGCGGTGGACACGCTCGGCCGCGGGACGCCGAGCATCGTGGAGAGGAACTCGTGCGTCATCGGGAACGCGGCGGCGTCCACGCGGTCGTGCGTCATCAACAGCCAGCGCGCGCAGCGTTCGACCATCGGATGCACGCGATTGCAAGCGGCGGACTGTGCGACGAGGGCAAGCATCGACACGGTGTAGTAGCCCAGGAGCGTTCGCAGGATCGGCATCTGCTCAACGTGCTCGCGAAACCGCTCGCTTTCCATGCGCATGGCGGTGCCAGGGACCTGAACGAGCAGCCGTGAGTCGGATTCCTCAAGCCCGAAAAACACCGAGACATCGGTCATCCCCTCGTTGCCGATCGTGGCGATCTCGACCGCTCTGCCATTTCCCAGCACAGTGAGCGTTGAGATCACGCCGGTGTTGGGGAAGTAAACGTACGGCATCTTGTCACCGGGCTCGTGGAGGGAGATGCGAAACTTGAGTGGAACTTCCTTCAGGCCCGGGAGGATGCGCTTGTAGTTCGCCAGCGGGAGAGAGGAGAGGATGCGGTTCGCGATACGGCGTCGCTGCCTGCTCATCGAGGCACAGGTACTCTCGCTTTCAGGCGGGCAGGCCTGCGCACACCCGCGTGCAATGACCCTGAGAGGATAAGCGATCTGAGGCTCGCAGTTGCGCGCGGCTACTTCGACATTTGATGCGAACCCTCCTCCCTGGCCGGAGGAGGCAGCATCATGAGTTGATAGCACAGGATATTGTTGGGGGCCCTCACCGTAAGGGCCCCCAACGTCTGGGCACTAAGGACAAGAACTCACGCCGTGCCCATCGCGCTGGGCGATCTGACCCAAGTCGATCACGCTCACCGTTTAATCTCGCTAGATTCAGCTATCTGGCACGCGGCCGACTTCGCTTAGGTTCTCAATTTGGTACGCACTATGACGACATAGCGGACGCCCCGTAGCCCAGTACATAATGCTCTACCGGATGATCGAACCTATTGGCGCGGTCGCACGCCCGTCACAATTCGGCATCTAGGGAGCACCGTGTCCTCGGTTCCTCGTGGGCAGTGGTGATTGGCGGCACCGCTCACTAACTCCGGCAGGACCGCTCCTGCGGCGTATCATTGTCCCCATGGGTGCCTCGGACTGGTTCGGTGTGATTGTAATAGTCGCGTTCGCGGGTTACTTCGTGCTGGTCGGACTAACCGCCCTCGCACTCGACCTAGTCGGGACGATTTCGCCGCGGTTCGCTCAATGGTGGCGGCAGGTGCGGGAGGAAACCGCGCGGCAGAGAGAGCAATCACACCGTTCACTCATTGCTGGCTCGGCGCCTGGTCCCGAGCCGATCTTGCGCGCCATGATCGTGACGAACACGCGTGTCATCGGCTCAGGCCACGCAGTCAGCAGCAGCGCGCCAACGACGAGTCCGGCCAGACGCAATGCCGGCGCATGCTTCGGAATCTCGTCCGCGAAGTCCGATGCGGCGGCGCCTTCGCTTCGTAGGACGGTGCCACGCGCCGCTCTCGCGAGGCGCGTGTCGCCGGCGATCATGGCGCCGGCGCCGACCGTGAGCCCGGCGAGCACCACGAGGAACGCCTGCGTCCGGTAATCGTTGACCAGATGATCGAACACATGCTCGGCGGCGTTGGGATTCTGTGCGTACGATGCGACGATGGGGCGCACGGGTGCCAGGATGACCACGGCCAACACGCCTGACGCCAGCAGCACGAACCCGGCATTCCGGATGGCGACGCGCCTGTCTCGAGCGACGGCGACCGCGAGCGCATAGCAGGCAACCGTGGCGCCGAGCGCGATCCAAACGATCGTGTCGTGGCGCGCGATTACGCTCTGGATCGTGCTCGCCGTTTCCGCGTCTTCGATAAGGACGACTTGCCCGGAGTCCTCGGGGAGATTGAGGCGATCCAACAGCCCGCTCCCATTGTCCCTGTCGAAGTCCGCGGCGGTTTCCTGCAGGATCGCGCGCAGATCGAGCACCACCGCACCGTCGCTGAATGCGACGTTGCCCTCGCCTTCCAGGATGCGCACGACACTGCCATGGATCTCGGTGAGCGCGACATCGAGGACCGCGTGGATCTCGTCTGATTGCAGCACCCGAAGCGCGACCCGCTGGATGACCTCGCGGGCGGTGACGGCAATCGCGGGCGCCAGCGGCTTCATGCCTTCGGGCAGAGCCTGGCTGATCCGCGCCTCAACGTCTCCTTCGGCCACGAGTTCGGTCGAGACGCGGAAGCCGAGTTGCTGCTGCACTTCCTCCCCCTTCGAGGACGTCACCGACCGTCCCGACGAATCGATCGGTATCGAAGAAGGTGCGGTTGGCCCACACCGTCGCATTGGTGGAAAGCGTGAGCACCGCTGCGAGCGCGAGGCATGTCGCGCTAAGAAGTGAACGCATGACGCCCCTCGCCCAATGGCTCGATGGCACCCTGGCGACGTCAGATCGTCGTCACTCGACCGTCACTCAAGGCCCTCGGATGTGGCCCTCACGAGACGGACACCGAACTCGGATCCGCCTCCGGTGCGCGGCGCGGCCCACACCGATCCACCCTGGAGTTCTGCCAGGCGTTTGCAGATCGCCAGGCCAATCCCGCTGCCGGTGACCTGCGTCGTTGTAGCCGCGCCGCGCACAAAGGGAAGGAAGAGACGTTCCACGTCCTCGGCGCGAATGCCCACACCGCGGTCTGAAACCACAACTTCAACCGAGCGGTCGTAGACCCGCACGCCAATTTCGATGGATGTGTTCCGGTCGGGGCTGTACTTCTCTGCATTGCCCAGGTAGTTCGCCAACATCTCCTCGACGAACTCGCTCACGGCGAGCACGTACACGTTTCGAGCGTCAGGCTGGATCGAGACTTTCCGCGTCGGGTAGGCATCGCGGTGCCGCGCCACGAGTTCGCCGAGCAGCGTGTCGAGATCGACACAGGAATCCCGCGCCTCCATCGACTCCATGCGGGCGATCTTCAAGAGGCTCGTGGTGAGCCGGAGGAGGCGCTTCGTTTCGGCTTCGACATCGTCCAGGGCGATCTCTCGCAGGTCCGGCGGAACGGTTGCGAGTCTGCTGTTGAGAATATGGACGTTGCCGGAGATCGTCGTGAGCGGACCGGAGAGCTCATGGGCGAGAAACGCGATGAACTCCGTCATTCGAGTTTCATTTGTCTTAATCGCGTGTATGTCAGTCGCCGTGATGAGCCATGTGGCCGGCAGCACACCGTCCATGCGGGTCCCATGAACGGCGTACCACCGCCCGCTACCCGGCCGCGGTCCATTGAGCCGGCACCGATCATCGAAGTCCTGGTCGGAAGCGACGGCACGGGTCCACTTGATGGCGATGTCGCGGCGGTCCGGAAGGTCCACCAGCCACTGCCACTTGGTGCCGTTCACCAGGGGCATGTGAGCGGGTATGGGCCAGTATCGACCGCGAGCCACATAGTCGCCGCCTTCCGTTGCGAGGCACGCCGGGATCGGCAGCAGGTCGAGCAGCGCCACGTAATCGGCTACTCGATACAGCTCTGCGATGGGATCGTGTGCCCGGCGGGCCAGCGCTACGGCATTGTCTGCAATCACATGCATCCCCCTCCAACGCTTCCGGCATTCACGATCGGGCAGTTGCTTCGATGCTGAGCCGTGACCGTCTGTTGAGGCCGCAAGAGTGAGAGTACGGGCTGGAGCCATCCCGCCACATGCCGATGAATGGGAGTTTGCGTACCTATTTCTCGCCCGAGCAGTGTTTAATCGAGGAGCTCTTCGCGGAATGCGCGGACGCCGGCCGCCGTGCGGGAAGGCGCATCCATCTTCGAGAGAATAGCGGCGACGTGCTTGTTGACGGTGAACGTGCTGATGCCGAGGGCTTCGGCGATTTCCTTATCGGCGGAGCCTGCCGCGACGTGATGCAGCACCGTGAATTCGCGAAACGTCAGGCCATACGGATTGCGGCGCGCGATCTGCCGTTCGACCTTGCCTTCCAGTTCCGCGCGTTCCTCGCGGCGGTCGATCTCGCGCCGCATGTTCCGCTCTGCGGTGAACTCGCGGACGAAGGCAAGTACTTCGTCATTCGTGACCGGTACGATGCGGGCTTCGTACAGCCGCTCGTCGCCGTCGTACACAAGAGCGTACTCCATCTTCTGGCGTTCGCCCCCGTCCAATGCCTCATGCACCGCACGTAGAGAGGCCACGGCGATATCTTCGGGCATGATCTCGACAATGTTCCGGCCAACAAAGTCCGCGGGAATTGCGAACGGCGTCGCACCCTCCGCCGGTATGAACTCACGATAAACCCCGGCCCTGTCGATGCGGAACACCATGTCTGGCAGCGCTTCGATGACGGCGCGCTGACGACCTTCCGCCTCGCGAAGCGCTTCTTCGAGCCGCACGCGCGGGCTTACGTCGCGCACAATACCCTCGATCGCCGCCAGGTTTCCCGTGTCATCGTTTACCGGGATGGCGACATATTCGCCGTACACCACGTGTCCGTCGCTGTGTACCCAGCGCGTGATCGCGCGCGTCGTCTGGTTCCGGACTTCCCTGCCGAAGATCTTCTCGTGATCGTCAGCGTGGAGAATACGCATCGCGAGTCGCCAGTCGGCGTAAAACTCGTCCGGGTCGTAGCCTGTGAGGACCTTCACGGAAGGGCTGAGGTACTCGAAATGCGGTTGCGGGTGAAAGTCGAAGTGAAAAACTACGTCCGCCGCACGTTCCGCGAGCAGGCGGAACATCTGCTCGCTGCGCCTCATCTGTTGCTCTGTGCGGTGTCGTTCCAACTCCCCGGATATGCGGGGCGCGAGCGCGCGAATCGTCGATTCGATCGGCAGGCTCTCGTGGATCGGTTGGCGCGACATCACGGCGATCTGGCCCAGAACCGCTTGATCGACACCGACGAGCGGCACGCCCAGGAAGCTTCTCATCTGGTGTTGGCGTAGCCAGGCGTTGTCCGGAAATCTGTTCGCGATCTGGTCGCCACAGAAGTAGAGGTTGTTCGTCCGTATCACTTCCCCGGAGGGCGAGTTGTCGGTGGCATACGTGCCGGCAAGCGCGAGTTCGTCGCCGTCCGAGGTTGCGACGACACGTTCTAGCGTCGAAGCCTCAGTGACTTCAGAGACGTAGGCAAGGTCGACGTTGAGCTCGAGTGCCGCGTGCAGCACGAGTTGCGCGAGGAAGGACTGCCCCACGAGAGAGGCCGTCGCGCCCACGATGTTTCGCACGATGTCTGCGTGATTGCCGCGGCGCGGTTCAGCTTCGAGGCTCGCGAGAGTTGCGTACGAAGGAGGTTGGTCGCCGTCCGATTGGTGTCGTCGTGATCGCCGCCCCATCGGGTGTCATCCGTGACGCTAAGCCCCCGGTCAGTGACGCCTGCAACGTTATGGATACCTCAGTTGGTGACCGATTGGTAGGTAAAGACTGGTAAAAGAACGGCGAACTGGCAAAGAATCACCAGACCGGCGTACGTGCGTTCTGGGGCGACCGAGCCAGCAAGGTGTCCCCGCCAGCTCTGCTTAGATCCATCCCGAGCTTTCGAGATGCATCGCGACGAGGATGTTCGCATGATGGCGGCGTGAACGGCACGGAACCGAAGCGTGCGCGGGTGCGCGGGCCTCCGTTTCGACGCCGGTACTTCCCATAAGACCGCCCCGGGCTCTGCGATAGTTACACACCATTCCATCGGCGTGCCGGTCAGTCCGTTGGTGGTCGTCGCGCTGATCCTGACGTTGCTTACGCCGGCGGCGCACGATGGCCGTGGCGGTGCGACGTTCTTGTGCTGGCGCGAAGCTTCATCGGCGACGGGCGCGCTGCTTGTCCTTGTAGAGCACTACGCAACTAAAAGCGCCAAGCCCGAGTATCTCGGACGTGTCTTTTGCGTGGTTGATCCGTTGCGCCGGCGCGCAACACACCGTCGCTGGCAAGCCTTCACCACGATCCATGGCGGACAATTGCGTTTGCCGGCTATCCGCGCGCAGCCAACCCGACGACGCGGACTGCATTCTCGAGATGAGCGAAGAAACGCTGTCGGACATCCTCAGTGGAACGCAGAACGTCGCTACGGCTCAGCTCTCGGGACGCATGAAGGTCCACGGCGACGTGTTCCTGGCGCTTCGCGTGATGCGCGCCGTAGAAGGGGCTGAGCGTAGTGTTGCTTGAGCGGGCGGCCCAACTATCCCACACGAATTCGTAGCGTTGTGAACGCGACGATGCGACAAGGGAACCAGGAAGAACAGGAGACCAAACGTGGCGCGACCGAAATTCCAGGGCACCATCAACATCGACATCAGGGACTCCGTGCCGGATTGGACGCCGTATGAGCCGCCGCGGGCGCCGGAAGGAGCGCCGCACGTGCTGTGCATCGTGCTCGATGATGTCGGATTTTCGGCGATGGAATGCTACGGCGGGCCGATCCCGATGCCAAACATCGACCGTATCGCGGACAACGGGCTCCGATACACGCAGTCGCACACGACGGCCCTGTGCTCGCCGACGCGTACGCGCCAGGCGATCGCTCGATTCGTCGAGGATGCGCACGATGCGCGTGCCCCGACCTCACGCCGGCCCAAACTCCGTTGCCGCGAGATATCAGGCCAGCACTACGACGCAATAAGTGTGACGCCGTAATGCTGCATCAGTCCGGCAATCGCCGCCAGATCACTACGATAGCCACCACGAACCAAAACGTAACCAGAGACAGCGTCGTCCAATCGACGACTTTGGCACAGGCTATTCCTCCCTGAGCTACCTCAGGCAGTTTCCCTTCGACATTCTGAAAATCGACAAGTCCTTCATCGATGGGGCGGGCGACGAGCACAACGGACACGAGTTGACGGCAGCGATCATCGAACTTGCGAAGACGCTCCAGTTGACGGTGGTCGCCGAAGGTATTGAACGCCTCGAACAGCTCACGCGTCTGCGATCCCTGGACTGCGAGTTCGGCCAGGGCTTCTACTTCGCGACGCCGGCGGATGTTGGGACAATGGACGAGTTGCTGGCGGCGGCTGAGCGGGACTCGAGCGTCGCGTAACGCAGCCCTGTAGTCTACGTGTGCCGGATTTAGTAACTGCCCCTTCGAGGCATGAAGCTCCATCGTGTGCTTCCCTGTTAGCGTGGCGGACTATGCGTGCAGGCTCGGGCGCGCACGTGGCGGCGTAATGCCGTCTAATCGATAAGTTTGAACTCTGGCACTGGGAGGTCATCATGACGAGCACGCTCTATCTCTCGCTCGCGATCCTGGTCGGCGCCGGCGTTGCCACGCAGACGGCACTGCTGGCGGCGATGGGCCGCGACAAGGGGCCATACGAAGGCACATGGATCAACATGCTCGCGGCAATCGGCGGACTCGCCATCCTCTTTGTCGCGCGGGGGATGATCGGGCGCTCGCCGATGCTTCCGGTCCCGTTCAGCCACGCTGCGGCATTCGTTGTGGTCGTCGGCCTCGCCGGCGCGGCGCTCGCGATTTCGGTGCGCGGGCTGAACCCCGTGTACGCGATCACCGGCCTCTTTGCCGTCGCGTACCTGCTGGCGATTGGCTACGGCGCCCCGAAGATCGGCATCGCGCTCTTCGTGGCCGGCGTGACGGCGGGGCAACTCGGCGGCGCACTGGTGTACGACCATGTCGGCGCGTTCGGACTCGACGTGCATTACGCCAGCCTGACGCGCATCGCCGGGCTTGTCGTCGTGCTCGCCGGGGCGCTGATCGTGCGATTCGCGCCCTAAGCCTGGGTTCACAGGATTGGGTCTAGGCTGGACGCGCGTTGAAGCGGTAGGATAGCTGTCTTATCTGTCTTCCCTTGGGCAAGGGCACATTCAGGAGCAGCGGAGCCATGACGACCAGCACCACGAGCGCCGACCAGCAGGTACCGGCTGGCGACTTCCCGATCACATGGGACGACCCACTCGATGCTGAATTCCCATGGTTCCAGGACGTGATGCACAACCCGCTGCCGATCACGCCGCTCACCGCCACGCTCTTTCAGCCGGCGTTCGCAGAGGGCGCGGGCCGGGCGATCGGCAGGCTCTCGATGCCGGTCGAGGGCCTGAATGTCACGATCCAGAATGGCTACGTCTACCTGGGACCACGGCCGGTGCTCGGCTCGCCGGACGAGATGGAAGCGCGCTTCGCCGAGATGCAGCGGCTGACGATCGAGCTCACTTCGACCGTGCTCAAGGACTGGCGGGAGACGTTCGAGCCGATGGTGCTGGCAAAGTGCGATCGCGTGTTCGCCTTCGACTACGACAACGCGTCGACGCGCGAGACCGCGCAGTTCGTGCGGACCCTGCGCGACGAACTGGTCGACGCCTGGGACATCCACATGCGGGTGAACATCCCGCCAATGAACGCCGTCTTCGGGTTCGAGGAAATGCTCGGCGGGGCGCTGGGCCAGGAGGCCGTGCAACAGTCGCGATTGTTGCTGCAGGGCTTCGATAACAAGTCCGTGCAACTGGGACGCACGCTCTGGTCGCTGAGCCGCTGGATCCGCGGCATCGACGGTCTTACCGAGGCGATCGCCGCTGCGAGGGTGCGCGACGGTGCGGTCGACATCGGTGATCACGGGCAAAGCGGCGCGTTCCAGGAGCGCTGGCAGGAGTTCTTGGACACGTACGGCTGGCGCTCCGACCGCTTCATGGAGTTCGGGCACAAGTCGTGGCGCGAAGATCCGTCGACGCCGCTGACGCAACTCAAGGGCTACCTGCGCATCGATGACGCGCAGGATCCGTTTGCGGGGCACGGGCGCTTCGTCTCCGAGCACGAGGCGATCGCCGCGAAGATCGAAGGGCAATTGCCTCCAGAATTGCGGCCAGTGTTCCGTATGATGCTTCCGCTCGCGCAGCAGTACATTCCGATCGCGGAAGACCACAATTTCACCATCGACCAGAAGTTCACGATGGTCGTGCGCTCGGCGATCCTGCGGCTGGGCCACAAGCTCGCGGCCGAAGGCGCGCTCCGCGATCCGGAGTCGATCTTCTACCTGACGTTCGATGAGATCTGCGACATCGCAGACGGGACGACGCCGGATGGGCTGGACGAGCGGGTGCGGCAGCGGCAGCGCGAACTGGGCAGGCAGGCATCGATGAAGGCGCCGACGATGATCGGCACGCCGCCGCCGGCGGATGTGCCGCCGGATCCGGTCGTGACCAAGTTCTTCGGCGTCGGGCTCGTGCCATCGAGCGACGCGTCAGTGATCACGGGGCACCCGTGCTCGACCGGCGTCGTCACCGGTGAGGCGAAGATCGTGCTGACACTGGACGAGGCGGGGAAGGTGAACCCCGGCGACGTCCTGGTGTGCCGGATGACGATGCCGGCGTGGACACCGCTGTTCGGCGTCGTAGCGGCGGTGGTCGCGGACAGCGGCGGCCCGCTATCGCACTGCGCGATCGTCGCGCGCGAGTACATGATCCCCTGCGTCGCCGGCACGGTGAACGGGACGGCGGTGCTGCGCGACGGGATGCGCGTGCGCGTCGATGGCGGCACGGGCATCGTCACGGTGCTCGACGAACGCAGGCGCGGCTGAGCGACGGGCGGCGACCATGAGGCCGATACGCTGGCTAGGTGACGACGATTGCCATCTGCACGAAGCGGTCGGCGGCAAAGCGGCGACCCTGAGCCGCTTCGCTTCCGTGCACCAGGTGCCGCCTGGTTTCGCCGTCGCGGCGCTGCCGGCGGCGATCGCTTCGCTGCCGGATCATTTGCAGGCCGAGATCCAGCGCGCGTACAACGTCCTCAGCGAGCGTCGCGGCGGGAACGACGTCCCGGTGGCCGTGCGCTCGTCCGCAATAGACGAGGACGGAGCGGCGGCATCGTTCGCGGGACAGCACGACACGTATCTCAATGTACGGGGCGCCCTGGCCGTCGTCGATGCGGTACACCGCTGTGTGCGCTCGGCGATATCGGGCGAAGCGCTGGCGTATCGCTCGCAGCGGGGCATCGCGCTGGAGGATGTGCTGATCGCCGTGCTCGTGCAGGAGCTTGTGCCTTCGGACGTGTCGGCGGTGGTATTCAGCGCGAATCCGCTGAACGGCGAGCGCGACGAAGTGATGATCAACGCCAACTGGGGCCTTGGCGAGAGCATCGTTGGCGGCAGCTCGACGCCCGACACGTTCATCGTCTCGAAGGCGCAGTTCCAGGTGTCCTGGCGCGATATCTCGCACAAGGAGCGCATGACCGTCCTCTGCGACAACGGCACGGCGGAAACCGATGTGCCGCTGGACATGCGCTCGCGACCGAGCCTGGACGACGACCAGATCCTGCGGATGGCGAGGCTCGCGCTTTCGCTGGAGGAAGCAGCGGGGTACCCGGTCGACCTCGAGTGCGCCATCGCGGACGACGTGCTCTACCTGCTGCAGTGCCGTCCGATCACCACGCTCGGGTGACCGGCGCCCAACGACTGCCGGTCCCACAACGCACGACGACGGGCCAGCCAAGAGTACCGCTGCTGCTCGCGCTGTCGTCGCTGGGCGCCGTGCTGGCGCCGCTCAACTCGACCATGATCGCCGTCGCGCTGCCGGAGATCCGGCAGGAGTTCGACCTGAGTCACGCGGCGGTGGGCTGGCTGATCTCCGGCTACCTCATCGCGATGGCGGTGGCGCAGCCGCTCGGCGGCCGGCTCGGCGATCAGATCGGCCGCACGCGCGTGTTGCGGACGGGGCTGCTGGCGTTCCTGGCGTTTTCCATTGCCGCGACGTTCGCGCCCTCGTTTGCGTTTCTCGTCGTCTTCCGCATCGGCCAGGCGATCGCAGGTGCGGTGCTCATCCCCAACGGCATGGCGATGCTGCGCACGATGGCGCCGCCGGATCAACTCGGGCGGCTCAACGGCCTCAACGGGTCGATCCTTTCCGCGGCGGCCGCGGCGGGGCCGCTGCTGGGCGCGGCGGCGCTCGCGATGGGCTCGTGGCGACTCGTTTTCCCGTTGAGCGTGCCACTCGTGCTCGTGGCGCTTGTGCTGCTGCAGAGGTTCCACATACACGAAGAGCGTGGGCCGGCTCGCACGCCGATCGACTGGGCGGGCACCGCATTGTTCGTCGGGCTGCTGACGGCGGTGACGCTGCAACTGGCATCGTTACGCGAAGGGGACGGCGCCGTGGAGACCGTGCTACGTTGGGCCGCGCTCGTCGCCTTGGCACTGGCGTTCGCGTGGCGGCAATACGTGACAACGTCGCCGGCTGCGGAGTGGCGCCTGTTCCGCGTGCGCTCGTTCGCAGCTTCGAGCGCGTGGATCTTGCTGACAAACCTGTCGATGTACACGACGCTGCTGATGATCCCGTTCTTCGTCCGCGACGTGCAGGGGAAGAGCACGGAGGTCGCCGGCCTGCTGCTCGGCGCGATGTCCGTGCTGGTGGCGATCACGTCGCCGTTCGGCGGCCATCTGTCGGACGCGTGGGGCAGGCGCCCGCTCGCCCTGATAGGTTCCGCGCTGGCGTTCGGCGGTTCCCTCGTGCTGCTGCTCGGCCTGAGCAGCGGCGTTAGCGCGTTCTACCTGGCGTTCAGCCTGGCGATGGTCGGTGTCGGGCTGGGTCTTGGCATCGGCGCGGCGACGACGGCGGCCATCGAATCGGCGCCGGCGATGTTCGCGGGCGCGGCATCGGGCACGAGTTCGATGATGCGGTACGCCGGGAGCATTTTGGGCGCGGGCGCGCTGGCGGGCGTGCTGCGCGACGGAGGCAGCGGAGCCGCTGACGTCGACACGTTCCGCCTGGTGGCGCTGGCGGTCGTGATCACGGCGGCGCTGGCCGTCGCGGCGTCCGTATTCATTCACAGGTTCGTCGCGCAGCCGATCGTCGCCGTCGGCGACAGCGATCCCGGCACGGCGATGGCGTCGCGCGGAGCGGCGGCGCGGTAACACCGAGCAACTCGTCAGATCAGGATCGAGTGTCACCGAATGTGCCGGATCCGCGGCGCGATCGACTCGACCGCGTCGGATCGCATGAATGCCACGCCTGCTACAAACAGATAATGATCAGTAGGCACGGCGTCCGCGTCGCGGTCGGCGGCAGCGGCGTGTTGGTCGGCGGCAGCGGCGTGTTGGTCGGCGGCAGCGGCGTGTTGGTCGGCGGCTTCGCCGTGTTGGTCGGCGGCTTCGGCGTGTTCGTCGGCGGCACAGGCGTGCTCGATGGCCTGGGCGTGCTCGTCGGCGCGACGGGCGTCTTGGCTACGACGGGCGTGCTCGTCGCGGCGACGTCCGGCCGCGCGGTCGGCGATGGCGGCGCGGCGTTCGTCGCGACGGCCGGCGGTGTCGCGTTGCGTTCTGGCGACGGCGCCGTCGTCGATCCGGCGCGCGCCGTCGCCTCACCGGACACGCCTCATCATAGAAATATCGGATTTCTAAGGGTATAGACGTAGGGGTTGGCGCGCCCCGGCGGGGGCATAAACTGAAGCCGCCCTGAAGCGGGGCCGGGGCGCGGGAAGAGCCGCTTCTGGGACCGGAGGCTACGAAGGGCAGTCTGGAGCCGCATGCCCGAGGCCCGGAATCGCCGCACCGAGACTGCGATGCAACCCTAACCTCCGCATCGCGTGGCTTTGCCGGAATGCCAAGCCGCGCCGTGTGCACGATCTCCATAGCCCCGAAGCATGGGCAAGGAGGACACATGGATACCTGGGTATGGCTTGGGATCGCGGTCGTCGTCGTGGCGCTGGGGCCTTCGCATGGCAGCAGGGCAGGCGGCAGCGCACGGAGCGGCTACAGTCGACGTTCGGCAACGAGTACGACCGCACCGTCGAACGGTCCGGCGACCGCCGGCAGGCCGAGTCGGAACTAGAGGAGCGGCGCGCGCGCGTCGAGCGATTGCAGCTGCACGAGATCCCGCCGGAGCAGCGGCAGCGGCTGCAGACGGCGTGGACCGAATCGCAGGCGCGCTTCGTCGATGAGCCCGACACCGCGATCGACGACGCCGAACGGCTCGTCGATGAGGCGATGAAGGCGCGCGGCTATCCCGTCGGCGATGACTTCGACCGCCGCTACGACGATCTGTCGGTGGAATACGCGCACGTGCTCGACAACTACCGCCGGGCGCGCGACGTCTCCGTCGCGCGGAACGAGGGCGGCGACGTTACGACGGAGGACCTGCGGACCGCGATGGTCTGCTATCGCGACCTGTTCACGGAGCTGTTGAACACGTCGGAGGGGCCGCCGGCGATGCGTGATTCACGGCGCACCGCCTGAGCCCGATCGGCATTGCAGGCCGCAACGAAACTGGCCGGGAGCGGGGCGGGCAAGGATGCCCCCCCCCGGACGGCGCCAATCCCACGAGCCGACTTTCGCTTCTTGACAATATGCGTCCACCGATGCATTTGACACGTGCCCGCGCCGCCCGCTGGATTCAACCGGAGCTTGACGGCGTCATGCGCCCGCCACATTGGACGGGTATGATGGCCTCTGCCGCGCGGTGGGCGCCGCCAAATGTCAATGGACGTTATTGACACCTTATTGAGGGCAGTGTTAGCTTCATTTCTGCCTTACCCGCACAGGCAACGCGGGCGCCGCTCGGGGTGGCTACGTCGCTCGCCAGACTGAAGTACGGACCAGGGGGCTCCCGCCCGCGCGGCCTGCAAGGCTGTGCGGGTTACGCGGCGTTTGGCCGGTTGGCAAGCGGCGTCAAGCGCGCATCGGCGTTACGCAACGACGGCGCGAGCATGGCGTTCTAGGGAGCGAAGACTGCTGCGGAGACGCAGATGGGGGAAGGCGCTCGCTCGTCGGGCCCCGCGCGCGCGAGAAGGCCGGAAGACCGGCGCTCGCCGCGAGAGGGCACACACCGCGCTCACACCAACACCCGCGCGGGGTGCGTTGCCGGAACCACGGAGGTGACGCAGGAAAGCCAGCTCACTCCCGACAGCAGAGGGATCATCGCTTCCGCGGGGCGGGGCGTGAATCAGCAATGACTAGAGGTAGCAGGAGGATCACAGGTGGTTAACGAGTTCATGCTTTCGGCCTGCACGTGGGCGCAGGCGCTCAAGACGGCGGCCATTGCGGCCGTGACGCCGGAAGACGGCCAGGACATCATGGAGTACGCCGTCCTCGCGGGCGGCATTGCGCTCGTGCTGGGCTTCGTGCTGTTCGTGGTCGGCGACAACTTCCTGCTCGCCGCCTTCGAGACGTTCGCGGAGGAGATCGAGGCCTGCGTCACGTTCGACCCGGCATGCGGTAACTAATCATTGCGCTGGAGGCGGGGCGTCCATCGCCCCGTCCCCTTCGAACCATGATTGGCAGACGGAACGTCCGAGAGCGCGGACAGGGCATTGTTGAGTTCGCGGTGATCTTTCCGATCTTCGCGTTCTTGCTCTTTGCCGTCATCGACGGCGGCCTCGTCATGGGCCGCTACAACAACGCAAACCAGGCGGCGGGCGTCGGCGCCCGGCTGGCGGCCACCAACACGCCGGTGAGCACCGTCCGCTCGGCAATACAGGATCAGATGCACGGCGAGATGTCCGGCCTGACGTGCGATGACAGCGAAGACGATGTGTGCATCGACTTCCGCACCGGGCCGAACGGCGAAGCGGCCGGCGACGTGGGCTCCATCGTCGTCGTGTACGTGCGCTACGAGTACGACCTGATCACACCCATCGTGGGTAATGCCACGGGTGGAGACTGGGACATCGACGCCTGTAGCGTGCAGCGCGTCGAACGGCCCATATCCGGATCCAATCTGAGTTTTGACCAGAACGTCACGGAATGTTGAGAACGAACCGGCCGCTGCGGTCCGCCGATGGAGAGGAGGGGCAAGTGCTCCTGCTCTTCGTCGTGCTGTTCTCCGTCATCCTCGCGATGGGCGCGATGTCGCTGGACCAGGGCTTCTGGCTGGGGCGGCACCGCGCGACGCAGGCGGCGGCTGATGCGTCCGCGCGCGCAGGCACGCTTGCATTTGTCGCAAACACGAACGCAAGTTCAGGTTGCGCGCCCGGGGATCCTCGGAGCGTGGCAGCATTGAACGCCGATTCCAATCGCATCGACGTGACCGTGGCAACGTGTTCGGGGCCCAACACGAGCTTCGCGGCTTCAGCAGACTGCCAGGGCGCGATCGACAGGCCGTCGGTGACGGCGGATGTGGGTCAGGAACTGCGCGCGTTCTTCGCCGGCGCGTTTGGCATCGATGACATCGAAACGCGCGCGGAAGCAACGGCGTGCGTGGGCACGATCTCAACGATGGGCATCGACCCGGGCCGTGACGATCATCTCATCTCGGCCTTGCCCGTCTACATTCAGAACAACGACACCTACAGCGGACGCGGCTGCTTCAACAATGGCGCGCCGAAGATCGGCCAGCAGTGCGTGATCGTACGCGCCTGCGAGCGCCAGGGTGGCAGCGGTAACAACCAGGATGACTGCACGTTCGGCAACGACCCGGTGCGCTCCGGCGTGTTCGAACGGACGGATCCCGACGAATGCGAAGGCGATCCGACTCAGGACGACATCCTTGACGCGATTCGGAATCGGGACATGGGCTTCCTGTGCAGCGTCGAAGATGGGAACGGGTGCCCCGGAGACAACGTGTGCGTCGACGCGGAACCGGCGCCAGACAACGTAAACGAGCACGCGGACATCATGAATGCGTTCGAGGTGCGATTGGCGAACGCGCCCCCGGAATGCGATGAGTTCGCCGAGTTGTTCCGGCGGTTCGATGGCGGGACCGTCGTGGCACCGTGGGACAGCGGCGGCAACCCGGACGAGACGGTGTACGTGCCCGACCAGGACTGCAATATGGGCGATTCTGGTCGCGCCGGCATACTCGTGTTCACCGAGGGCTCGTCGCAGCGCGTCAAGGGATTCGCAACGGTATACATCATCGGCTGTTTTACCGAGGGGACCAATTTCACCACGCAGGAAAACACGTGTAGCTTGTCGAGTCAGGACGATCACGATCAAGAACTCCGCGGCGTGCTCCTGCGGACGTACCTGCCGGAGACGGACCGCGGCGACCTGGGCCGCGTGAGCATCGATACGTCGGGGTCAAACCAGAACATCAACATTCCATTCACCACGCAGACGGTCGAGTAAGGAAAGACTTCTATGGCACGAACACTGACCGCAGGCGGCCCGGACCGGGCGAACCGGATGATCTTCTTCGGCGCGGTGGGCCTTGCGCTGCTGGCGGCGTTGCTGGTGTTCGCGGCGCTCGCGAACTTCGGCGGCGATGGCGGCACCGCCTCGATCGGCGACACGTTGGAAGTCGTCGTGGCGTCGCAGGACATCAGCCCCGGCGACGAGATCACCGGCGACATGGTCGAACTGGCGTCATTGCCGGTGAGCGTGCTGGTGGATGACGCGTTCACCGAAACGTCGCTCGTCGTGGGCACGACGGCGAACGCACGTCTCTTGCGCGGCGACCAGCTTGCGCCTTCAAAGGTGCAGGGCCTGGGCGACGAAGAGGCCGATGGTGTCGCCTTCATCATCCCGGACGGGATGCGAGCAGTCGCCGTATCGGTGACAGAAGAGACGGCCGGCGGCGGCAACATCTTGCCGGGCGATCACGTCGACGTGGTGGTCGTCGCGGCGACGACCGTGGACGGTGTCGATATCACGCGCGGCGTGCTGCTCCTGCAGGACATCGAGGTGTTGGCGGTGGCGCAGGAGACCCTGCGACCCGTCACGCGCGTCGATGTAGCCGGCGAGCCGCTTGAGACGGAAGACTCGGAAGGCACACTCTCCTCGCGAGATGGCGCGGAAGAAGACCCGGATGCGGCCACCGTGACGCTCTCCGTATTCCCGGAGGACGCGCCGCTGCTCGCGGTCGCGCAGGAAGAAGGCGCCGTTTACCTTGTGCTCCGTGCCATCGGCGATGGCGGGACGGTGGACGGAGTGGAGCGGGTGTTGCCGTAGGAGCCACGGCGATCGGCAGGGGAAGAACGCACGGATAGCACGAGAGAGGCAGACCGAGAGTGGCCAAAACACCGTCAGCGCTGATTGTAGACACGGACATCCAGGCGCGCTTCGACGTGAAGCAGGTCGTGAAAGCATGCGGCCTGACGATTGCGGGGGAGTGCGGATTCGGCATGGAAGCCGTGTCAACCGCGAACGAGTTGCGCCCTGACGTGGTGCTCATCGGCATCATGGAGCCCATGGAGCGGCCGCTGCAGACGGCTGAGTCGCTGCAAAGCCTGCTCCCGGAGACGCCGATCCTGGTGTACTCGGAGTTAAAGGACGTCGAGACGATCCGCAAGGCGATGATGGCGGGCGCGCGCGACTTCCTCACCAAGCCGATCAAGCCGGAGACGCTGCGCGCTTCGGTGCTCGCTTCGCTGGAAGCCGAAGAGAAGAAGAAGCTGCGCCAACTCGGCCAGTTGCCGACCGCCGCGACGTCCGGCACGATCGTGACGATCTTCGGCGCCAAGGGCGGCATCGGCAAGTCGACGATCTCGACGAACGTCGCGGTGGCGCTGGCGCGCATGGAGCGCTCTTCGGTCTGCGTGGTAGACCTCGACAACGGCTTCGGCGATATCGCCGGCATGCTCGACGTGAAGCCCGAACGCACGCTCGCCGACCTGGTGCGCGACGTCGACCAGCTCGACCGCGACGACATCCAGCGCTACGTGACGCGCCACGAGCTGACGGAGCTGGACGTGCTCGCCGGCCCGACCGTGCTCGAATGGCGCCGCATCTCGCCGGACGAAGTGCGCCGCGTCGTCGAGGTGCTGGCGCAGAACTACGACACGGTGATTCTCGACACGTCGGGCATGCTCAACGAACTGGCGGAGATGGCCGTCGAGATGGCGACGATCGTGCTGTGGGTGACGACGACGGAGTACGCGAGCGTCAAGGACTCCCTGGAAGCGATGCGCGCGCTCAAGCTGCTCTCGTATTCGCAGGAGCGCGTGCGCATCGTCATGAACGCGATCTCGCCCGATGACGGCGTCCGGCCGAGCGTGGTGCAGGATGCGCTGCAGCGCGACGTGTTCTGGACCATCCCCTACGACAAGAAGGTGCGCCAGGGCACCCACCTGGGCCAGCCGATCGTGATCACCGCACCGCAGTCGATCGCGGCGAAGAGCCTGACCGACCTTGCGACGATCATCCATGGCGGCCGCATCGAGAAGGGCGGGAGGCTGCTCAGCGGGTTCCGCTGGCGGTCAGGCGGCGGGGCGCAGCAGATGGCAGAGGCGGGCGGCTAACACATGGCGATCGATACGACCTTCGGCAACGGCCGGTACGAGTTCCGCATCGACGACGAAGAAGGCGACGGCGACTACTTCGACGCGGTACACATGGTGCACCAGAAGATGCTGCAAGAGATGGACATGAAGTCCATCGAGAAGCTCGATACGGAGCACGCGACGGAAGCCGTGACCGTGGCCGCACGCCAGATGGTGCTGCAGACGTATCCCTCGCTCCTGGGCGATGACCGCGAGCGCGTCATCAAGCGCGTGATCGATGAAGCGATCGGCTACGGGCCGATCCAGCCCCTGATCGAAGACGACAACGTCTCCGAAGTCATGGTGAACGCGCCGGAGGAGATCTACTACGAGCGCGACGGCATCCTGTACCTGAGTTCGCTCAGGTTCAAGGACGGCACGCACATCATGCGGATCGTCGAGCGGATCATCGCGCCGCTCGGGCGCCGCGTCGATGAGTCGTCTCCGTACGTGGACGCGCGCTTGCCCGATGGCTCGCGCGTGAACATCGTCATTCCGCCGCTCGTGCCGCGCAGCCCCACGGTCACGATCCGGAAGTTCCGGCGCGAAAAGTTCAAGATCGATGACCTCATCGGCAACGGGACGATGACGGAAGAGACGGCGGAGTTCATGCTGGCGTGCGTGCGCCAGCGGCTGAACATCGTCATCAGCGGCGGTACCGGTACCGGCAAGACGACGCTGCTGAACGCGCTCTCATCGGCGATCCCGAACAGCGAACGCATCATCTCCATCGAGGACCCGATCGAGATGCGCCTGCAGCAGCCGCACGTGATCGCCATGGAGGCGCGCCCGCCCAACATCGAAGGCAGGAACGAGATCGCCCAGCGCGACCTGGTGCGCAACGCGCTCCGCATGCGCCCCGACCGCATCATCATCGGCGAGGTGCGCTCGGCTGAGGCATTCGACATGCTCCAGGCGATGAACACCGGTCACGAGGGCTCGCTGACGACGGTACACGCCAACTCGCCGCGCGACGCCGTCATTCGCATCGAAAACATGGTGATGATGGCCGGGTTCGACCTGCCGGTGCGGACGATCCGCGAGCAGATCGCGTCGGCGATCCACGTGATCGTGCAAATCGCCCGCTTCTCCGATGGCCGGAGGCGCATCGTGCAGGTCACCGAAGTCACCGGTCGCGAAGGCGACATGGTGAGCACGCAAGACCTCTTCGAATTCAACCAGCGCGGCCTCGATGACAAGGGGCGCGTCATGGGCGACCTCCGCCCGACGGGCATCGTCCCGTCGTTCGCGGACGAGTTTGCGCTGAGCGGCATATCGCTCGCCGCGATGGGCTTCGGGATGCAGGGATAGCCATGGAAATGCTGGCGGCGCTGTGTACCGGGTTCGCTGTCATGCTTTTCGTGTTGTACGTGGGGCGCCGACGGCTTTCGCGGCCGGAGATCGTGCGCATCCAGCGACTGGCGGACGAACCGGCTCCCACGCGACAGGTGATCTCCTGGGACGACCTGCGACGGCGTGGCCCTTCGAGCCTGCCCTTCCTCCGCGACGTACTGCTGCAAAGCAAGTGGGCGCTTGGCATGCAGTCGGAGATCGAGCAAGCGGGGCTGCGGCTGCGCGTTGGCGAATATCTCATTGCGCGGGGCGCGATTGCCGTCGTCGCGTTCGTGATGCTTGCCGCCTTGACCGGCGGCGCCGCCATCGGACTCGTCATCGCAGCGGTGGCCGCCGTCGTCGGCTGGCTGGCGCCGCGCGTGTGGCTGCGCATGCTGCGGCGGCGCCGCGTCGAGCAGATATCCAAACAGCTCCCGGAAGCGACGCAGATGCTCTCGAGCGCGCTGCGCGCCGGCTTCGCGTTTCAGCACGGCATCGACATGGTGTCGCGGCAGACGGAGCCGCCCCTCGCCGACGAATTCACGCGCGTCATGGTCGACCTGAACATCGGCATGGGTGTCGACGAAGCGATGCTCAGCCTGCTCGCGCGCGCTGACTCCGAGGACATGAACCTCGTCGTGACGGCGGTGCTCGTGCAGCGCGCAAGCGGTGGCAACCTGGCCGAGATCATGGACACCGTCAGCGAGACGATGCGCGAGCGCGAGCGCCTGGTCGGCGAAGTGAAGACGATGACATCGCAGCAACGGTTCTCCGGCACCGTGCTGACGTTCTGGCCGGTGGGACTGCTCGGCCTGTTCGCGCTCATGAACTGGGACCAAACGTCACTGCTCTTCACGACGGGGGCCGGCCAAATGCTGCTGCTCGTCGGCGGCGGCCTGCAGTTGCTGGGCTATCTCACCATCCGCCGCATCCTGGACATCGAGATCTAGAGGGTCGATATGCCGTTCTTCGCGTCGCTGATGGTGTTCGGGTCGGTCGTCCTCTTCGGGCTGTGGTACGTGCGCAGCAAGAACCAGATGGAAGACCGCGTGCGCGCGCTCTCCGCGCAACGCCGCGCGATGCTCGAGCAAGACGACCCCTTCACGCAGCGCATCATGTTCCCGATGGTGCACGGCTTCACGACGCGCGTCGTGAACGTCATGCCCACGGCGCTCATCGTGCGGGCGGGCAAGTGGCTCGAAATCTCGAACAGCAGCATGAACCTGGGCACGTTCCTGACGATCGTGCTGGTAACCACGACGCTGCCGGCGGCCGCCGCCTTTGCCCTGGCGTTCTCTTCGGCGGGAGCCATGCCGGGCGGGCGCACGATGTTCCTGATTCTCGGTATCGCCTTGTTTGGGCTGATCGCCCCGTTGATGCTGCTGCGCCGCGGCGCCAAGAACCGTCAGAACTCGTTCTGGAAGGCGCTCCCCGACAGCCTGGACCTGCTGACGACCTGCGTCGAGGCGGGCCTGAGCCTGGACTTCGCGTTTCAGCGCGTCGCCGACCGTCAGCGCGGGCCCGTCGGCGAAGAGATCAGCCGCATGCTGCGAGAAAAGGCGCTCGGGCAGACGCGCCGCGAAGCGCTCACCGGCATGGCCGAACGCATCGACCTGCCCGATGTCAACGTCTTCGTGAACTCCGTTATCCAGGCGGAGACGCTCGGCACAGGCATCGGCCAGGTGCTTCGCACGCAGTCCCGGCAGTTGCGCATGCGACGCCGTCAGCGCGCCGAACAGGTGGCACGCCAGGCGGCGCCCAAGATGGTGTTCCCGCTGGTATTCTTCGTCCTGCCGTCGTTATTCATCGTCGTGCTTGGTCCGATCGTGATCAATGCGCTGGACGTCGTGGGAAGCCGATAGCGGGGCGCCTTCATGCCGCAGCCGCAAGGACCGCGCTCTTTCGACCCGTACCGGATCCTGCAACTGCAGCCGCATGCCGCGCGCGATCTCATCGTCGAGTCGTACTGGACGCTCGTGGCGCGCGCCAAGTCGCACGGCAACGACGCGGCGATCCGCGCGCTCAATGCCGCATATGAGCTGCTGACCACGGCCGAACGCCGCGCCGAATACGACCTCGTACACAGATACGTGCAGGAAGAACTACCGCCGCCAGACAAAAAGAAGCACAAGGACGGCAAGAACGGTGCGAAGGCGGCGCCCGACCACTACACGCTGCTCGCCGTTTCAGCCGAAGCTGACGTCGATGTCATCGAGCTTTCGTACCGCATTGGCATGCGACGGGCGGCGGGATACCGGCCCGAGCTGGTACTGATGCGCGAACAGCTCACAGATGCGTTCCAGACGCTGTCTGATCCGCAGGCGCGGGCGCAGTACGATGCCACGCTCGCCGTCGCGCGGTCCTCGAACGGTTACGTCGCGATGCCGGAGCCAGCCGAGGGCACGGGGGCCGCGCCCGGCGTGCCGGACTTCCTTTCGAAGAAGAACAAGCCGCGAGGCGGAGACCCCGAGAGCGCGCCGCGCAGGAAACGCGGCATGTTCGGCCTGTTCGAGAAGCGCGAGAAGAGGCCGGTGGACGGAAGTGTGCGGCGCGACAACCGCCTGCCGGCGCCGCCGACGACGAAGGTCGCCGAAGAGACCGCCAGGGGCGACCGGCTGTTGGAACTTCGGCCGTTTGGCGCAGAAGTGCTCGCCGGCGCGATGCGGCGGCCCCCCGCGCCCGAGCAACCGCCCATGGCAGTGCTCTCCGTCAGGGGCCCGCTGGGCGAAGAGCGCGTGCCGCTTCCGCCTCGGACGATCACGATCGGCTCCTCCGAAGAAAACGACATCATTCTGCCCGGAAAGCGCGTCGCGCCGGAGCAGGCGCGCATGTGGCCGCATGGCGACAGCTTCGCGCTGCGGGTGACGGGCCGCGGCCAGGTGCGGGTCAACGGCGTCGAGCCGATGCTGGCCGTCGTCCTGCTCGAAGACGCCGACATCGTCGACATCAACGAATATCGGCTGACGTTCCTCAACGCGCCGCGTCGCTAAGCTTCCGGCCACCGCGACGCAGGCTCAGGTCGTCAGCGCCACCAACGTCGCGTAGGCGATGCGGATCGTCTCTTCCAGCGATTCGGGCCGTATGCGCTCGACGCTGTCCTGCGGCGTATGGATCAACGTGTCGTTGCGGTAGAAGAACACCGCCGGGATCCCCGCCTCGATGAAGCTGGCGTGATCGCTGCCGGCGCCGTTCGGCACTTCACCACGGCGCGCCTCGATGCCGATCTCTTCTCCGGCGATTCGCGCCGTGTCGATCACGTCGTCGCTGCCAATCAACACGAGGTCGCTATCGAGACCGACGACGTCGAGGTTAAGCATGGCCCGCAGCGCGTCTCGTGCTTCGTCGTCTAACTGCCGGACGTATTCCTTGCTTCCGAATAATCCGAACTCTTCGGCGCCGAACAGGACGAAGCAGTTGGCGTCCAGCCTGTCGTTCGCAGCGACGACGCGCGCAAGTTCCAGCACCGCGGCCGTGCCCGAGGCGTTGTCATCGGCGCCGCCCGTCACAGCGACGCTGTCGTGGTGGCCGCCGCTGACCGTCTCGCAGGCACCGGCGCCGGGAGGCTTCGCGACTACGTTGTATGCGGTGCCACGCCGCGGGCTCACGGTGATCGTCGCTTCCACCGCACCGCCGGCGGCCAGCGCACGCAACGCTTCGCCTGCTTCGGGCCGCAGGCCGATGACTTGCACGCTGGTATTTGCTTCGGCGAGCAGGCTGCCCTCCTCGTTGTTGTAGATGATCGCCCCCGCCGCGCCGGCAGCGACAGCGTTCTCGACCTTCTGCTGGAACGTCAGTTCACCACGCTCGATCAGCGCGATGCCGCCGTTGAGCCCGCCGGCCGGGAACTCCTCAGGACGGCCGATGCCGGCAAACACCAGCGCGCCCGTCGCGACGCCCTCGGCAGATCCGTTGAAGGCGAACCCCGGATGCGCTTGGCCCTGCGCATCGACGCGCGCCGGGAGGAAGGCGCTGGCATCGAACGCGAACTCCTCGACCGTGACGTCGTAGCCGTAACGGGCAAGTTCGGCACGGATGTACTCGACGCCGAGTCGTTCGCCCTCGGTGCCGGCGACGCGCGGGCCGATATCGACGCTGAGCGCGCGCACGTGTTCCAGCGCACGCTCGCCGGAGGCCTCGGGGTCCAAGAGCGGGTCGGGCGTGGCGGACGCCGCAGGCGTCGCGGCAGCGGCCGTCGCCGATGCAGACGCCATCGGCGTGGGTTCGTCGTCATCGCCCGAGCGGCAGGCGGCGCCCAAGGTGGTCAGGACACACGCGACCAGCACGAGGATCAAGAGGCGGGCCATCGGCGCGTGGGCGAGCCGGCGGAGACGCGATGGGTCGATTACGAGCGCCCCCTTCGCCGGAACCACTCCTTGATCCGGTCCATGCGCGAAGGCTCGCTGTATTCGATGACCTGGCCGCGCCAGCTCTTCTGGACGTGACGCGCGCCGACCGTCGTACGGGCGCCGCCCGTCATGAGCGAAAGCACGAACGCGAGGATCGTGAGCGCAAGGCCGCCGAGCGTGACCCACGTGCTCCAGGCGCCCAGGGCGTCGTCGAACAGCCAGCCGATGAGCATCAGGGCGAGTCCGGCGAGCATGAGCTGGCCGAGCGAGATCTGCGACAGGCGACGCTTCGCGCGCTCGAAGAAGGTCGGGCCGCTGTCCTCGCGCCGCACGTCTTTGCGGCGGTTCCGGATCTTGGCGGCGAGGCGTTCTTCGGGGACGAACGTGTCCAGCTTGCCGAGGAGTTCCTCGATCTCGCGCTGGACTTTGTCGGGAGGATTCTGCTGTGGCATGCGGCGCGTCTCCAGGACGGTGCCCTGAATTGTAGCCCTCGGGACGCCGGTTGGAAACGCGAGCCGCCAAGACGCCGCCCGCAGGGCAGGCGCAGAATCAACGCGCGGGTCGACGACAGCCTCTGGGACGAGATTTACGGAGAGATTACCCGGCGTTGCACGAGACGTGCAGGTACACGGGCTAGGCTCTCGTTGTGTGAAGCGGGGTACGTGACCCCCCGGCTGGTTGAAAGGGAAGGCGAGAACATGAACATCAAGACCTGGTGCATCGCGGCGGTCGCGGCGGCACTCGTAGCCGCCGGCGGACTGGTGTTCGCCTCGGGAGCCGGCGCGCAGGACGGCGACGCAGCTGGCGGGCGTACCGGCATCATGGCGCGCGTCGCGGAGAAACTCGGAATCGGCGAGGAGCAACTGCGGAGCGCGTTCAAGGACCCGCAGCTCGATGCCGTCTCGGAGGCGCTCGCCAACGGGCGCATCAACGAAGAGCAAGCGGCGAACGCCCGCGAGCGCATCGAGCAGGGGAAGCCGCCGCTGGGCGTCGTGCGCGCGCACGCCGTGCTCCAGGCGCGACGTGCGATCATCGAGTCGGCCGCTGGGGCGCTCGGGATCACGGCGGATGAATTGCGCGCCGAACTACGCGCGGGCGCGTCGATCGCGGACGTCGCCACGGAGCGCGGCGTCAGCATCGACGACGTGAAGGCGCGGATCATCGCGGACGCCGAAGCGCGGCTCGCGGCACTCGTGGCGGACGGGCGCATCGACCAGGCGGGCGCGGACGCGGCGCTCGCCACGCTCAGCGAACGGCTCGACGAGATCGTCACGCGCGCGCGACCGTAGTAGTTCGCCCGTCGCGATGTTCACGGCGCGCGTACCTCTGTCCGCGAGCGGACGGGGTACGCGCCGCCGTGCGCGCGGATCACTGATCATCGACCGGTAGTGCGGCGGCGCATGACAGCGCCGATTACGACGAAGGCGCGTTCACTTCTTCGAACACCAGCAGGTCGCCCTTCTGTGTGTTCGTGCGTTCGGCGACGCCTGCCGGAAGCTCGAGCGTGTCCTTTGCGCCGCGCCCGCCGAACGCGAGCCACCACTGCCGCATCGACGGGACGATCTTGACGACGCGATCGTCTTTATCGAGGAAGATCGCGTCGAAGCGAAAGCGCATGAAGCACGAGTGGATGGAGTTGCTCCTGGTGAGCAGGATGCCGCCGCCTTCAGGCACACGCTTCTTGAACATCAGTCCCCAGAAGCGCGCCCAGTACGAAGACGCACGCTGACCGTTGGTGGCGAGGATGGTGCCGCGATCGGCGTTACGCACCGAGAAGGTTGTCAGCGTTGTCGGCATGGATCTCCGATCAGCGTTTCAGCGCGACCTGTATGAAGTACGCGCAACCAACCACGTACCAGAGAAGAAAGTAATAGCCGGGTCCGAAGTAAAGGCCGACGGCGCCGAAGACGAGCGTGAAAGCGAGCAGCGCGTCCCAGTTGCGACGCAACGATCGTAACCAATCGCTCATAGGTCGATACTAGTTTCTGCGATCCGCATTTTCAATCGAACGGCGGCGTTTCCCCGATCGAAGTCTTCTATCAATGATGGGGTGCGCGATCGGGCGCAGGAATAAGGGAACGCCCGCAGTTGTCCTGCAGCCCGCTCAAACAAAAGACGCAACGTGACGCGTGTCCGGGCTCGATGACGCGTGTCTTCGGTGGGCGCAACCACCACAACCCGCCGGGGGCGGGCGCTACGTGAGGCGTCCGGTGATCGCCGCCATAAGCAGGATCCAGCTTCGAACTTCGTGCTGAGCGGTGCACCTTTTGCCGCCCGAAGGGCCGTCCGCTACGATGGCCGCTGGCTTCCCGAGGGCTGGCAGGAGGGGACGGTTGAGGCTTCGACGCCGGGCATGGTCCGTCGCGCTTGGCGCGCTGGCAATCGCAAGCATCGCGGGCGCGGCATGCGGCGGCGAAGGCTCCGACGCCGGCGAGCCGCCGGACCTCAGCAAGGTCGCGACGGCGACGCTGCCGGCGGAATTGCCGGAACCGATCCTCATCGGCCTGGGCAACGTGTCCACCACGGGCGGCCCGACGTACACGGTGCAGTCGGGCGACACGCTTGCCGGCATCGCCGCTCGCTTCAACCTGAGCCTCGACGACCTGCGCGCCGCAAATCCGGTGCTCGACCCCGCGCAACTTTCCGTCGGCGACGTCGTGCGGTTGCCGGAGGGTACGGAGCCCGCTGCGCCCACCGAGACGCCCGCAGCAAGCGAGGAACAGACGCCGACCGAGGCGCCGCCGCCGGTTGAAGAACCGACGAGCACGCCCGAGCCGCCGGCGCCGACGCCGACGCCATCGTCGATCGGACAGACGTACGTCGTGCAGTCAGGCGACATCCCGGAGACGATCGCCGCGCAGTTCGGCATCACCACGGCGCAGTTGCTCGCCGCGAATCCCGGCGTCAATCCAAACAGCCTGCAGGTGGGCCAGGTGCTGATCATCCCGCCCGCGGCGGCGCCGGAGGGCGGCTAGCGGCGCAGCGAGATCTCTCGCCGTTAGATGCCGTCTTCCTCGAACCGCCGCCGCAGCAGCGTTTCCGCGATCAGCAGGTCGTCGCGCGTGGTGATCTTGATGTTGCGAGCGTCGCCCTCGTAGACACGCACCTCATGCCCTGCCGCTTCGACCAACGAAGCGTCGTCCGTGGCATCAGACGTTGCTTCCAGGTGCGCGCGCAACAGCAGCGTTCGGTCGAAGACCTGCGGCGTCTGTGCCAGCCACACGCGCGCGCGGTCACGCGTCTCGCGCACGACGGGCGGATCGCCGTCGACTTCCTTCACGGTGTCGCGCGCCGGCACGGCGCAGATCGTCGCGCCGGCTTCGCGCGCGAGCGCCACGCCTTCGGAGATCAGGTCCGAACTGACGAGCGGCCGCGCCGCATCGTGGATCGCGACGATCGTCGCGCCGTTCGCCGCTTCGATGCCGGCGCGGACCGAGTCCTGCCGGCGCTCTCCGCCCGGCACGACGTTGATGACGTTCGTGAATCGCCACTCTACGACGAGGTCGCGCATGCGGCTGATGTTTTCGGGCGCCGCGACGATGACGACGCCTTCAATCGCCGCGGTGTTCTTGAATGCGGCCAGCGCCCACGCGACGAGCGGACGCCCCACCAACTCGGTGAAGACCTTGTCGACGCCGTTCATGCGCTCGCTGCGCCCGGCGGCGACGACGATGCCGTATGCGGGGCCATCGATCGCCATGCAACGGCATGGTACGCCATGACGGATGTACACTCACGCTATGGACTCACGCCCGCGCGCCGAGCAACTGCTGACGATGTCGAGCGCCGGACGCCGGCTCGTCGACCTCATCGCGGCGGCCGAAGAACCCGTCCACTACAACGTCATGCGCCACCTCCTGCGTGTCAGCGAAGAGACGATGACCGAGGTGCTGCAGGAGGTCGTTGAGCTGGGGCTGGTGAAGCGCGCCGGCCACCCGCTGCTCTACGTCCCGGGCGACGAGGATATCGGCCAGGAGATGCGTGAAGCGCTCGGCCCCGACCGCCTGGCGCGCCACCGAGCGCAGATCGCATCGGCGGCCAGGCGCGTATTTGAGACGTAACGTCTGGCGCCGCTCCCGCACAGTAGAGGGTGATTATTCCAGGGGCTGGAGCGGCCTAATCTGGCGTGAGAGGCGGGGATGATGTTTGAGTTCCTCGGCGAGTTCGAAGAGATCGCCGGCGACCTGTACCCCTATCGATGGCCGATCTCGATCGCCGCGGTCGCGTTCGCGGCAGCGGTCGTCGCGCTCGCACTGCGCATGCGATGGCATCGCGCGCTGTGGGAGCATCGCGTGTTGACGGCGGCAGTCGCGGTGCCGCTCTTCGTAGCGGCGGCGCTGTTCGGCACGTACACGCTGCCGCCGCTCTGGGAACGCTCGCGCCTCGACGAGGCGAGCCCGCTCGCGAGCGCGCCGACGGTCGCCGCCGCCACCGCGGGCGCCACGCCGGCCGCGGCGGCCACACCACCCGGCGACGGCGGTTCGATGCCCGCCGGCGGGAGTGCCACGTTCATGGCGCGCGTCACGCACCATGGCATGTTCCAGGGCGCCGACGACTTTCACTTCGGCCGCGGCGATGCGATCCTCATCGAGACGTCGCCGCAGACGTTCACGCTGCGCTTCGAGAACTTCTCCGTGCGCAACGGCCCCGATCTGTTCGTCTATCTCTCCAACGACCCTGACGACGTCTCGGACGCCGTGAACCTCGGCGACTTGAAGGCGACGGACGGCAACTTCAACTACGAGATCCCGGCGGACGTCGATCCGGCGTCGTATCGCTACGCGATCGTCTGGTGCAGGGACTTCGCCGTGCTGTTCGCGTCGGCGGCGCTGGAGATGGCGTAGGCGCGTCGTCCGGGTGATGCTACTTCGCCGGCGCGAGCGCATGACGCTCGAGATGCGCCCGCAGCGCGGCGTTGAACAACTCCGGGCGCTCGTACTGCGGCGAATGCCCCGCTTCCGGGACCTCGACCAGCGTCGCGTTCGGAATGGTCGCCGCGAGCCGCTTCGACGCCTCGACCAGCGCTATATCGAGCGCGCCGTAGATGACGAGCGTCGGCGCCGCCACCTGATGCGCGCGCTCCTTTACGCCTTCCCACGTGGCAAGCGCAGACCCGCACCCCAGGAAGCCATCGACGGACATCCGCGCGAGGCGCTCCTTCTCTTCGGCCTTGCGTTCGGCGGACATGTGCGGCGGCGGCTTCGTGATGCCCGGCAGGCTGGCGACCGCCGCCATGCCCTGCCGTGCGGCGATCAGGTTGCGCGCGGCGATCCAGTTCTTCACCGCTTCGCTGCGCGTGGCGGCGAAGCGATAACTCGTGTCGTGCAGCGTCAGCGAGATCAGCCTCTGCGGACTGCGCAGCGCAATCTCCTGCACCACGGCGCCGCCCATCGAGTGGCCGAGCAGATGGAACCGCTCGAAGCCCGCGTGCGCAACCACAGCCTCGACGTCGTCCGCGAGGGCGTCGATTGTGTAACACGCGCGGTCCGCCGGTGCGTCGGACTTGCCGTGGCCGCGATGGTCCATCACGAGCACGCGGTGCGTCTTCGAGAACACCGGGAGCTGGTGACGCCAGTCCGTGATGTCGCCGGTATAGCCGTGGATAAGCACGAGCGGCTCGCCGCTCTCGCCGTGCGTTTCGTAGTAGATGTTGACACCGTTCACGGCAAGATGCGGCATCGAATCGTCCTCCCAGTGCTGGCCCGGACCAGGTCGATTGTATCGTGCGGAGATGCAAGGGTCGCGTCTGGCGCGGATCAAGTCTCCTCCACCCGTCATCCTGAGCAAGCGAAGCGCGGCGAAGGATCTCGTCGCGGCGACCAATATCTAAGTGGCCGCGCGCTGCGGATGCCAGCGCCTGCCTTGCTCCAGACCGCCGCGCAATCGATGATTCTGCGGCGTGAGGCGCCGTTCGAGCCACAGGGAGGATCGTATGGAAGTCGGATTACACGTGCCGCAGGTCGGCCCGAATGCGAACATCGCGAACATCACCGCATTCGCGAAAAGCGCCGACGACGCGGGCTTCGATGGCCTGTGGGTGTTCGACCACGTCGTGCTCCAAAAGGAGCAGCAGTCGAAGTACCCCTACTCCGCCGACGGCAACATGGGCTTTCCGCCGACGATGAACTTCCTCGAGCCGCTGACGCTGCTCACGTACCTCGCCGGCTTCACAAAGTGTGCCCGGCTCGGCACGTCGGTGCTCGTGCTGCCGATGCGGCAGCCGGTGCTGCACGCGAAGATCATGGCCACGATCGACTTCCTCTCCGGCGGGCGCTTCGTGCTGGGCGCGGGCGTCGGCTGGTGGGAGCAGGAGTACGAAGTGCTCTCCGTGCCGTTCGAGCGGCGCGGCAAGCGCATGGACGAGTGCCTGCAGCTCGTGCGCTCGCTCTGGACCGACGAATGGGTCAACTTCGACGGCGAGTACTACGAGGCCAAGGACTGGACCTGCAACCCCAAGCCCGTGCAGGCAGGCGGCATCCCCATCTGGCTCGGCGGCGAGAGCCGCGGCCAGCTCCAGCGCGTCGGCAGGTACGCCGACGGATGGCTGGCGACGGCGAAGTCGCTGCCCACCCTGCAGGACGACTTCGCGATCGCCCGCGAGGCGGCGGAGCGGGCCGGACGCGATCTCTCGAAGCTATCCATCTCGATCGAGGGCGCGGGAATGCTGGACGCGGACCACCAGGAGCAGACGGCTGAGCAGCTTGGCCGGCTGAAGGAGATGGGCATCCGCCACGCGATCCTGGGCGTGCATCCGCGGCTCATGGCCGAGGCGGTGCCGCTCATCGAGTCGTTCGCCGCGAAGCACCTCCAGACGCTGCAGGCGTAGCGACCGCTCCCCGCGGGGAACTCGCAGGTTGGCATGGGCGTCAACTTCCCACGCGGGGTAGCGCAACCGGCCGGGCTTCTTGACGCCTGCCGCATCCTCCTGAAATCAGCGCCTCATCGCCTTCGTTGTTCTTTGTGACGATCAGGCTTCGCAGGAATCGGAGGCCACGACACGATGGGTACCATCATCGACCAGGTAGAAGGCAAAGAACAGCAAGCAGCGGTCCGCTGCCCCGTCTGCGGGCGCGGCGACGGCCCCGGCAATCACTGCCCGCACGTGCGCTGGGCGTTCGAGCAGGGCGACCCGCTCGACTTCGCAAAGTACGCGATGCAGGCGAGCCCATACGTCCGCGGCCGCGGTCACAAGTGGACCGACATCCCCGCCGCGTGGTGGACCGCCAACGGCGACTGGATCATCGCGCAGATCGATGTCCGGCTGCACATCGGCGACGGATACGTGTTCGGCGAGTTGGGCGATCTCGACCTGCTGGCGCGCGATGTGTGGAAGGCGTTCTCCCCGGACCACCAGCGAACGTCGATCTCACGCGTCGACCTGTAACCCCCTGACGCAAGCACCGCTTGTGACGCCCGGCGCGATCCCGTCGCGCACGCAAACGCGTGTCACAACTAAACTGGCACGCCATTCACCGACTTGCAGCGCCGTAGCAATCGCGTGTCGATGCTGTTGCACGTCGCGCGTGCCGCCTGCGCGCGTTGGGATCGGCGGCGCGGGCGTCCTATGGTGTCCTGAGAAGCAGGAGACAGTCATCAAAGGAGGACGCCATGGCAGGCAAGGGCGCAATTGCACCGCACCACACCGATGTGAAAGACGGCGAGTGGGACGCCGACGCGGTCGAGCGCACGCTCGGAGACGACGATGTCAAGGCATTCCGCCAGGAGTACGCGTACGTCGACCCGGAGTCGCCGGAGCGCAAGACCGGCGCGAAGTTTCCGCACCACGAGGTGACGGACAGCGGCAAGGTCGGCGCTGCGAACGTCAGGGCGCTCACGTCCGGCGTCGGCATCTTGAACGGCGGCCGAGGCGGCGCGGACATCGACAAGCGCGAGCGCAAAGCCATCTACAATCACCTGGCGACGCACCTGAAGGACGCCGGACGCGAACCGCCACCGCTCGACGAGTAGCCACCGCACGCATACGTGAAATGCAAATGTAGGGGCGCAGAGCTGTGCGCCCCTACCGTACTGTGTGCTTCTGCGCCCCGCGGGCTGAAGCCCGCGCTCGATAAACGTCTCTACGGTGCGGGCCGTGCGGCGGACGCTACACGAACGCGCGCAGGCGAATCGCGCGCGCGACGCGCTCGACGGCGATCGCGAACGCCGCATCGCGCCACGAAGTCCCGTTCGAAGCGGCATCGCGCACCTGGCCGTACGCCGCGACGATGCGCTGCTCGAGTTCTTCGTTCACGCGCGTTTCCGTCCAGCGGAACTGCTGGATGTTCTGCGTCCACTCGAAGTACGACACGATGACGCCGCCCGCGTTCGCCAGGATGTCCGGAATGACCGTGATGCCGCGCTCGGCGAGGACAGCGTCGCCGTCGAGCGTGATCGGGTGGTTTGCCGCCTCGACGATCAGGCGCGCCCGCACATCGCCGGCGTTCGCCGCGTCGATGACCTCGCCGGTCGCGGCGGGGATCAGCACGTCACACGGCAACGCGAGCAGCGCCGACGCGTCTTCGATAGGCTCTGCGCCCGGAAACGACGTTATCGGCGAACCGGCATCGAGATGCGCGACGAGCGCCGGCACGTCGATGCCGCGCGCGTCGGCGATGGCGCCGCGCAGGTCGCCGACGCCGGTGACGCGAAAGCCCCACGCGTGCGCGAGCAGCGCCGTCCACGATCCGACGTTGCCGAAACCCTGCACGACGACCGTGACATCGCGCGGGTCCATGCCGGCATCGGCGCAGAAGGCGCGCGTCACCAGCATGACGCCGCGTCCGGTCGCGGACTCGCGTCCATACGACCCGCCCAGCTCGACCGGCTTGCCCGTGACGATCGCCGGCGCGTAGCCATGCGCCGAGCCGTAGGCGTCCATCATCCACGCCATGGTGCGCGCGTTCGTGCCCATGTCGGGCGCGGGAATATCGCGGCTGACGCCGAGAATGTGCGAAATGTTCTGCATGTAGCGCCGCGAAAGGCGGTTCAACTCGCCTTCGGTCATCCGCGAGGGATCGCACTGCACGCCGCCCTTCGCGCCGCCGAACGGCACATCGACGAGTGCGCACTTCCACGTCATCAACGCCGCCAGCGCCCGCACCTCGTCCAGGTGGACGTCGGGGTGGAAGCGGATGCCGCCCTTATACGGCCCGCGAGCGCCGTTGTGCTGGACACGGAAGCCGGAAAACACTTCGAGGCCGCCGTCGTCCATCCGCACCGGCACCTCGACGTGCATCTCGCGAAACGGCGCGCGCAGCAGCTTGACGACGTCGTCTTCCAGGGCCAGGTGGGCGGCGGCGCGCAGGAATTGCTGTTGCGCATCCTGCCACGGCGATGACGCCCGCGCCGTCGGGACGGCGGCGAGGAATGGCGCGCTGCTGCGGACAGGGGTTCGAGGCATCGTGCGGCTCCCGGCTGAGGTATCGGCCGCCCGGCGCTCACGGCCTGTGCGGGATCCCCCTATGATCGCGTGCGTTTCGTCACTGCCCTCGGCGTTGACAAACTACGGCGCGGCGCAGGCCGGCGATATCGTCATGTCGTCGCGCGTGTTCGAGGTTGTCAGCGGCGACTATCCGCATGCCCGCCATGACTCCATCGCGCTGAAAGGCAAGAGCGGGTTGAAACACGTCCACATCATCTCGCTCGATACGGCGGCGGCGCTCGCGTAGCTCGCCTCGCGGCATCTCCCTAGGTGCGATCCCGCATGAAACGCACGTCATGCGTGCGCCGGCAGGAACGCCGCAAACCATCGAATCGGGCGTCCCCGCAGCGCTTGTCAGGGTGTTAGCCGCGCGACTCTTGTCGAAAACCCTCATCGCTACGAGCGGCGCGGCGTGCGACACCTACGCCCATGCTGATACTCGACAAGTCGCGAGCGTTGGACCTCATGGTGGCGCAAGCCTCACGAGAGCAATTGCCGGAGGAATTCAGCCTCAGCGCAAGCCCATGGCAGGGCGCCGGCCAGCGAGCGCCGTTCCGCGTGGCGGTGTACGGCCCGTTGCGGGCGGCGCCTGCGCGGCGTGAGGAGCGCACGTGGCAGCAGGCTTTGGCCCCGGCCACGCTCGCCGGATGACGTGATCGATCAGGCGCTTGAGGTCAGGGGCGGCTTGCGCCGAACTCGCTCGCAATGACCGGCACGCTGAACGCGAACGTCGTGCCGCCGCCGACGCGTGATTCGCACCAGATACGGCCGCGCTGCGCCTCGACGAGGCGCTTGCATACCGTAAGACCGAGCCCGAGGCCGCCTGAGCGGTGACCGGTACTGCTGCGATAGAAGGGCTCGAAGAGGCGTTTCACATCCTCTGGGGTGATCCCCGTGCCCCGATCCGTCACCGACACAATGACCTCGCCACTGCCCGACGCAATCGAAATGTCGATGGGTGCGTCCGGATCGCCGTACTTTTCCGCGTTCGTCAACAGGTTCTCGAGGATCTGGTCGACGAAGTCCGCGCTCGCTTCGGCCAGCGGCAGATGCTCTTCGGCGTCCACGTGGACGTTGCGCTCCGGATACCGTTCGCGGTGGTGCGTCGCCGCCTGCGCGATGATCGGCGTGAGTACAGTCGGCTCGAGTTCCGGCGGGTGGCCGCGATCGAGCCGCGCAAGCGCGAGCATGTCGTCGATGACGCGCGCCAGCCGCTCGGCGTCGCCGTGAATGTCGGAGAGCGAGGAGCGCACGACATCTTCCGGCAGATCAGCGATCCTTCGGCGAAGGATCGCGGCATTGCCGAGGATGGTCGTCAGCGGCGTGCGCAATTCGTGCGACACCAGGCTGATGAACTCGTCCTTGATGGCGAGCGCTTCGGCAACGGCGGCTTCCCATCGCTTACGCTCGGAGATATCGCGAGCCACCTTCGATGCGCCGATAATCCTGCCATCGCGATCGCGTACTGGTGAGACGGTAAGAGAGATCGGAACGTGAGTGCCATCTTTCGTGCGCCTCAACGTCTCGAAGTGTTCCACGCGCTCGCCACGCCGCACGCGGGTGAGCACGCTATGTTCCTCATCCCGGCGGTCGGCGGGAATGATGACGTAGATGGAATGGCCAATCACTTCATCAGCCTTGAACCCGAAGAGCCGCTCGGCTCCATCGTTCCAGGACGTTATCGTTCCGTTCAAGTCCTTGCTGACAATGGCATCATCGGATGACGCGACGATCGCGTTGAAATACGACGCGACTTCCTCCGCCCGTCTCCTCTCAGTGACGTCAACAAGCACGTTCACCGCGCCGATGAGGTTGCCTTCGGCATCATGCAGCGGTGTCGGATACGGGACAAACCAGACGCGCGTTCCGTCGGGCCGCTCGGCGATGGCTTCCTCGCCGCGCACGATGCGGTCCTCCTTGAGACACACGCCCATGGGACACTGGTCATGCGGTAAGGGCGTGCCGTCAGTCCGGTAGATTTTCCATGAGCCGCACCACTGGTCCTTCCCGAGTTCCGGTTTGCGGCCCCAGAGCTGGAAGGCGGCGTCATTGAACGACGTGATAATCCCGTTTGCGTCCGTCGTGTAGACGGCGACACCCAGCGCTTCAAGGAAATCCGGCGACGCGTAAGGCGCGGCGTTGGCGCCGTTCTCGCGGCCCTTCGGTCGTTTCAGGCGTTCGAGTACCACGTTTCCTCTTTCAACCGGTGCGTCGTGACAGCGTGAGCGCTGCGGGAAGCGGCTGCGCGCGTTCCGTATGCGAGAAATTGTAGCAGCGCGGCCCGTTGTATTCGCATCTCAATACCATCTAGTCACGTGGCGCCATTGCGGCGCGTTCAGCGCTGGGCCCGGCTATTCGTCTTCGATGATCGGAAGCGCGAAGCCGAACTCGCTGCCGCCTTCGGCGCTCCGCCGTGCAGCCCAGATGCGTCCGCCCTGCGCTTCAATCAGCCTGCGACAGACGGCCAGGCCGATGCCGACGCCCTGCGCCAGGCTCGCCGTCGTACTCGACCGGTAGAACGGTGTGAAGATGACGTCCAATTCGTCCTCACGCACGCCCGGCCCCTCGTCGAGCACGCGGACGATCAACTCGTTGTCGGCGCGGCTCGCCTCAATACGGATCTGTCTATCCTGCGGACTGTACTTCTCGGCGTTGCTGATCAGATTGCGCAGCGTCTGCTCCAGGTACGGCGGCGAACCCAGGACCGGCGCCGGGTCGAGGTCCCATCGGACGTCGATCACGCGGCCCGGAAATGACCTGCCGTGTGACGTCACGATCTGCTGGACGATCCTGCGCACGAGCATCGGCTCGCGTTCGATCGAGCTTCCCTGTTCCAGCCGCGCGAGCACCAGCAGGTTATCGATGATGCGGTGCAGGCGTTCCGCTTCGGCGCGGATATCTGCCAGCGCTTCGATCCGGTCTGCATCGGCGATCGCATCAAACCGGCGATCGAGCACTTCCGCGTTCCCGAGAATGGTCGTGATCGGCGTCTTCAATTCGTGCGAGACAAGACCCAGGAACTCGTCCTTCGCCGCGTTGGCGTCGCGTAGCTCGTCCGCGACGCGGCGCGCGGAGGCGAACAGGCGCACGCCATCGAGCGCGATCGCGGCGCGACGCGTCACTTCCTCGATGAGCTGGACGTCCTTCAAGCGGTACGTGCGGTCCGCAACCGCCGTCAACGTGCCGATCGTCTGGCCGCGCACGCGCATCGGCGCCATGATGATGGAACGGGCGGCGATGCCACGCGCCGCGTCGAGTTGTTCGCGATTGGGCGTGCATGCCTGCAGCCACCCCTTCGTGACGTCCTCGACGACGAAGGTCTGACCCTCGGCGACGGCTTCGCTGACGGTCTGATCCGATCCCGGCGCCGTCAGCCAGTCGCGAAGATGGATCCGCGATAACGCGCGCGCGTCGACGCCTTTCACCGTTGCCGCTTCCAGGCGCCGGACCTGGTCTCGGCCTTCAAACACGTCTATCACGCAGATGTCCGCGAACGCCGGTACGAGTAAGCGCGCGAGCGCTGCCAGCGTCGGCGCGTGTTCGCCGGCATCGCCATTCACCTGCGATGCGTCGAGCGTGGCGCTGAGCACCGAGGAGGCCTCGGAGAGCATGGCGAGGCGGCGGTTCGCATCCGCCAGTTCTTCGTTCGCGCGCCGGGTCTCTTCGTGCAGCCGCGACGATGTAATCGCTGCGGACGCGAGGCTCGCGAGCGCCTCCGCGACGCGCACGTCGCCATCACTCGTGACGTGCGGGCTTCGATAGTAGAAGGTGAGCGTGCCGTGGTTCTCGCCTGCCATGCGCAAGGGCATGACCATCAGCGAGCGGATGCCCTCGGGGCCGTAGCCGTCCCGCCGGCCTTCAAGCAGTTCTTCCACGTCGACGTCGGGGATCACCATCGGCCCGGTGAGCCGCGGCGTCTCGGGCGTCACCGCGATCGTGGCGTTCGCGAGGTACGCGGCAGAAAGCCCCTGCGACGACAGCACTTCCCAGGCGTTCGCGCGGGCATCGAAGTTCCATAGCGCGTACGCGTCGGCGTTGATGAGCTGCGTCGACAGGCGAAGGATGCGCGGCAGCACATCCTTCAGCTCCAGTGATTCGATGAGCTGGCCCGCCGCCTCGACGAGCAGCATCAGGCGGCTTTCGGCCAGGGCGTGTTGCCGCGACGCCAGCAGGTCGCCGGCATCCGATCTCGCTGGTGTTTCAGGTTCGATCATGAGCATGCCGCCGGGCGCAACAGCGCGCTGCCAGCAGGATGAGTATCACGGCCCGAAGATGACGCATCCGTGACAGGCGGCGGTCCTTGCATTTCGAGAGCATAACAGGGCCCGAAACGCGCGACGACAGCCCATACTTGTCACCGAATGGGAGCGGGTTGCCGCGCCGCCGCCACAGCGCGAAGGGCGGAGCGCCTTGCGGCGCCCTGCCCTCCTGTTATTCGCTGCGATCACCCGTAACTTCCGGGCGGCGAAGTACTGATTGAAGGGATTCTCGATCGGGAGCTTCTCGAACGTCTTGAGACGTATCCGCGCCGAGCATCTCCGCTGTTCCGAATTCTGGCGACATGCGTGCGAACTGCCCGATAAGCATAGATCGCGCTGCTCGCGCCGTTCAGCCTGCCGGGGGTCGTCGCTGGCGGAGATCTAGAAGCGGAGCGGCCGCTCGTTACCTTCTTCGACGTACACGAGCTTGTGCGGCCCGATCTGTACCTCGTCGCCGTGCTCCAGCACGCACCAGTCCGTCGGCTGCCCGCCGACGAGCGTCCGGCGCCGGAACCCGCCGGCGTGGTGCATGACGTACTTCCCGTCGCGCAACCAGATCCGCACGTGCGCGGGCGCGACATCGACGCTGGCCGGCAACACGATCGTGGACTCTCGCGGCGATGATCCGATCACGATCGGCCCGGCGCCCAGTTCGTACGTCTCTCCTCGCCCACGCGGCGTCCTTTCGACGAACCGCCCGCCCGCCCGCGTCCGCGATGCGCTGGCGACCTCCACCGGAACGGTCGCGGACACCACGATCGTCGGCGCGGGAACGCTCATGCGCTCCGGCATGGGAGCCGGCTCCGGCACGGAGGCGGGCTCCGGCGCCGCGGATGGCCCCATCGATGGCGCCAGCGTGGGGGGGCCGGACATTACCGCCGCCGTCCGGAGGGGGCCCGCCGGCCGGGGCAACGGCTGTGCGGCGGCGCGTTGCTGATTCGGCGCCACCCATTCGCGCTGGTGGTGCTCTACACGCATCTGCCGCAGCGTCGCAATTGCCCAGTAGGCTGCACCGGCGATGATCCCGGCGCCGATCAGCGCCAGCAGCGCAAAGAGCGCCGTCCGTGCGAACTCGGTTGTGGCCGTATCGTCGTCCGGGTGGCCGAACGCCTCCGCCGGATCCAGTCCGCGACGGAATCCCGCCACCGCCCCCGCGGGCGTCCCGTCTATGTCGGCGATCAACCGCAGTTCGCCCGCTCTTCCGTTCGCGGCCGCTGTTCCCGACCCCGTCATGGTGAGCACGTACTGACCGCGCAGCACGCTCGCGATGTCGCTCAGCGCCCCGGCGGCGCCGCTCGCTTCCGCAACGCGGTGCTGTCCCATTGTTACGGCGGCGAGCCCCTCGAGGAATGTGCCATCACTCGCCGGCCCGAGCGCGACCGTAAAGACGGGCGCCGCGACGGTCTGCGCCACGCCGAGCGCCGCACCGGCGGTGACATCCGGCGATGTGCTGCCACTCGCCGCGAGCAGCACAATGGCTTTGCGCTCGGTCGTCGTCGCACCGGCCGCAAACGAGCCAGCCTGCGCCGCCTGGTGCAACGCGGACCCGCCACTGGCCTCCAGCCCGGCAATCCCGGCGACGAGCGCGTCCCTGTCGAGTGTGAATGGCACCACCGTCTTCACGTTGTCGTTGAACGCGAACACGGCAGCCTCGTCCGCCGGTCCAAAACCCTGCACGAACGCAATCGACGCCAGCTTCGCCGCGTCGAGCGGCGCGCCGCGCATGCTCGCGGACACGTCGATGACCAGCGCAACGCCGAGCCTCTGCGATGGGTCCGAGGCAGCCGTCACTCCGGTCAGCGTGATCGGCGTTTCACCTTCGAACGGTTGGAAGGAAGCGGCGCTCAGGCCGGGGATCGGCGCTCCGTCCGCATCGAGCGCGCTGACGACGGCGCGGATCCTGGGATACGCGAGGCCGTCGACCTGGTGAATCTGCAACGTGGGCGGCGGCTCTTGCGCGCGCCCGGACGAAGGCATGGCGAAGAGGACGCCGCCGAAGAGCGCCGCCATGGTGAGGAAGATCATTGAATGCATTCGCGGCACTCTGCGCCCCCGCCGCATCCCTGCCTGCTCCCCGCCTTACCGGTGGTTATAGAACTCGACGGTCCAGCGCCACTCGCTGCCGTCCTCCGCGTTCCACCACTGCTTGAGGATCCCCACCTCTCCTCCGGGCAGCAGCACCGGACGGCCGATGTCCTCGTCCTGTGGCCATTCGTCCTCGCGCACCAGCGTCTCGCCGCGCCGCCGGATGCGCGTCATCGGGAAGTGCCGGCCTTCCCGCTTGAGGCGATCGACGAATGCCACCCGTTCGCCCGCCTCGTCTCGAACTTCTATCCGCAGCGAGTTCGGCGCCGCGTGGATCATGATGGCGTCCGCACGCTCCATGCAACCGAGTGCGAACGAAAGTCCGGCGGCCGCCGCGTCCGGATACCACACATCCCACGTCTCCAGGGGCATCCTTCGCTCCTTCGCGCGAGAACATAAGGGTACAGCGGCGAAGCCCCGCCGTGAAGCATGCGTCGTAAGTTTTTCGGAAACTAGGTCGGAGGCGGGTCTTCGTTCGATTCCGGGCGGCTGGCCGGCTCTCAGGCCCGCTCGTCGTTTGTCAAAATCAGCGTCCCGGCGGCGTGGAACATGCCGCCGACCCCGTGCGCGATGCTCGTCTTGACGCCCGCCACCTGTACTGCCGCCTCGCCCCGCAATTGACGCACGGACTCCTGGATCGCGAACATGCCGTACATGCCGGTGTGCGTGTAGCTCAGGCCGCCGCCGTTCGTGTTCAGGGGAAAGTCGCCGCCCGGCGCCGTCCGCATCTCCTCGAAGAACGGGCCGCTTTCGCCCTTCCCGACGAAGCCCAGGGCTTCCAGCGCGAACATCGGCGTGTGCGCAAAGGCGTCGTAGAACATCGCGTGGTCGATGTCCTTGCGGGAGATTCCGGCCTCGTTGAACGCCAGGTCTCCGGACACCTTGAACGCGCGCGACTCCGTCATGTCGATCATCTGGCTGATCATCGAGTGTTCGCTCGACTCGCCGGTGCCCAGGACGTACGCCGGCTTCTTCGGGAAGTCCTTCGCACGCTCCGCCGCGACCACGACTAAGGCGCCGCCGCCATCCGTCACCAGGCAGCACTCCAACAGGTGCACCGGCCACGCGATCACACGCGAATTGAGCACATCCTCGACGGTGATCGGCTCCCGCATCATCGCCCGCGGGTTCTGCTCCGCCCAGCGACGCGTCGCGACGGCAACCGACGCCATCTGCTCGTGCGTCGTGCCGTATTCGTGCATGTGGCGCAGGATCGGGATCGTAAAGCGCGTCGGCGGCCCGGCGACGCCGTACGGCTCCTCGAACTGCGCCTGTAGCATCTGGCGAGCACCGCCCCAGCCCCCCATCCCGACGCGGGACCGGCCGCTCTCGCCGTGCGTGATCAGCGCCGTCGTGCAAAGCCCCGCCCGGATCGCCGCCGATGCGTGCCGCACGTGCATCATGAACGAGCAGCCGCCGACGCTCGTTCCGTCCAGGTAGTTCGGCACAATGTTCAGGTACTCGGCCACCGCCACCGGCGACTGGCCCGCGCAGAGCACCGCGTCGATGTCGTCCTTCGTCAGCCCCGCGTCGTCCAGCGCGTTCAACGCCGCTTCCGCGTGAAGCTGGATCGCCGACTTGCCGGGCAACACGCCAATTTCGTCGGTCTCCGCCGCCCCGACGATGGCCGTCGTCATCCGGAGGCTCATGCGCGTGATCCCGCCGGACGGAACAGCGGCACCGTGATGTCGTCGCTCTGTTGTTCGAACGTCACCTCGACGGGCATGTCGACGGGCAGGTTCTCCGGCGCCGGTTCCACGCCGATGATGTTCGTCATCATCCGCGGCCCTTCATCGAGCTCCACGATCGCGATGACGTACGGCGTCCAGTCCTGGAACCCGTGGGCGGGGCGATGGCTGATGACGTACGAATACAGCTTGCCCTTCCCGCTCGCCGTGAACCACTCGACGTCCTTAGATGCGCACCACGGGCAGAACGGCCGCGGATAGAAGTACGCCTTCGAGCACGAGCGGCAGCGCTGGATGCGTAGTTCTCCGCGCTTCGTGCCCTCCCAGTACTCGCGTGTCTCAGGCGTCGGTTCGGGAAGAGGTCGTTTGGGCATCGACCGGGAGTATGCCAACGCGGATTCGTTAGCGAAAGGGCAATCAATCGCCCGGTCCGCGGTGGAAATCGTCGAAGAACGACAGGCGCCTTCCGAAAAGTACCGTCGGCGAAGAAACCCATCGCGGGAGTCATCGAGGCCGCCAGGAACGTCCTCGTGCTCTAAAATGAGGATGAAGGAGGCACGCGACGGCCAGTGACATGACGGAACCCGAGATCGAGCAGTTCCTCGCCGAGACGCGCCTCGGCATGTTCACCACGCTCCGCAAGGACGGATCGCCTGTGACGGTCCCCGTCTGGTTCGAGTGGGACGGGTCGGTGGTGCGCGTCTTCGTCAGCGCCGATTCCGCGAAGGTGCGCAGGATCACTCGCGATCCCCGAGCGACACTCCTCGCCGCCAATCACATCAGCGAGCCGGAGGCGTGGGTCGCGTTCGATGGCACCGTGACGATCTCGGACTCCGTTGTGTTCGAACTCGCCGAGCGCATGGCGCACCGTTACTGGGATATTGAGCAGCAGGAACGCCGCGCGACCGTCGACTCATGGAGGGAGGCGGCTCCCAACCTCCGCGTCCTCTCGATGAGCCCCGCGCGCATCCGCAGTTATAAGGACTAGTCGCGCTCCGACGGTCCGTCCGACGCGAGCGCCGGGAAGACGGCATCGGCGCAATTCGTAGTTCAATCGCACTATCCCCAAATAACGTGCTTCGTGTTAGGATCGTCCGGCCAAGTTCAAGGAAGCGATCGTAGCGATGGATGCACTCCTTCTCAAGAGTGTGCGCTGGACGCTCGTCGCAGGGATCTTTGCCTTCATCATCTATAGAAATCGAGCGACCCTCGATCGCGTCGGGTTCGGCCGCGAAATTTCGCTCGTCGTCTTCGCCTACTTCGCCTATTTCGCCGTGCGCGGCGTCACCCAGGGCGCCGAAGCGCAGGCGCTGATCAACGCAGACCGGGTCGTCGCCTTCGAACGCAAGTTGGGCATCCTCTGGGAGCCGGCGTGGCAGGCCGCGATTCTCCCGCATCCGTTGCTCGTTGACTTCTTCAACTGGATCTACGTCTGGGGCCATTGGCCCGTGATTATCACCGTCGCGACCTGGCTCTTCATGTCCCGGCCCGACCTCTACCGGCTCTACCGGAACGCGTTTCTCTTCTCCGGCGCGATCGGCCTCGTGATCTTCGCGACCTTCCCCGTCGCGCCGCCCCGTCTTGCCGGCGACATCGAGGTCATTGACACCGTGACGCTTCACTCCAACTCGTACCGCGTCCTGCAACCGCCGGGCCTCGTCAACCAGTACGCCGCGGTCCCCAGCCTGCATTTTGGCTGGAACATGCTCTTGGGCATCGCCATTGTCACTGCCGCGCGCTCGCGATGGGTGAAGCTCGTGGGCGCGGTGATACCCCCGATCATGTTCCTCGCCATCGTGCTCACCGCGAATCACTACATCATCGATGCCGTGGCGGGTGCGGCAGTCGCCGGCGTCGGCTTATGGCTTGCATGGTCCGGCGCGCGCGACGGTCCATCCGGCCAGTACGCAGATGCCTACTGACCGCTACAACGCGACGAAGTCCGCCGGATCGGGCTCCCGCGTCTGCTGCCAGTACTCGATCGCGTTGAACGGCCAGTTCTGCGACACGCGCCCGAACTTGTTCTTGTACCAGCTGTTGACGCCGCTCGCGCCCCATGTGCGCTTCTTGTTCGCCTCATCGATGCGCCGGTTGTACGCGTCGTGTACGTCCTGCCGGCAGTCCAGCGCCCGCGCCTCACCCTCGATGAGCAGCCGCATGCAGCCCATCACGTACTGCACTTCGCACTCCGAGAAGTAGATGATGCTGCCGTTGACGACAATGTTCGTGTTCGGTCCGTAGAGCATGTAGAAGTTCGGGAAGTTCGGCACGACCAGGCCCATATACGCCCGCGCGTCGCCGCCCCACTGTTCGTTCAGGTCGACGCCCTGGCGCCCGATGACGCGCATCGGCACCAGGAACTGCGACGCCGTGAACCCCGTGCCGTAGATGATCACGTCGACCGCGCGCTCGACTCCATCCGTCGTCACCACACCCGACGTTGTGATCCGCGCGATCGGCTCCGTGATCAGACGCACGTTGTCGCGCTTCAACGTCTCGGCCCAGATGCCGTTGTCCAGGATCATGCGCTTCGCCGCGGGCGGATACGCGGGCAGCACCTTCTCCATCAGGTCGGGCCGATCCGCGAACTGCGCCTGGATGTACCCCGTGAGCAACATGCGCAGCACGTCGTTTTCCATGCTCACCGAGCGCTCCATGTTCGGCCACGCATCATCGACGATCGCCGCCGGCAGCAGCCCCTCCGTCGTCATCCAGAACATCCAGAAGCGGTACCAGTGCGCGTAATACGGCACGTGCCGAAACAGCCACTGCAGCCCCTCCGGCACGTCATCGTGATAGGTCGGCACCGGCACGAACCAGTTCGGCGTGCGCTGGTACACGTACAGCTCCGCAACTTCCGCCGCGATCGCCGGGATGAACTGCGCGGCGCTGGCGCCCGTGCCGATCACCGCGACGCGCTTCCCCTTTACGTCGACGCTGTGGCCCCAACGGGCCGAGTGAAACGCCGGCCCGGCGAACGTCTCGCGGCCCGCGATTTCGGGGATGTTCGGGCGGTTGAGTTGCCCCACGGCGCTGATCATCGCCTGCGCCTCGAACGTCTCCTCGCCGTCCGGCGTGCGGAGCCGCAGCGACCAGTGCGCCGAGCCCTCGTCGAACGTCGCGGAGAGCACTTCCGTGTTGAAGCGAATGTGCTCGCGGATGCCGTACGCGTCGACGACGCCGCGGAAGTAGTCGAGCAGCGTCCCCTGCGGTGAGAAGAACTTCGGCCAGTCGGTCTTCTGTGCGAACGAATAGCTGTAGAACGCGCTGCCCACATCGACGCGCGCGCCCGGATACGTGTTCTCGAACCACGTGCCGCCGACATCGACGTTCTTCTCGATGATCGTAAACGGCACACCCGCCTGCTTGAGCCGGATGCCCGCAAGGATCCCCGACATCCCCGCCCCGACGATCGCGACCTTAAACGCGGTCCCCGCCGGCATCCGCCATTGCGGCGCCCGCGGATCTTCGCCGGATGGCGCCAGTTCCTCCAACAGCAGCGGGATGTACTCCTCCGTCGCCTTATTGCCCGTCATCCACTTGATGATCGCGAGCACGCGCTCTTCATCGCGTCCGTCCGCCGCCTCGACGTCGCCGTCGCGCAGATGACGCAGCGCGTCGAGCGCCAGATCCTTCGCCGTCGCCTGCTGCTCCTCGGTCATGCCGCCCTGTGGCGCACCGGGCGCCAACGTCTGCGGCAACAGCCCCTCGCGCATCAACGACAGATCGCCCGTCGCGTGCGCCAGCGCCGGCAGCAGCGCCGGCAAAAACGCATCGTCGAGCGACCGGCGGATCACGTCATCGCTCGCGACGATCGGCTCGACCGCACCAGAAATAGCCACCTTGCCGACTCCTCGCCGCTCCGCATCCCACCGCTGGGAAAGTGTAATTGCCAGGCGCCCTAACGCGAAGCGAACGCACCCCGGCGATCTCGCCGCCAGCGGTGCGGCCGCGGTCCCGTTCCCAGAAGGTGAGCATGGCGGCGGTAGAGGTTGGAAGCGAAAGAAGCGAGAACCTTCCAGCATCCAACATCCCGCCTCCCGCTTCCCGCTTCCATCGCGCAGTAGCCGATACTTCCCGATGGAGGAGCAGGATGCCTGACACAGAATCGCCCTGCCGGCTCTACGTGTACATGGCGTCGCAGGCGCCGGTGGCGGTCGTGCTGCGTCGCGGGCCCAGCGCCTGGTCGCGCCTGAGCCTGTGGCACACCGAAAGCGACACGTTCGAGCACGGACAGTGGCACGGGCGCGTGTATCCGCGTCGCTGCGACGTCTCGCCGGACGGGTCGTTGTTCGCGTACTTCATCCACAAGGCGACCGGCGGCCCCGACGTGAGCGTCGATTCGTGGGCGGCGGTGAGCCGGCCGCCGTTCTTCACGTCGCTCGCGCTGTGGGCGGTCGGCACGACGTACTTCGCGGGCGGCCTGTTCATCGACAACGACACGTTGTTCATGAGCTGGATCACCGATGAGCAGCCAGACATCGGCGCGCTGCCATCGTGGCTCAAGATGACGAAGGAGTTGCCACACATCTCGCGCACGCCGGAGTGGACGGACCAGACGGTGCACTTCAATCGACTGCTGCGCGACGGCTGGACGCCGGCGGGCCCAATCGATGAGCCGAAGACGACGTGGGAGCGACGGCAGCCCGCCGGCGACATCACGCTGGTCCGCGCCCCGGCACTCGATGTCGACGTTGCGTCGGACGGCGGCCGCCACGTCGATAGCTACGCGCTCCAGTTCGCGGACGGCGAGGTGGAGGTGCTGGGACGCGCGACGTGGGCCGACTTCGACCATCGCGGGCGGCTCGTGATGGCGCAGGACGGGCGGCTCGTCGAGTGGCAGCGGGGGCGCGGTATGCGGGAGATCGCGGACTTCAACGGCCAGTCGCCGGTGACGGAGAAGTCGCCTTCGTGGGCGGCGGAGTGGCCGGGGCGGGGGACGTAGGACACGGGAAGCGGGAAGCGAGAGGTTGGAAGCTGAGGGGGAGCTCGGCGTCTGCGCCGCGAGCGCTATTGCCACTCGACCTCCCATTTCCGACTTCTGACTTCCCACTTCCGACTTCCCGCTTCCCCTACGGGCTCCGCCTAGGGGTGCCGATACTTCGTCGAAGGAGGCGGGCGGTGGCTCGCGCCTCGGGAGCGTTCGATGGCGTTCGGGAAGAAGAAGGCGAAGGACGAGGAACCGGCGGCCGGCGTGCTCGTCGCGCCTGAGCCGGCACTCGAAGCGGGCGCGGCGCTCGACGGCGAGATGTTCGCATCGAGTGCCGCCGCACCGGATGACGCCGACGCGCCGGCGCTGGACGAAGCGCCTGCCGATAACATCGCCGCCATCGAGCCGGCGCCTGAGCCTGCACCGGCGGCCGATCCGCTCGCAGGCGGCCCCGACCTGCTGAGCATGTTCCAGACCACGACCATCGAGGCCGATGACAAAGCGGCGCTGCTGGAGCTGGCTGGCGAGGTCGAGATCGACGACCTGCTTGAGGACCTGCAGACCGTGAAGGCGGCGCTCGGCTCGAAGCGGTAGCCAGCGATAGCCACGCCAGCGTCGGCACGCCGCACCCGCATGTTCTCACAATCGACGACCGATGACTCCCACGCCGCCTGCAACGAACACCGCCGCACTTGCGCGCTCGCCGTCGAGTACAAGCGCGTGCAGTTCCGGTATACGCGGTGACGGTACGTGTTCGGCGATCGCCCTCTCCGCACGCGTGATCCGTTGCAAGGCGTCGTCCAGACCGACTACACTCCGCGCTAACGAACGATCAACGAAGGGGAGCGACCACCATGATCGACCGCCTGCGCGACTTCTTCCGCAACGAGCACATCGGCATCACGATCCCCGTCGGCGTCGTCATCGGACTGGCGCTTACGTCCCTGCTGCAGACAACCTTCTTCTATGTGCTCACGCCACTACTTGCTGAGACGCCGTTGGGAGACGACGACAGGTCGTTCGGCGGCGGGTTCGCCGACCTCGACTTCTACATCGGCGATGCGCTCATCTTCTACGGGGCGCCGCTCATGGACCTGCTGACGTTTGCGTTCGTTGTACTCATTGCCTGGACGCTATTCATACGGCCAACTGCCGCTGAACTCGCGGCAGCCGATGACGACGACGGCATGCGCGAATGCCCCGAGTGCAAGTCACCGATCGTCGCGGACGCCACCCGCTGCGCATTCTGCACAGCGCAGATTACGCCGCTCGCGGAGCCGCCGAGTTAGCTACAGCCACACTGAAACGAGGTGCGCTCGCGTGAAGAGCGAGACCATTGAAAAGATCGAGCGAGCGTTCGCCGAAAACTTCGAAGTCTCCCCGCGTGCGCTGTCGCTGGAGCGCGTGCTGGTGCGGGCGCATCCACAGATCTACGCCGAGTACGCAGGCGCGCAGCTATTGCGCACGCCTCATGGCTACTTGTTGACCGTGCTGCCGGAGTGGCTCGAGCGCGCGACGAAGGCCGTCCGAGACGTCCCCGCTGCCAGCGTGTTCGACGTGCAGACGCTGAGCGCAATCTTCGGCGACGCCGCCGACGTAGCGATCGGCCCATCGACGATCGCCTACGCCGATGAGGAGGTCTTCAGGCCCGCGACGCCGATGGGCGAGCGGCTACTGACGCGCGAGGACGCGGAGGCGATGATCGAGTTTCGCGAAGCTTGTGATCCGCTCGAGTGGAACCATGGCGGCGCCATCAGTCCCGCGCAGCACCCGACCTTCGCTCTGTACGTCGATGGCGCGATCGTCGCGGCGGCGTCGTACGACTACCAGGGCGAGTACCTGCGGCATGCCGGCGTGATCACGCACCCGGGCCACCGCGGTAAGGGCTACGGCGCGGCCGTCGCGAGCGCCCTGACGGCGCACGGCCTCGGCGAGGGCGGCATCATGCAGTGGCAGACGTTATTCTCGAATGTCCCGTCGCTTCGGATCGGCCGCGCGCTCGGCTACGAGCCGTGGGTGGAGACGATGGCCGTACACTTTCGGAGTTGAGGCTCGCTCATTTCCGATCGTGGAGCGCCGCCGTGGTCGGCAGCCGCAACACGCGCGCCGCAAGCATCGCGATGCCCCAGACGACCATGGCGGTGAGGGCGCCGGACGTGACCCCGAGGAACAGCGCATCCACCATGTTGACCTCATCATCGCTGCCCCGCACGTCGTAGGCCGCGGACAGCGTGAACGCGGCGAACGTAGCGATCGTCACGAGCATCGAGGCGGTGGCGACGTCGGGCAGATCCGCCTGTCGGACAAGGAGCAGCGCGACGACGACGGACGACAACGTGGCGACTCCCCAGAGAGAGACCAGCGCCCCGAAGTTCGCGTCTCCTGGCCCCGTGATGTAGGGCGCGATCGCGAGCGCTCCCGCCACCTGGACAGCGAAAAGAGCGACGCCCGCCGCGACGAGCGCCTTCTTGCGTGCGGTGAGCGGAAGCTGCGGGCGGTCGTCGAGCGTCACGTCGTCACTTCTTCACGTACGGTAGCGCACGACGAGGTCCCGTAACGTCGCGGCCGCAAGTCCCGTCGGGACGCCGAGGAAGAGCGCGTGGACGCCGATCAAACCGAACGCCAGCGCCCACTGCGGCCCGAAGCGCTCTGCATCGAACGATCCGCCGCGCGCGGCGTGGATGATGACGTAGAGCGTTTCCGCGGCGGCCCACGTCGCAGCCCCGAGCACCACGGTGAGAAGGAATGCGCGGGTTCCGCGATCCCGCCCGAAGAGCGCGAGCGCGGTCGCCAGCACGCCGCCGCCGACCATCAGGAGCAGCGGATACCGCAGCGCGCGGACGTCCAACCATTCCGCCGCAACACCGGCGAGGACGGCGACGAGCGGCGCGCAGAGCAGCGGCCATGAGCGTTCGATGTGCGCAGGATCCATTTGGAGGCGAACTGCTTTGGGCGTCAGCGGTTGGGCGTTAGACATCAAGGTCAGTATTTCGGGACGGGATAGGTGCGGCAAGCACCGTCCGCTCAGATGGCTGCGGTGATGCGTTCCATGCCGCCCATGAACTTGCGCAGGACTTCCGGGACGACGATCGAGCCGTCTTCCTGCTGATAGTTCTCGACGATCGCGATCATCGTGCGTGGGAGCGCGAGCCCGGAGCCGTTGAGCGTGTGCGGGAACTCGGGCTTTGCGCCTGCCGCGCGGCGGAAGCGGATGTTCGCACGCCGCGCCTGGAAGCCGGTGCAGTTGCTGACGGAACTGATCTCGAGCCACTCGCCGACGCCCGGCGCCCACGCCTCTACATCGAACGTGCGCGCTGCATTGAAGCCGAGGTCGCCGGTGCAGATGCTGACGACGCGATACCGCAGGTCGAGCGCGCGGCAGACGTCGAGCGCGTCGTCGAGCATGCTCTCCAGTTCCTCGGCTGACTTCTCCGGCTCGCAGAACTTGTACATCTCGACCTTGTCGAACTGGTGCACGCGCTTGATGCCGCGCACGTCGCGGCCGGCGCTCATCTTTTCGCGGCGAAAGCACGGGGTCCACGCGACGTAGTGCTTCGGGAGAGTGCCGGGCTCCAGGATCTCGTCGCTGTGGAGGTTGGTGAGCGGCACTTCCGCCGTCGGCACGAACCAGTAGTCTTCCTCGGCGTCGCGATAGAGATTGTCGCGGAACTTCGGCAGCTGGCCCGACTTCCACATCGCTTCTTCTTTAACCATCGAAGGCAGGTACATCTCCGTGTAGCCGTGCTTATCGATGTGCATCTCCAGCATGAACGCGATCAGCGCGCGCTGGAGGCGAGCGCCGGCGCCCGTGAGCACGTAGAAGCGGCTCCCGGACATCTTCACGCCGCGCTCGAAATCGATGATGCCCAACGCTTCGCCGAGATCGTAGTGCGGCTTGCGCCAGGGGTCGCTGTACTCCTCGCCGTGTTGCTGCTCGATGCGGTTGTCCTCCTCGCCGCCGCCATAGGGCGTCGCCGGGTCGGGGATGTTGGGGATCTCCATGAGGAGCGCGTTGAGCCGTTCATCCACGTCGCGCAGTTGCGGCGTCAGTTCATCGATGCGATCAGCGACGGATTTCATCTCGCCGATCATGCGCTGGCGCTCGTCGGGGTCTTTCTCGGCGCCGATCTTCTTGCCGACGGCGTTCTGTTCGGCGCGGAGCCCTTCAATCTCCGTCAACAGTGCGCGGCGCCGCTCGTCGAGCGCGAGCACATCGTCCAGCGGCGCCGCCGTGTGGCGCGCTTCGAGCGCCTTGCGGACGACGTCGGTCTGCTCACGGATGAACTGCAGGCTGAGCATGCCGGAAGATTACGATTTTTCGTCTCGGAGGCGTAGCACGTCGTCGCGCGGTGCGATGAGCGCGGCCCAGCCGCCCCCGAACCGCGCGACGGTCCTTCCCGACAGCAGGACGGCGACGGTGAGGAGGAGACCGGATGCCATGTCGCTGGCGATGCCGCTCGCGCTGTCGTAGCGAAGCAGCCAGGGCGCCAGCACAAGCCAGAGCCCGATGATCACGCACGCGAGTCGAACGCCTCGTAGGCATTCCCACAGCGCGATCGTCGCGAAGCTCACGACGACGGGTCCGGCAATGTGGCCGTTGGTGGGCGCGGCGCCATCGAGATCGAGCACCGCCGGCGCTACGGTGATCCAGATGCCGACCGCGACGGCAACGGCCTGGATCCAGAACGAGGCCGAGGTCACGCGCAGATCCACGGAACCTCCGTATTCAACTCAGCCCCCAGAATCGACGCCACACCGAGGCTCCACGATCGCGCTCGCGTCGAAGATATTGCAGGCTCGCCAGCACCTCGTCCATCGCCGGACCGATCATGATCAGCGAGGCCGCGGCGGAAGCCAGGCAGAGCGTGCACCACGCGTCGAAAAGCACTGGTTGGAACACGACGAGCATGACGCTTACGACGCCCAGCGGCCCGACGGCGACGCCGAACAGCACGACGATCCAAGGCATCTTGCGCCAGCGTTGTGTGCCACCGACGACGCCTGAAACGACATCGACCAGGTAGCCGAACGCGCCGAGCGCGGCGTCGGGGACGGGCAAGGCGCGGGACACGCGCGAGTTCAGGATCTCGCTGCTGCCTTCGCCGAAGAACGGTTCCCACACATCGTCGACAACCTCGAGTTGGCAGAGCGAAAGATAGCCGGCGATGAGAAATCCGGCGAAGGCGATCGCGGCGATCGGCAAACGCTGCGACCAGGAGGATGGATTGGTATCCCAGCCCGGAGGTACGGCGGAGTGCGCCGCCGCATCGGTGGCGGCCGTCATGCGTTGCGGTCGCGGCGGATCGCGGAGAGCACGAGGCCCATCGATATGCCCCAGACGACGTGCGCGGCGATCATGACGGCATTGCGGTCGGCAGGCTGCTGGGTCGCGGGCGGCATGATGCGCAATGCCGGCAACCAGCCCATATAGCTGATCGTCCAGACGCTCAAGGCGAACAGCAAGCCTGAGACGACGCGCGGGACGGCGACACGGTCGGCAAGCACGCCGTACAACGATCCGGTGGCTGCGCCGTACGCGAAGTGATTCGCGGTCGTCACCGCGCGGACTTCCCTTTCGTCCATGGATTCGGCGAGTCCGGTGCGTTCGGCGAGTTCTTCGGTGATCTCGCGCGGCGGCAGGGGATCGCGCGCATTCCACGGCGAGCGGCCGTGCAGCACGGCCATCGCGAGCGTCATCGGCGCCGTGGCGACGAGGCCGCTGACGCTACCGGCGATCATGGGCGCAATAAGGCTCATCGTGGTTTCTCCCCGCATGAGGCGCGACGCGCGAGCAGCGCAGCGGCCAGGCCGATGACGCCGACGGCGCCCGCGACGGCGATGTTGTTTCGGTGCATCTCCAGCACGAGCAGCGTGCTCGTGTCGCTGGCGCGCGCATCGAAGTCGCCGTGCGCCGCATAGTTGCCGGGCACGGTTTCGAAGAGGTTATCGACACGATCGGGATCGGCTGCGCCGTCGTACTGCTGCGATTCGTACGCGCTGGCCGCGAGCCGGTCGAGGACGCCCGGCATGATGCGGTTGGCGACGATGACCTTGAGCACCGACCAGGCGGGCACGACTTCGCGACGGCGGTGCTTCGAGGCCCAGACGATGGCACGCGCGGCCACCTCCGGCTGATAGATCGGCGGCACGGGCTGCGCCTTGCGCGGAAGGCGGCTGCGCACCCACGAGAACTGGGGCGTGTTCAGCGCCGGCATCTGCACGCTCGTGATCCAGACGGCGCTGTGGTCGTGGTAGAGCTCGGAACGCACCGACTCGGTGAAGCCCTGGATGGCGTGCTTTGCACCGCAGTACGCCGACTGAAGCGGAATGCCGCGATAGGCCAGCGCTGACCCGACCTGCACGATCGTGCCGCGGTCCCGGGGCGCCATCCGACGCAGGGCGGCGAGCGTCCCGTAAACGTAGCCCAGGTACGTTACTTCGGTCACGCGTCGATACTCTTCCGGTGTCATTTCGAGCGCCGGCGAGAAGACCGACGTCATCGCGTTGTTGACCCAGACGTCGATCGGCCCCAACTCGCGCTCAAAGTGCTCCGCTGCGTCCTCCACCGCCTGCGTATCGGCAACATCGCCCGCGAAGATCGAAGCGCGGCCGCCGCACGCCTCGACCTCGCGCTTCGCCGCTTCGAGGCGCCCGCCGTCCCGGGCGAGCAGGCCGACGTCGCAGCCGTCATCGGCAAACAGGCGGACGCAGGCACGCCCGACGCCGGCGGACGCGCCGGTGATGACGACGACGCGCCGTGATGCGGCTCCGTCGTTCGAACTGAACGGAAGAATGCTCACAACCCACCTTAGGCGGAGAGCAGCGACGACTCTCACGAGGTTCGCCGCAGGAAGGTATCGGTTCTGTTGCAGCGCTTGACAGCCGCGCCTCACATACCTAGGCTGTCTGGGTATGAATCCAGACATGCTCAAGGGCAACCTGGAGATGATGCTCCTTGCGGTCGTCGCGCGGGCGCCGGCGCATGGCTACGCGGTCATCGAGGATCTGCGCAGGCAGAGCGGCGGGGCGTTCGACCTGCCGGAGGGCACGGTGTACCCGGCGCTGCACCGCCTGGAGAAGCAGGGACTCTTGGAGAGTCGCTGGTCGACGGCCGCGGCGCGCAAACGACGTCTGTACGAGATTACGATGAAGGGCGCCGCCGAACTACGCGGGCGCGAGCGGCAGTGGAGCGCGTTTTCGCGCGCGGTCCGCTCGGTGATGAAGGAGAAGGCATGGGCGCCGACGAACTGATCGACGCATATCTCTACGAACTGCGAAGCGCCCTCCAGGCCGACGGACGCGAACGCGACCGCATCGTCGCGGAGATCGAAGATCACCTGTGGGAGTCGTGGGAGCGTTATGTCGATGAGGGCGTTGCGCCGGACGATGCGGCGCGGCTCGCCATCGCCCGCTTCGGCGGCGCGCAGGAGATCGCGGCGGCGTTCCCGCCGGAAACCGCCGGACGCCGCTTCGCGCGTCTTTACTTCACGGCGGCGACGCTGTTCGCAACATTGCTGATCACGATTGGACTCGCCGCGATGATCACGCTGCCCGTCCATTCGGTGCTGGGTGCGGACTTCCTCTACGGGCCCGAGGGCCAGTGGAAGGCGCCGGCGCGTTTCTGTTCGAACCGCGACTTCGCCTTGAGCGAATGTCAGCAAGCGTGGGACGACTTCTTCGTGGTGCGCGCGTTCGGCTTTGGCGCCGCGGCGACCTTGCTGGGCGCGATGATCGCCAGTGCGCACGTGCTCGGCGCGCGTTACGCCTTTGGCGGGCCTTCGCGGCGCACGCTGGTCACCGGCGCGTACCTCTTCGGCATCGCGGCGGTGCTATTCCTGGCGGGCGGCACATTGAAGTACGCGTTCGGTCCCGAGTCCGGATGGAACACCTGGTTGCCGGCGGGACTCGCGTCGATGCTGACCTCGAGCGCGTTCGTCGCGTTGCTGCGCCGCAGCGACGACCGGGCGGCGACCGCCGCTTAGCCTGCTTCTCGCACGATCGTGATCGCTTCCAGCGCGAGCACGCGCACGTCTTCGGCCACCGGCGTGTCGACGCCGCATGATGCGAGCGCTATCGGTTCGCCGGCGCGGAGTTGCTCTTCGGGGACCCACACGAACCCGGCAGCAAGCGCGGCACCCGGCACGACAGGACGCAGCGCGTAGATCATGTCGATGTGCTGGTGCGGCCCGTCGGCGATGTCCTCGACGAGGATGAGCATCGGCGGCGGCAGTTGGGCGGGCCTGGTGAAGGCGTACATAGTCGTCGGCGATACGACTTCTGCATCGATGCCCGTCTCTTCACGCACCTCGCGCACGACGGCCTGCACCGGGTCTTCATCCGATTCGATGTGGCCGCCGGCCGGCAACCACATGCCGTTCTTGCGGTGCCAGTGGAGCGCGGCCCGGTCGCCATCGACGAGGAAGCCCGTCACGGTGAAGTGTCGCTGCATCTAGCGATTCGACTTCCTGATGGCGACCTGCGGCCTTTGTTCGATCTCCAGGAGCTTGCGCTTGCGCTCGAGACCGTACGCGTAGCCGCCAAGACCGCCGTCGCTACGGACGATGCGGTGGCACGGGACGACGATCGCGATGGGATTCGTGGCGCAGGCGCGAGCAACGGCGCGCCGCGACGTGGGACGCGCGACTGCCTCTGCGATCTGCGTGTACGTGCGGGTCGTGCCGGCGGGCACACGCATCAACTCCTGCCAGACAAGGCGCTGGAACGCCGTCCCGCGAATATCGATCGGCAGCGGGCTCGACGCAAGGCGGCGTGATGGCCGATCGAGCCGCGCCAGCACGTTCGCCACCCACTCGCCGATGCTCTCGTCGTCGCGCGTGATCGTCTTCGCGGCGCTGAACTCGTTGTGCAGCGATGCTTCGAGACCGCCGTCGCTGTCGCCGATGATGATCGAGCACACGCCGGTCGCGGTTGCCGCGACAAGCAGCCTGCCGAGCGGCGACGGGACGATGCTGTAGGCGATCTCGGCGCCGCGGCCCTTGCGGCCGTACGTGGCAGGCGTCATGCCGAGGTGTTCGCCGGCGCCTTCGTACAGGCGGCTCGACGAACCGTAGCCTGCGTCGTAGAGGACGCGCGTGACGCCGCCCCCGGCGCGCAGGCCGTCTTTGAGACGCCACACGCGGCGCGAGCCGGCGTACTGCTTCGGAGAGACACCCAGCACACGCTTGAATGCGCGATGCAAAACGCGCTCGCCGATGCCGAGGCTTGCGGAGAGTTCAGCGAGCGTCACAGGCTCGCCGCCTGCGTCGTCCAGCAATTCGCAGGCGCGCCGCACGAGGACGCGGATGTCGCGCTCAGGCCCGGCATCGGGCCGGCAGCGCAGGCAGGCGCGGTAGCCCGCATCGCGCGCGATCTCCGTTGTCGCGAAGAACGACACCCCGTGGCGGCGCGGCAGGCGCGACGGGCACGAAGGACGGCAGTAGATCTTCGTCGAGTGGACCGCCACGACGAAGGTGCCGTCGGCGTTCAGATCCTTGTCGACTACCGCCTGCCAACGCGCGTCGTCGACGGTCATGCGGTGGGCAGTCCGTACGGTTGTTGTCCTTTGGTCAAGCACTGTGCTCATGTGCCACCTCCGAACCTAAGGTAGTAGGGCCGACGCATGCAAACCATCCGGTTTTGGACGCCAGAGCAGATCACGCCGCGTCGAGGATCTCCTGCAGGAGGTCGGCATCGCCGCCGGGTCCGACGACGGCCATCGAGAAGCCGCCCGGCTTGAAGAGCCGCTGTGCGACGTGCTGCACCTCGGACGGCGTCACGGCGTTGATCGCGTTCACGACATCGTCGATCGACTCGATCTCGCCGTTCATCAGCAGCGATTCGCCCGCGCGCTGCGCCAGCGCCATCGTCGACTCGAGCCCGAGGCGAAAGTTGCCCACAGAGAAGTCGCGCGCCTTCGTCACTTCCTCCTCCGGCGCCGGATCGGTCGCCAGCAAAAAGAGTTGCTCGCGGATGACGCGCGTTGCTTCTTCGAGATGCTCCAGCGTGACGCCGGCCGACACGTTCATGACGCCGACATCGGTGTACCGCGCCATGCCCGAGCCGACGGAATACGCCAGGCCGCGACGTTCCCGCACCTCCTTGAACAGGCGCGAACTCATGCCGCGTCCCAGGACGGTGTTCATCACCATCTGCGGGTAGCGCTCCGGGTCGCGGCGCGCCACCCCGTGCAGCGCGATGCCCATGTTGCACTGCGCGATCTCCCGCTTCTCGACGACGACGCGCTCAGGCGCGAACTGCATCACGGCGGCCGGCGGCGGCGCGATGTCGGCCGCAGGGATGTCGCCGTAGAGCTGCTCAGTCAGCGTCATGACTTCGTCGTGCGTGGTGTTACCGGCGACGCTGAGGACGGTGTTCGACGGCACGTAATACTGCGCGACGTGCTCCACGAAGTCTTCGTGAGCCATGGCCTCCACCGTCTCGAGCGTACCGGCGACCGGCCATCCGATCGGCTGGTCGCCAAACGTCGCGCGCGACAGCAACTCCGATGCCCATGCGCCGGGCTGGTCGAACGAGCGACGGATCTCCTGCTGGACGACGGTGCGCTCGCGGTCGATCTCCTGCTGCTCCAGTTTCGAGTTGCGGTACATGTCGGCAAGCACGTCCATCGCCTGACCGAGTTTGTCGAAGGGGACCTGGTTCCAGTAGCAGGTCAACTCGCGCGTGGTATAGGCGTTGAGCACGCCGCCGGCCCCCTCGATCGCCTCGGCGATCATGATCGCGTCGGGACGGCGCTCCGTGCCCTTGAAGAGCATGTGCTCCATGTAGTGCGAGAGACCGTTGGTGCGCCGGTCCTCGCCGCGCGAGCCGATGCCGACGAACACGTTGACGCTGACCGACTGGGCCGTCGGCACCGGCGTCGTCACGACGCGCAGCCCGTTGTCCAGCCGCGAGATCTGCCATTCGATGGGCAAGAGGACATCCTTCCGGGAGGGCGAGTGCGCCCTGAATTGTACGTTGGATACAAGAGTATAGCGGGGGTCTTGTGGTGCGGCCGCCGAGGCTAAATCGCGTCGCTCGATGCAGGCGCGGCGTCCGCCCGCGCGGCGAATTCCTCGGCGCGATGCTTGCAGGCGTTCACCTGCTCGCGGGCGAGGCGCCGAAGCCGCGGACGCACCATGAACGCGTCGATCACGTAGCCGAACGGGGCATATCGGACGCGGTAGTCGAAACGGTACGTAACGGTGCAAGAAGCGCCGCGCGGCACCGCGGTCCACGTGACGGTGCCCTCTGCGAAGATTCCGCCCTGCATGCGCGCGACGTACCGCGCCGGCGTGCATTCGAGCACTTCCGCGCGCGCCGTCGCACCGGTGCCCTGCAGCGCGAACTCGAAGGCGGTGCCGGCGCCCTCCGTCAGGCGCACGATGCGCAGCCCGGCGCCGATGAATGCCGGGTGCCACTCCCCGTAGCCCGCGATCTGGCTTGTCGCTAACGTCGCGTCGAAGAACTCTTGTGGCGTGGCGGCCACGGACTCACTGGTTTCGACAGCAGACATGCTGGCGTTCGCCTCCGATCCGCCCATCCCGGCCGGGGGTGCTGGCACCCATCTTCATGCCCCTTGGCGCGCCGTTCAAGCGAAAATCAACGTACTAACGAGTCTCAAACGATCACCGCTCAATGCCGAACCTGATCCTGACAGATAGAGCCTGCAGTGCGGGCAGCACGGCCGACGGCACGATTACCATGCTCGAACCGTCCACGCATACGCATATCGAGAGCGCAGCGAAGATCCCGGCGGCGCACCCGTCCCGGCACGGCACGCAGGAGCCGTTCCAGGAAGCTGTCGACCCTGGTTACTGGCCGCGCGCCATCGGGCTGCGCCTCCTCATCGCCGTCTGTTACCTCGTGCTCGCGGCCATCGGACTGCTGCCGATGTCGGACCTGTGGTTGGGAATTAGCGGCGGTGCGTTCCTCGTCTACAGCCTGGCGATGTACGCCACGTACGTGCGGGTCGGCTTGCTGCGCGCGTATCACCAAACCATGTCGCCGTACACCGACACGCTGATCGTCACGCTCTGCATCGTTGCGCTCGCGAGGCCCGAATATCCGATCTGGGCGGGCTACTTCCTGATCATCCCGTCGCTGGCGAACTTTCACAGCACGCGCTTCCTGCTCGGATTCGCGGTGTGGAGCATCGCCAACTGCGTCGCAGGCTTCGCGGTGCTCGATGTGACGGGACGGGCGGGCGTGAGCTGGCCGATGGCGACCATCATCTCGTTCATGGCCGTATTCACCGCGATGAACGCGGACATCATCGGCACGAGCAACCGCAAGCTGCGCGCGATGGTCCGGGAAGCATCGTTGACTGACCCGCTCACGGGACTGGCGAACCGCCGCATGTTCCGCCAGGTGCTCGACGCGCACCTGGCGCCGGAGATGCGTCCGCTGGCCGTGCTGATGTACGACGTCGACAACTTCAAACAGATCAACGAGACGCGCGGCCACCTCGAGGCCGATACCGTGCTCGTGGCGATCGCCGCGGAACTGCGCCACTGCTTCCGCGATGCAGACGTCGTAGCGCGGTACGGCGGCGACGAGATCATCGTGCTGGCGCACGTGCAATCAGCGAGCGAAGCCGCGTCGATGGGAGAGCGCAGCCTGACACTCGTGCGCGAGCGGTGCGGCGTCACGCTCAGCGCGGGCATCGCGGTGTTCCCGCTGACGGCGCGGACGCTCGAGGCGGCGGTAGCCGCCGCCGACGCGGCGCTGCTCGAAGCGAAGCACAGCGGCAAGGCGCGCGTCGCCGTCGCACGTGCCGCCTGATTCTTCTTATCTTTCTCGATCGAACCGGCAGCGCCAGGCCGGGCCTAGTTGACAGGATCGCGCGGCGCAACTAGACTCTGCCTCGATTCGAGCAGGGCAAGATCGGGCGAATCGGCGGTTGTGGTGAGGCAGTGCGGTGGAACATAACTCGAAGGTTGAAGCCCTGAACGCCCCTCACGCTCGATACCCCGCGGATTCTTCCTGAGACTCGCATTTGCACGCGTCTGCTACTGTTATGCGGGCACGCGTGTGCGGGAGTCAACGGCATGCGCAAAGAGTTGCTCCGGCCCTGGCGGGGTGCCGGCGCGAACGCATGAATAGGCTGGCTCGCAAGAGCCTCCTGACAGGGAGAGTCAAGGGCCTATGATGCTCGTCCGCGTCATTGCCGCGCTCGCCAAACCGGCGCTCGTCGGCGGAACGCTCACCGTAACGGTCGCCGGCTCGTACATCGGCTACGAGCGCTGGCACGACGACGGCGTCAGCCCGTTCCAACAAGTCCAGTCGCAAGGACAGCGGCTCCTGATCAGCGAGTTCGGCGAGGACGCCGATACGATCGTCGCCGTCGATCCCGCCGATGCCGCTGCCCGCACGGAGATCGCGACGATCGATCACGCCCCCGGCTACGGCATCTTCGCGACACTCTCACCCGACGGCGAAGCGATCGCCTACACGGCATTGCCGTCCGACAGCGCGCAACCTTCGCCGGATGCGGCGGCGCACGCCGCGATCGTCGACGGCGACGGCGACGTGGCGCTGCTCGCCGATGACGTTGACCTCCTCGTGCCGCCCGTCTGGTCGCCCGACAGCGAATCCATCGTCGTGCGCAAGAATGTGCCGGAGGACGACGGCGCCGGGTCGTTTGAACTGATTGCGCTCGCGATCGACGGATCGCGCGCGACGGTCACCGCGTGGTCGAACGCCGCGGTCTTTCCTATTGCCTTCGCGCCGGACGGTTCGACCCTCTACTTCGCGACGCTCAACGAGCGCGGCACAGACCTCTACCGCGTGGCGCCGGACGGCGCAGATGAGACGCTGATCGCGCACCTGAGCGATGAGATCGCGCGCGACTGGCGGCTCTCGCCTGACGGTACGACGCTCGCGTATACGGTCGCCGAAAGCGGCCTCACACCGCGCGTGGTCACCAAGACGCTCGACCTCGCGTCGGGGGAAGCGGAGCGCGTGACGTCGAGCGAGGACCGCATGGAATTCAACCCGGCGTGGAACGGCGACGACGAGTTGACGATCAGCTCCGTCAAGCCTGAAGGCGGAAGCGACGCCGTTTCGGTGGATGCTCGCGGCGGCGTCTGGCCGCTGAGCAGAAACGACGACTCGATCGACGTGCCGCTGGCGTGGTCGCCGGACGATTCGACGCTCGCCGTTCGCACCGTCGAAGGCGAATCCGCGTCGGACACAGCAACTAGTTATGTCGAGTTCTTGACGCCGGGTGGCGCCCGCGACCGCGTCTCCGATTCGGCAGACGTGCTGATCGTGGGGTGGATCGAGTGATCCGCGGACTGCGCCGGCTGCTTCCCGTCCTGGGCATCTTCTTAATGGTCGCCGTGATCTCGCCGATCGTGCCGCGCGACGATACGCGCGTCGTGCAGGCGTGCGCGTTCGCCACGCCGCCGACCACGTACGAAGGGCTTGAGGATCGATCGTTGTACATGGCGGCTATGGACCTCGCCGGCAACGACATGCTGTTCCCCAAGGACAAGTTCTTCTCGCAGGCACACCTGGAAGTGGGCACGCGCAACAATCGCGTCCCGGGCGAGCTGTACATCCCGCCGACGTTGCTAAAGGCGATCAGCTGGATCGAAAGCGTCGCCACGCAAGGAGCGCCGGACCTGCCGTTCGGCGCCATCGGACCAGCGCTGGTGTCGTTCGACTGCGGCTACGGCGTCGCGCAGGTGACGAGCGGCATGACGGCGCCGCTCGGCGAGGGCGGCGACGTCACCGACGAACAGGCGCTCACCGCGACGCACTTCGCGTACAACATTGGCCGCGGGGCGGCGATCCTCGCCGACAAGTGGAACTCGGCGCCGGAAGCGCGTCCCGTCTCGGGCATCGACACAAACAGCGATCCGAAGCTCGTCGAGAACTGGTATTACGCGATCTGGAGCTACAACGGATTCACCGGCCCCGGCGCCAATCGCAGCAATCACCCGCTCGACCCGCTGTACGGCGCCTGGCCACGGACGCCGTACAGCTGCGGCCCCGCTAACGACGGCCTGAGCCACAACCGCTCGCTGTTCCCCTACCAGGAGTTGGTGTACGGGTGCATGGCGCATCCGCCGACCGTGCAGGGCAATCAGCTCTGGAAGCCGCTCGATGCATCGCTGCCGGATCTCAACAACCCTTACTGGCGCAGACCGCTCGATCTCGCGAACTTCCGCTATCCGTACAGCGCGATGGACATGCCGACGGCGCAGCCCTCGCACCAGGACCCGACGCCGAAGCCGACGCTGGTACATCGTTTCGCCGTGCTCGGCATTCCGAACATGGTGGTCGACCCGCCGATCGTGCTCGTCAACGTGCGTCCGGGCGAATCGGCCACGCCCGGCGAAGTACACATCTCGAACACCGGCAGCGGCATCGTTGCGTGGCGCGTCACCGCGAACAGATCGTGGGTCACCGTCTCGCAGGTCGCCGGCATCGCCGTCGGTGCGAATCTGCCGTGCCTGTCGTCGTCGCCGTGCGATCGTGCCGCGACGCTGCGCATCTCCGTGGATCCGGACAAGGTGCTCGGCAGCGACGCGGCGGTCGTGACGATCCGCGGCATCGGGCACGGCGGCCGCATCCAGGACATCGCGGTGTTCGTGCGGGCGAACGTCGCGATCGGGATCCCCGGTACGACGCGTAATTAAATTAAGCTATCACGACAGCCTGACTGAGATTGACAGATGTCGTAGGTCGTTCTCTTGTTGCCGGTGAGGGATAGCCGGCGCGAAGTCGTCGGCCTCACCCCCGCAAGAATTCCATCAGGCGATCTAGCCAGGATGGGTTCCGCATCTTGTACATGAGCGCGCCCCACTCCACCTCCGCCTTATTCGCACGCTCCAGATCCTCGACACGCTCGTCCATGGCGTCGCGCACGTCACTCGCCTCGCCGCGATCGAGCCAATAGCCGTGTTGGGCGCGGCACACGTCGAGGTGGACGCCCTCGCCGCGGTAGTCGAACGTGGTCATCGGCTTGCCGCAGGCGGGACACAGTAGGTTACTCGGCGCCTTCGCCCACTCGATCATGCCCGCGCGCCACGCCTCATCGGACTCGACCGTTGCCTCAAGTTGCGTGAGTTCGTTGTGGTCGAGCCAGCGGCCATTGCAGTTCGGGCACCGCTCGACCGCTATCCCGTCAGCCGTCTCTCCTTCGAGTGACGTTTTGCAGCGTGGACATCTCATGCCAGTCCCTTTACATGCCCGGCGTAGTCGCCGGATCGGAAGAGGTTGAGCGGAATCTTACCGCGGACGCCGGGATAGCGTGATCCGTCCGCCCGCCGCGTGCGAATGAGACTCGTAGCACGCGTACGGTGACGCGGCGACGCACTGGCCGCCATCGCATTGCAACAAAATCTACAGAGGAGGACACAGGCAAGCATGAAGCATGGATTCTGGAAGAGGGCGTCGCTGGCCGGCGCCGGTCTGGTCATCATCTCCGCTGCGGTCTTCGGCGCAGCATGCGGCGATGATGACGATGACGACGACACGACGCCGACGCAGCCCGCCGCGATGGCGACGCAACCCGCGGCGGAACCCACCGAAGACGCGAGCACGCCGGAGCAGGGCGGCGCGGACGACCTGGGCGAAACGCCGGGATGGGCCGCAGGGCAGGAAGGCACGGTGTTCTACACCAGGCCCTTCTTCTGCAACAGCGAGCCGTGCGTCGTCGGCGAAGCGGGCATGAACCCGCAGGACGTGACGGATCCGGTGCCATCGGTCTGGGTGCTGGTGCCGCTGTTCACGGAGACCGAAGGCCTGACGTTCCACTGCAACACAGAAGGCATGTGCCCGACGCATCCGACGGAGCTGGACGTCAGCGCGATCGGTCTCGGTGACGTGATCCCGCTGCCGCCGCACAGCCACATCATCGACCCCAATGAGGCGGGCTTCAGCGCGGCGGGCGAGACGCCGTGGAAGGTCGTCGTGGTCGGCGTCAACAGCCGCGAAGCATGGGACATGCTCGAGGCGGGCAAGTCGATCGACACGCTGCGCGAAGTGCAGGCGATGGGCGACACGTCGGCGACGGCGGACATCCCGTCGAACCTGATCCTGTTCTTCGGTGTGCGGTAATTGAACGCGAACGGAGCGACCGCGATGGCAATTTCCTCGGTGACTCTCCAACGACACGCCGTCGCGATCGGTGCCTCGCGGCCGTCGGGGAGGTGGAAGGAACGGATCTTCCACCTCCTGGCGGCGACCGGCGCGGTAACGGTGATCGTCGGCGCGTACCTGCCCTGGGCGACGTTCTACGCAGGGCTCATCGAGCGCAACGGCGTGCCCGGCCACGGCAAATACTTCATCGCGCTCGCGGTCGGCGCGCTCATCGCGAGCGCGCTCTCGTCGATGCGCGGGCTTGCGCCGCTGCGCTCGCTGACGCCGATCTTTGGCGTCGCGATCGCCGCCTTCGCGGTGCGTGACCTGCGCAACCTCTACGCACTGACCGACAACCCGGCCGCGGCGTTCTACGTGCCCGGCCAGGGACCGGGGCTCTACGTCGTCATTGCGGGCGCGACGCTCCTCGCGGCGTCATACTTCGCAGCGCCGCGCGTCCGCGACTGGCGGATGACGGACGTCGCAGCGACCGGCGTTGCCGCAGCGTTCACGATCGGCGTCACGATGCTGATCGCCGGCGCGTATGGCGAGTACTACCTGCACTTTGCCGGCGGTCACGCGCACAACCACACCGATGCATTGAACCCGGCGCACGTGCTGACGTTCTCCGGCGGCTCGCTCCTGTTCGTCGCATCGTCCGCGATCGTGTACCGCCTCGGCGCGAGGCGGCGGCCGCCCGTCGCGCGGCGCTCACACGACGTGGGCGCGAGTGATGTCTGAGATCGACGGCGTCCCTAGCAGTGACATGGAGTAGCGCACTTCGGCGGCCATCAGGTCGAGCGCGAGCGTGACGCCCTCCTGGCCGCCGCAGGCGAGCGCGTACAGAATTGGCCGGCCAACAAAGACGGCACGCGCGCCGAGCGCCAGCGCGGTCACGACATCGCTGCCGCGGCGCACGCCGCCATCGAGATAGACCTCTGCATTACCGGCGACGGCATCCACGATCTCTTCGAGCACATCGATCGATGCGGATGCGCGATCGAGCTGGCGGCCGCCATGGTTCGACACCCACACGGCGTCCACGCCGTGCTCGACGGCGAGTCGCGCATCCTCGCCCGTCATGATGCCCTTGAGGATGATGGGGAGCTTCGTCGTGGCGCGGAGCCAGGTCACGTCGCTCCACGTCAACGTGACGGGCGGCGGCGCCGCGGCGGGCGCATCCGGGAAGTTGCCAGGCCGCAGGACAGACGTATCCAGGAGAGCGCGCAGCTCGCGTTCGCGCCGGCCGGGCACGGCGAGGTCGACAGTCAGCGCGATGGCGGTACATCCGGCCGATTCGGCGCGGCGAATCAGCGCTTCGGTGCGCGGTCCGGTGTTGTCCTGCACGTAGAGTTGGAACCAGAACGGCCCGCCGTCAGCAGCGCCGATCTCCTCGATCGGACGCGTGGACTGGGTGGACGCCACATAGAGCGCGCCTGCGCGGCTGGCCGCACGGACGGTGGCGCACTCGCCTTCAGGGTGCGCCAGCCCGTGCTGTGCAGTCGGCGCGATGCCGACCGGCATGGTCACCGCTTGTCCGAGCAGCGTGGTCGCCGTGTCGATCTGCGAGACGTCCACGAGTACGCGGGGGCGCAGGCGGCGCCGGGCGAACGCGGACTCGTTGTCGCGGAGGGTGACTTCGTCGCCGGAGCCGCCGGCGTAATAGGCGAACTGGCCAGGCTCCATGCAGGCCCGTGCCAGTTCCTCAAAGTCTCGCAGGTTGTGGGCGTCAGGCACGGTTTGCTCTCCGGGGCCAATCTAGGCTCGATGCCCGTCTTGATCCAGCCGATAGCAGGGGCTAGAATCAGATTTAGCACTCCCATCCGGAGAGTGCCAGAACCCGGACGAAACTGCACGTTCCACCCGAGAACCATGCACAAAGGATGAGGTAGATATGCCCAAGCAGCTCCTTTTCGAAGAGGACGCGCGTCACGCCCTGATGCGCGGCATCGACGCGCTCGCCGATGCCGTCAAGATCACGCTCGGCCCCAAGGGCCGCAACGTCGTTCTCGACAAGAAGTTCGGCGCCCCGACCATCACCAATGACGGCGTCACAATCGCCAAGGACATCGAGCTCGATGAGCCGTTCGAGAACATCGGCGCCCAGCTCGCGAAAGAGATCGCGTCGAAGACGAACGACATCGCAGGCGACGGCACGACGACCGCGACGGTGCTCGGACAGGCGATCGTGCACGAGGGACTGAAGAACGTCGCGGCGGGTGCAAATCCCATGGCGCTCAAGCGCGGGATCGAGGCGGCCAGCCAGGCCGTCGTCGCGCAGTTGAAGAAGAACGCCAAGCCGGTGACGACGCGCGAGCAGAGCGCGCAGGTCGCATCGATTTCAGCCGCCGACGCGACGATCGGCGAGCTGATCGGCGAAGTGATGGAGAAGGTGGGCAAGGACGGCGTCGTCACCGTCGAAGAATCGAAGGGCATCACGACGGAAGTCGAGTATGTCGAAGGCATGGCGTTCGACCGTGGCTACATCAGCCCGTACTTCGTGACCAACAGCGAGAAGATGGAAGCGGAGCTCGACGAGCCGTACATCCTGATCACCGACAAGAAGATCTCCGCGGTGACGGACATTCTCCCCATGCTCGAGCGACTGCTGCAGGTGAGCAAGAACCTGCTGATCATCGCGGACGACGTCGAAGGCGAAGCGCTGGCGACGCTCGCCGTGAATAAGTTGCGCGGCACCATCAACGTCGTCGCCGTCAAGGCGCCGGGCTTCGGCGACCGCCGCAAGGACAACCTGGGCGACGTCGCCGCGCTTACCGGCGCCACGCTGATTAGCGAGGAACTGGGCCGCAAGCTCGACGCCGTGCAGGTCGAAGACCTCGGCCGCGCCCGCCGCGTGATCATCTCCAAGGAGAACACGACGATTATCGAGGGGCGCGGCAAGCCCAAGGACGGCGAGGCACGCGTGAAGCAGATCAAGGCTGCGCTCGAGACGACCACGTCGGACTGGGACCGCGAGAAGCTGCAGGAGCGCCTCGGCAAGATCGCCGGCAGCGTCGCGGTCATCAAGGTTGGCGCCGCCACGGAAGTCGAATTGAAGGAAAAGAAGCACCGCGTCGAGGACGCCCTGTCGGCCACCCGCGCGGCCGTCGAGGAGGGCATCGTCTCGGGCGGAGGCGTCGCGTTGATCAACGCGCAGGCCGCGCTCGAAAAGCTCGACCTGACCGGCGACGAGGCGACGGGTGCCCGCATCCTGCGCCGCGCGCTCGAAGAGCCGCTGCGCCGCATCGCGACGAACGCCGGCAAGGACGGCTCGGTGATCGTCGAGCAGGTCAAGAAGCTGAAGCTCGGCGAGGGGTACGACGCATCGCTTGACGAGTTCGGCAACATGATGACCAAGGGCATCATCGACCCGCTGAAGGTGACGCGCGCCGCGCTCGAAAACGCGATCTCGATCGCCGGCATGGTGCTCACGACAAACTGTCTGGTGACGGATCTGCCCGAGAAGAACGGCGCAGGCATGGGCGCCGGCGCACCGCCGCCCATGTACTAGCGTACGACATCGCATTCGCGGACCGGGCACGGAGAAGCGCCGTGCCCGGTTCTTCGATCGCGCAGGGGATGACACATGTACACAGAGAACGGACTGCTCGTGGACCTGAGAGAGATCAACCACATCGTCAGGAACGCCGACGTGTTCGCCGCGGCGTTTCGGCTCTTCCCCGAACGCATCCTGGTCGATACGCGTCACGACGCGACAGACCCGGACGGCCCGTGCGGGATGCCGATGCTCGCGATCGTCGATCCTGTTGCGACGTTGCAGGAGCGCTACTTCTGGTTGGGCCAGCAGCGGCCGGCGCTCGGCACGCCGAAGCACTTCCAGTTCTTCTTCTGGCCCCACAGCATCCGCTATCTCGAAGAATGCGGCGTGTGGGCCACCATCCGTGAACGCGTCGTCGCATCGGGATTCGCCGGCGCCGGCGAGACCTGCGATGCCGCGTTGCGTGATCTCTATCAGCGCGAGTACGCCGCCAACCGCGACGCCATTCGCGGCGACAGGTATCAGACTCTCTGGGCCGACGCTGGTACCGCCTGACGAATCACTAACGCATCCGTCCGGAATGGGCGTCGGCGCATGACGCGGGCGTAACAACGCGTGCGCCGCCGCCGGACAGTAGTTGCTTTCAGTGCTCCATAAGACGAGAATTGGCGCCGTTCCCGGGACGAATCCGGAGCAAGGAGGAGGGTTCTTGTGAAACCGCAGTTCATTCTGGCCACAGCCGCGCTGCTGGTCGCAGCAGCATGGCTGATGGCCCAATCCGTCTCGGCGCAGGAGGAAGGACCGCCGCCGAGCGCCGGCACGAAGATCGCCGAAGGACTGGCCGGCTCGCAGGGCGCGGCGATCGGGCCGGACGGCGCGCTGTACGTCACGCTGTCAGGGACCGGCGGCGACACCGAAGTGACGCCACCGGACGACTTTCCGCCGGATGAGCCGGTACCGACATTCGGCCTGACCGGCACCGTCGCGCGCATCGATCCCGCGACCGGCGAGGTGACGACTGCCGGCTCCGGGCTGCCATCGATCGGTGGCGAGGAAGGCGCCGGTGGAGCGGTCGACGTCGCGTTCATGGGCAGCACCATGTACGTGCTGACGACCGGCGACGCCGACGAGTTCGGGCAGGAAGAATGGCCCAACGGCATTTACCGGGTCGCGGGCTCCGACGTCGAACTGATCGCAAACATCGGCGAATTCAATCGCGATAATCCGGTCGACTTCCCGGACGCAGGACCGGGCGGCAATCCGTTCGCCATCGACGTCCGCGGCACCGAGTTCTACGTCACAGACGGTAACCACAACCGCGTGCTCCGGGCGACGACGGCCGGCGCGGCCAGCATCGTCACGACGTTCGATAACGTCGTGCCGACGGGCCTGGAGACCGGCTCGAGCGGGCCGATCCTCATGACCCAGTTCGGCGCGTTCCCGCAGACGGCCGCGAACAGTTTCGTGGTATCAGTCGCCCTGCCGACCGGCAACGCGACGAACGTCGCGAGTGGATTCGCGCAACTGATCGATGTTGAGAACGGGCCGGGCGGTACGTACGCACTTCAGTTCGGGAGCACGGACACCAGTCCTGACGGCGACCCGTTCAGCGGCAAGATCCTGACGCTCGCGGGCAGCACGCTGACGCCGCTCGTGACGGGCTTCATGTTGCCGACGTCACTGGACTTCAGCGGCGACACCGCCTACGTGACGACGCTGCTCGGGGAGGTCTGGCAGATCGAGGACTTCTCGACCGTCGAGCCGCCGCCGGCCGTCCAGCCGACACCCGTCGTTCCGGTCGAGCCCGGCGTGGCGCCTACGGCAACGCCTCGCACCGGCGTGACGGCGCCGGACACGGGCACGGGCCCTGGCGGTGGCAATCACAACGTCATGCTGCTCGTCGCCCTGGCGATCGGCGCGATTGGCATGGCAACGGGTGCGGTCGCCGTTGCGACCAGGCGCGCGTAAGTTGTGACGAGGGGCAGGGCGGCTCGTCGCCCCGCTTCGGCGCTGAGAGCCTCCGCCGAAAGTCGTAGACCGGTCTCCGCCGCTGCGACGCTGACGCTGTGACTCATCGACGCTACATTCTTGCCGGACGGAGGGCATTTCTCGCACACAATGTGGATTTGGGGGAGAAGGAGACAGCCTTGAGTTTGAGATTCATCGTCGTAGGGTTGGCCGCGTTGGCCACGCTGACCGTGTTCGCCGGGATGGCATCCGCGCAGGATGGCCCACCCGGGCCGAGCGCCGGCACCGTGTTGGTAAGTGACTTGATCGCGCCACGAGGGATGGTGGTTGGGCCGGATGGCCTCATCTACGTCGCAGAAGCGGGCACTGGCGGCGACACGGAGTTCGTGACGCCCAGCGGAGAGACGGTCAACAACGGCTTCACGGGCCGCATCTCGTCGATCGATCCGGAGACGGGCGAGCGCACGACCCTCGCCGAAGGCCTTCCTTCGCAGCGCCTAGAAATGGGCGACCAGATAGGCCCGGCGGACGTCGCGTTCATCGGCAGCGCGCTCTACTACCTCCAGACGCACGGTGGTGAGCACTACGGATTCCCCGACAACCCGACGGGCATCTACCGCGTGCAAAGCAACGGCACCGTTGACCTTGTCGCCGATATCGGCCAGTTCAACATCGACAACCCCGTAGCCGCGATCGGCAGCGGCGCGCAACCCGATGTCGAGGTGGGCGGCAATCCGTACAGCATGATCGTCCGCGACGGCCAGTTCTACGTCTCGGACGGCAACCACAACCGCCTGTTGGAAGTGACTACTGGCGGTGACGTCTCGGAGATCGTCGAGTTCCCGGACCACCCCGTAAGCACCGGCATCGCCCAGACGACTAGCGGTCCCTTCCTCGTGGGTTACCTGGGCCGCGGTCCGTTCCTGCCGGACGACGGCAGGGTCGTGAGCGTTTCGCCGGCCGGCACGATCACCGAGATCGCGCGCGGCGTGCCGATGATCACCGACGTCGAGGTCGGTACGGGCGGTCAGCGCTACGCGCTGTCGTTCGCCGACGGATTCGCGCCGTTCACGGGCAGCGTGCAGCGCATCAACGCCGACGGCACCATGACGACCATCGTCGCCGGGCTCACGTTCGCGACCGACATGATCTTCATCGGCGACACGCTGTACGTCACCGACGACGGGCTGAGCGCGCTCGGCCCCGGCGAACTGATCGCCATCGAGAACTTCTCGGCGGTGCAGCCGCCCGCGCCGGCTCCGACCGCAGCACCCACGCAAGGCGCGCCCGCGCCAACGCCGACCGTGGGTACCGGCGTCACCGCTCCGGATACCGGCAGCGGCGGATACACGGACAGTAGCGGCGGCGCGACCACGATTGTCGTCGCGATCGCGCTCGCAGTAGCCGCCGCGGCGGCGAGCGGGTTGGCGGCGCTCGCATGGAAGCGGCGCTAGCGACAACAGCAACTCCGAGGAGGGGCCGGAATGTTCCGGCTCCTCCTCGAAAACAGACAGATATCAGATTAGATAGCGAGAAAGAACATCATGAAGACGCTACATTACCTCGCACTCGGCACACTGGCCGTCACCGCGTTGCTCGCCGCATGTGGTGGCAACGACGACGATGCTTCGGACGATGATGCGACGCCGCGAGCAAGCGCGACGGCGCGGGCAACCCGGCCCGCAGCCTCCGCCACCGCCGACAACGCGACGGCGACGCCCGAGGCCGCAGCAACGGCCACGCCCGAAGCTCCGCCGCCCGTCAACAGCGCTGCGACGCCGGCCACGGCGCCGCCTCCTCCGCCGCAGGCGCCCGCCCCCACAAGTACGCCGATTCCGCCACCGCCGCCCCCGCCGTCGGTGCAGCCCCAGTCGCTCAGGATCGTCGCCAATCGCACGACGTTTGCGCCGACGCAACTCACGGCGAGCGCGGCTTCAGCAATCACGGTGACGCTCGACAACCAGGATGCCGGCGTCGTGCACGACATCATCATCTACACGCCCGCGGGCGCCATCGCGGCACAGACGGCGATGTTCGCGGGGCCGGCGCAACAGTCAGCGACGTTCACGGCATCCGGGCCGGGCAATCACTTCTTCAAGTGCTCGCTCCACCCGCAGCAGATGACCGGATCGATCGCGATCTCCTGAGCGACCCGCGTGCGTCGGTGCGCCTCTGCCACATCGGGCCTGTGTGCTCACGTGCAGGGGGTCGCCGCGCTCTGCGTCAGTCCTGCACCGTCTTGCATTTGCGAGTCGCCACGCGCGCTTGATCTGGTCGCGAAAGCAGCGTTCGCCTCCGGCAACCCGTCGAACGCTAGGCTGAAGGGTCAAGGGCGACGAGAGGGACAGCATGGCACGAGATCGCAAACAGCAGCGCGACGCCGCCACGCTGGGAGATGCGCAGCGCCCGGAAAGCACGGGTGAGCGCGATGCAGATGCCCCGAACAAGTCCGACAGGATGGAGCATGCGGAGATCCGCGAAAACATCCCCGGAGAACGAGACGACTTGAACGCGGACAATAGCCAGGGGTTCACGGGCGAAATCGGGGACCGCGACCGGCAAGTTCCCGGCAGCGAAGCTACCCGTCGCACGGTTCCGCGCGATGATGCCGGATCGACGCGCGAGCCGACCGAATCGCGCCAGCGAGATGACGCAGCGATGAACTCCGACGACTTCGAGAACGAAGATACCGTGGATTGAAGCCGCAGATTCCACCTGTATGGAAACGGGGCGACCGAAGCGGCCGCCCCCTTCTCCTGTCCAACGTAAGGCTTAGTAGCGGACCTCGTCGCGGCCGATCATGACGCGGCGATACGGTTCCCGGCCTTCGCTGCGTGACGTGAGATTGTACTGTTGCGCCATCTGGTGCTGGAGACGGCGAATGTAGGCGTTCTGCGGCGTCAGCTCAACGGCACCGGACTCGCCGTTGAGGACGCCGGTGATCGCATCTTCCGTTTCCTGCATCGCCGTTGACACGTCGCCGCCACTGCCCCGCTCCGCCATCGAGAGCAGGCTCTGCTCCATCTGCACGACCGTGTTGGTCTTCAGGACGTAAATGGGGATGCCGCGAGACTCCGCGTCGCGGAGCGCCTGCGGCTTTCGCCGGAAGTACGTGCGGAGCGTCATGACGCTGTCGGCATCGCCCAGTTCGTCCGCGATCGCGACGCGGGCCGCCGTCTCGCGGACAGCCTGCTCCAGGCGCTTGCGGGAGATGCCGAACGGGTAGACGCGCCGCACGGCCGCATCTTGTGCCACCACTTCCTCTGGTACACGCTCGCGGAACGGCGTCGGGCGGCGTTCGCGGATACCACGACGCTCCGCAGGCTGTCCGCCGCCAAGCGACTGGATCGAGCGCGGCGCTGCTAGCACGCGGACATCGCCGTCCTCATCGAGTTCGCGCACTTCGGCGGGAATCTTGTAGCCGCGCAGGAGCGAGTCGATCGTCTCCGCTACGTCGCCGTGTACGGCCACGCGGTCCCAGCTCTGGATTTCGACGACGACGTCGAACGTGGGCGGCGCCTTGCGCTCGAGGATCGATTTCTGCGTACCGCGACGGCGCGCTTCTTCGTCGCCGAGCGTCACGGACTGGATGCCGCCGATGAGGTCAGCGAGCGTCGGGTTCAGGATCAGGTTTTCGAGTTCGTTGCCATGCGCGGTCGCCACGAGCTGCACGCCGCGCTCGGCGATGGTGCGCGCCGCTGCAGCCTCGAGTTCCGTACCGATCTCGTCGATGACGATGACCTCGGGCATGTGGTTCTCGACCGCCTCGATCATCACAGCGTGCTGCAACGCCGGCGTCGGCACCTGCATGCGTCGCGACGTGCCGATAGCGGGGTGGGGGATGTCGCCGTCACCGGCGATCTCGTTCGATGTGTCGACGATGACGACGCGCTTGTTCAAGTCGTCGGCGAGCACGCGCGCGACTTCGCGCAGCATCGTCGTCTTGCCGACGCCCGGACGGCCGAGCATCAGCGTGCTCTTCCCCGTCTTGATCAGGTCCTCGATGACGTGGATCGTGCCGTAGACCGCTCGGCCAACGCGACACGTCAATCCCACGATCCGGCCGCGCCGGTTGCGGATGCACGAGATGCGGTGCAGCGTGCGTTCGATTCCGGCGCGGTTGTCATCGCCGAACTCGCCAATGCGCGAGACCGCGTAATCGATGTCTTCGGGCGTCACTTCCGCGTCGGAGAGCATCACTTCGCGGCCGGGATAGCGCGCTTCGGGGCGGCGGCCCAGGTCCATCACGATCTCGAGCAACTCGAAGTTGTCGTCGCGCAGCTTCAGCGGGCCGCAGATGTGCGGCGGCAGCGCATCGAGCAGCAGATCGAGGTCGTCGGTGATCACGCGTTGCAAGTTGTTCGTCATTCTAGACCATCGTCGTCCGCGCGACGGCGGGCACTCTTTGTGCGACCTTCACGGGCCGCACCGTGCGCCGCGAGAGCACGGCGTACGATTCGCCTTCTTCGAATCCGATGCCGGCGAGGCGCTCAGCTACCGCCCATTGATGCTCCGGCACCAGCGTATACGCGCGCTCGCGGTTGGCGACCTTGTGAAGCGCCGCTCCGATCAGATCATCCAGGGCGTCGTGCGTGCCGAGCACCTCGAAGCGACCGATCTCGCCGTCGCCGGCGACGCGCAGCCAGCCCGAGAGCTTGCCGCCGTCCCGCAACACCCACTGCGAGGTGCGCCCGAGCCGTTCCTGCGCCGCGGTCCATTCGGTGAACGTCATCGCCTCGAAGCGGCGGACCGACTCCGGCACAAGGTCGTTGTAGAGCTGGAACACGCGGTACGCGTCCTCCTTCGTGCGCCGCTCGAGACCTTCGACGTTACGCCGATGCGCCGCAAGCGGTTCGCTGCTTGACCAGTACACGGTCTCACGCGCGTACGCGCCGAAGCCGCATCGAATAATCGCCGCTTCGAGGTGGCTCGCCCCGGGCACGCGGATGAAGATCCGCAGCGCGCCCGACCTGCCCGCCGCCTCCGTCACCTGGTCGACCAGGCTCAGCAGCACGCCATCATCGTCCGGCTCGGCATCGATGAGACAGTCGATCTCCCAGGCGAGCTTCGAGCCGCGCTTGCGCGCCGAAACGAGTCCGCGCAGCGTCGGCCCTTTCACGCTGATCCAGGTGTGGCGCCCGGTGGCGAAGCTGAACCACTGCTCGAACGCTGTCTCAAGCGGGTGCGGCGAGTCCTGCGTTCCGATCCGGTCGAGCGTCATTGCCTCGTTCGCGTAGACGCGACCGTCGTAAGAGACCAGTGCAACGAGGTCAGTCGGAAGGACGGTACGCGCGGTGGGGGTCAATAGACGTCCACGCTCCTGTACGCTACGGACTCAATTGTAGCGCGGATTGGAGCACCCTGTGTTGCTAATTCGGCGGCGCAGATCTCTCATAACAGCATCCACGAGCGTCAAGATGGCTACTTCGGGGCGCTGCGTTCGCGACGGTGCGCCTCCGCCAGTTCGGCCAGCAGCCGGTGGAATCGATCGTCATGGGTCAGCTCCGGGTGAAAGACGGTTGCCAGCAGGCGCCCCTCCCGGGCGGCGACGATGATGCCGTCATCGAGTGTGGCGAGCGGCTCGACGGCCGGCCCCGCACGGTCGATGCTGGGCGCGCGGATGAAGACAGCGTGGAACGGCCGATCGCCGAGTCCCGCGACCGCAAGCTCCGCCTCGAAGCTGTCGACCTGGCGGCCAAAGGCGTTGCGCCGCACGTCGATGTCCATGAGTTCCAGGTTGGGGCGATCGAGGTCGGTGGCATGCTTCGCCAGGACGATGGCGCCGGCGCAGGTGCCCCAGATCGGCAGTCCCTGCCGCCCGAGGCGCTTGATCGGCTCGCGCATCTCGTAGATGTCCAGGAGGCGCGTGATCGTCGTGCTTTCGCCGCCCGGGATGATCAGCGCATCGAGCGATGCGAGCTGGGACGGCAGCCGCACCTCGACAGCTTCGAGGCCGAGCTTCTCCAGCATGGCGATGTGCTCGGCGAAGTCGCCCTGCAGGGCGAGGACGCCGACGACTGGCTTCTCCATCGATCCATGATATCGCCGATATCGAGGGCCGACTCGGGCCGCAGCGGACTCATCGCGTGGATCCAATCGGAATCCGTCAATTGGCCCTCAATCAGCGCCGCCGCATTCGATACACTGATGCTCTCACGAACGGAGGAGCACCATGGTTGCAACGAACGATCGCGTCAACGGCAGCGCCACCACAGGCACGTGGGCGGTCAAGAAGGGCCTGGCACAGATGCTGAAGGGCGGCGTCATCATGGACGTCGTGACGGCGGACCAGGCGAAGATCGCCGAGGAAGCGGGCGCCTGCGCCGTGATGGCGCTGGAGCGCGTGCCATCGGACATTCGGGCGGACGGCGGCGTCGCGCGGATGTCGGACCCGGACATCATCACGGCGATCGTCGAGGCGGTGACGATCCCGGTGATGGCGAAGGCGCGCATCGGGCACTTCGTGGAGGCGCAGGTGCTGGAGGCGCTGGGCGTCGACTACATCGACGAGTCGGAGGTGCTGACGCCGGCCGATGAGGCGAACCACGTCGACAAGCACGGCTTCAAGGTGCCGTTCGTCTGCGGCTGCCGGGACCTCGGCGAGGCACTGCGTCGCATCTCCGAGGGCGCGGCGATGATCCGCACGAAGGGCGAGGCGGGCACGGGCAACGTCGTCGAGGCGGTGCGGCACATGAGGCAACTCTGGTCGGACATCCGCCGCATCCAGTCGATGCGCGAAGACGAGTTGTTCGCGGAGGCGAAGAACCTGGGCGCGCCGCACGAACTGGTGAAGGAAGTGGCTGCGCTGGGCAAGCTGCCGGTCGTGAACTTCGCGGCGGGCGGGATCGCGACGCCGGCGGACGCGGCGCTGATGATGCACCTGGGGGCCGAGGGCGTATTCGTTGGGTCGGGCATCTTCAAGTCGGAGGACCCGGAGAAGATGGCGAAGGCGATCGTGAAGGCGACGACGCATTACCAGGACCCGGCGATCATCGCGGAGGTGTCGCGGGGGACGGGGGTGCCGATGCGGGGGTTGGAGATCGGGACGATCCCGGAGCACGAGATCCTGGCGAAGCGCGGCTGGTAGCGCCTGCGGCGCGCACAGCAAGCAGCACACAGCAAACAGCAAAGGGGAGCGGGCGGAATGCGTCCGCTCCCTCCTCTTTGCCGGCGCCGTTAGAACTAATGTTTCACGTGAAACATTGAGTGTGGTGGCTGTAGATCTCGATTGATCGCATGTTCGGGATTGCGATTTGGCTCCGGGGGATTCGCATCTTGATTGTCCGTTTTGATTGAGTGTGCGTCGGCGCGTGCTGGCGGTTGGATTGGCGTGCGGCCGGCGCACACGAGGACGCAGCGAGTTCGGAGCTGGCATGTGGTCTCCCGCACGGATGGTACGGCGGCGGGCGGCGGATCTCGAAGCGTTGCGTGGCACGGGGGGACGTTCACCGCAGAGGCGCAGAGACGCAGAGGTTAAGGGGGTGGGGCGGGGATGTCGGTGCCGCGCGGACTTTCAGCCCGCGCTCGGGTGGGTGGTGATGGGCGTCCGTTGGCGGCGGTGCGTCTGCGAATGCGGGATCCTTCGCGTTGCTCAGGATGACGGTTGTGCGACGCTTCGGGTTCGTGGCGCGGTGCGGGAGCCGCGCGGGGCTTCCAGCCCGCGCTCGGGTGTTCGGGCGCAGAGGCGCTCGGGCACGCGAGGACAGGTAGTAGATTTGATGCGGGCAAACGTTGGGAGTTTTGATTGTGGCAGATGAAGGACAGCCGGGGCAGATTGTGATCCTGAATGGTGTGCCGCGGTCGGGGAAGACGAGCATTGCGCGGGTGATCCAGGATACGTTCGAGGGTGCGTGGATGAACATTGGCGTCGATGCATTCTCGCGTCACGTGACGCCGCGGGAGTTTCAGCCGGGGATCGGGCTGCGTCCGGGCGAGACGGGGCATGCGGCGGAACCGATGGTGCCGGTGTTCTACGCGGCGATGTATGCGTCGATCGCGGCGCATAGCAGGCTCGGGCTGAACGTCGTTACGGACGTCGGGCACCACGATTCGTACGGCGACGACGTGATCGGCGCGTGCGCGCGGCTGCTCGCGGGTTTGCCAGTGCTGTTCGTCGGCGTGCGTTGTCCGATCGAGGCGATCATGGAGCGTCGGAACATGGGCGAAGGCCCGTACGTGAAAGGCAGCGCCGGGGATCCGGTGCCGGCGCCCGTGCTGCGATGGCAGGACGCGGTACACGCGCACAGCGTCTACGACCTGGAAGTCGACACGTCGGTCATGAGCGCGCAGGAGTGCGCGGAGGTGATCCGGGGGCGGCTGCGCGATGGCGCACCCGGGACGGCGTTCGCGGAGATCGCGAAGCGATAGCGTGCGATGCTGGAGGTGTGTTCACCGCAGAGGCGCAGAGCGGTTGGGGTTGCTTTCACCACAGAGGGCACAGAGGCACAGAGGTTTTGGGGAGCGTGGTAGCGGCTGGCCGCGGTGCGTCTGCGAAGGCGGGATCCTTCGCTTTGCTCAGGATGACGGTTATGCGGCGGTTGGTGCGCGGGTCGAGAGTGTCGTGCTGGGAGATTCTTCGCTTCGCTCTGAATGACGGGGAGCCTCACCCCCCGGCCCCCTCTCCGTCGGGCGGAGAGGGGGAGCTTGAGTGAGTGTCGGCTTCGGGTGCGACGTGGTTGTCGTGCTAGGAGATTCTTCGCTTCGCTCTGAATGACGGGGAGCCTCACCCCCCGGCCCCCTCTCCGTCAGGCGGAGAGGGGGAGCTTGGTGAGTGAGTGTCGGTTTCGGGTGCGAGGGTGGTGCGTGGGTTGATGGTTGTCGTGCTGGGAGATTCTTCGCTTCGCTCTGAATGACGGGGGACCTCACCCCCCGGCCCCCTCTCCGTCGGGCGGAGAGGGGGAGACCCGAATGACTCTTTCCACCGCTCGATGTGGTGGGTACCGTCTAGTGGTGATTGCGATGCGGCGGATGCGGTGGATGGCGCTGTGGCTGGCGGCGGTGGTGCTGCTGGCCGCGTGCTCTGATGACGGCGGCGACGGCGCGCAGGTGACGGCCGAGGCGTCGGTCGAGGCGCTGACGGTTGAGGATGTGACGGCGCCAGGGCCGTACGCGGTGGGCGTCGCGACGTACGAGCTGGTGGATACGACGCGGCCGACGTCGGCGAGCGGCGACGTCCCCGGCACGGACGAGCGTCGTCTGCCGACGGAGGTGTGGTATCCGGCGGTCGCCGACGCTGCGAAGCCAGACGGCCGCGAACTGCTCGTCGACGAGAGCGGCGCGCCGTATCCGCTGATCATCTTCGCGCACGGGCTCAGTTCGTCGCGGTTGTTTTCGCCGGACTACACGCGTCACCTGGCGAGCCACGGCTACGTCGTGGCGGCGCCGGACTTCCCGCTGACGCGCATCGGCACGCCGGGCGGCGTGCGCTTCATGGACGTCGTCAACCAGCCGGGCGACGTGTCGTACGTCGTGGACACCATGCTGAGCTTCAACGAAACGCAGGGACACCTGCTGCAAGGCGCGGTCGATGGCGAGCGCATCGCGCTGACGGGGCATTCGCTCGGCGGCTTCACGGCGCTGATCGGCCTGTACGAGGTGTACGGCGTCGAACGCGACGAGCGGATCGACGCGGGGCTGACGATCTCGGCGAGCGGGTGCGTGTACGACGAGAACACGGAGACCGACGTCGCGATCCCGATGATGTTCCTGACGGGTTCTGAGGACCTGATCGTGCCGCGCGCCGGCAACCGCAGGGCGTACGATTTGGCGGCGGCGCCGCGCTACTGGGTGGAGGTGAGGGGCGCGAACCACGTGCGCTTCTCGTTCGCGGACATCGACGATGCGGTGGTCGCGCAGGGCGTGCTCAATCTCACCGGACGCGGCGGCGATGCAACGCCCGGCGATGGCCAAGGCGTCGATGACGGCGACCGTGCGTGCGGCGACGCGGCCAACCCGCTCGGTGCGCCGAAGCTGACGCTCGAGGAGCAAAACCGCGAACTGCGGCTGTACGCGACGCCGTTCTTCGACGCGTATCTTCGGGACGACGAAGCGTCGCTGCGGTTTTTGCAGGAGACGCTGCCGTCGCTTGAGGGTGCTGCGTACGAGTTTGAGGCGGAGTGAGGCGGGTGAGGAACCACAGAGGCACAGAGACACAGAGACGTTTTCTTTAAAGATGGCGATGCTGCGCGCCGGGGCGGAACTGAAGCTCCGCAGCTACGTCTTTTTCGTTTGACCGTTCGCAGAAGTCTAACGGGCTTGATGTTCACCGCAGAGCCGCAGAGACGCAGAGGTCTTTGGCAGGGGTGGCGATGCTGCGCATCGCCGGGGCGGAGTTGACGCTCCGGGGCTACGTAGTGCCGGTTAGGTGGCGCCGAGGTCGGTGGCTAGCTTGGGGTTGGCGATGAGTTCGGTCGCTTCGGCGGGTAGCGGCTCGCCGGCGAGCAGCGCCTTGATCGAGGGCAGCGCGGCTTCGGCGGCGGCGATGCCGGCTTCGAGCACGTCGACCATGTGGAAGGGCGAGTTGCCGCGAATGCGCGAGATGCCACGCGGGCGGATGACGAGCTGGGCGGTGCGTCCCGGCTTGAGCGGCGTCGTCGCGGCATGGAGTGTGAAGGGCACGCCGGCGATCGTGCGGTGCAGTGCGGCCTTGGCGAGGCGCCCGGCGATCCAGGCGGCGGGCCGGTGACAGACTTCGGGCAGGCTGAGGGGCTTGCCGAGTTCAACCGCGACGACGACATCGGCGCCGAGGCCGACGGCGGCGTCGACGGGGGCGCTGTCCCAGAACCCGCCGTCGAGCAGGTAGCGGCCCTGGTAGAGCACGGGGCGGGCGATCACGGGGATGGCGATGCTGGCTTCGATGGCATCGATGATGGGGCCGCGGTCGATGGCGACGGGGCCGCGCTCGACAATGTCGGAGGCGGTGGCGGCGTATTTAATCGGCAGGTCTTCGATGTTCCAGCCGGCGAGCGCCTCGTAGAAGCGTCGGGCGAGGCGGTTGCGGTGGCGGATCTTGAGGCGGTGGCGGAAGAACTGGATGACGTCGTTGGGGGGGCAGGTGCGGATGCCGTCTTCCATCTCGGCGGCGGTGCGCCCGACGGCGAAGGCGCCGCCGTAGAGGCTGCCGACGCTGGTGCCGGCGATGACATCGGGGCGGATGCCGGCGTGTTCGAGGACGCGGAGGACGCCGACGTGGGCGGCGCCCTTGGTGCCGCCGGCGCCGAGGGCGAGACCGAGCTTGAGTTGCCTGGGCATGTGGTGCTCCCTACCGGCGGGGTCCCGAGTCCACTCCTGTTCCATACATAAGATAACGTACGGGCGAGTGTGGGGGTTGCGGGCCGGGGTGGTCAAGTGTCGATTGGGTATCGGGGTGGGGTGGGTGTCAAGGGGTGCTGTTGACTGGCGGTGGTTCTGTCCTGTACAATGGCGCCTGAAACGACTTGTTAATCGTCTGTCATTATGTCGGGAGAGATCTAATGGGGCTCGAAATCCGCCTGGGTAGGGACGACCACAAGGTAACGGATGAGTTCATCTCATCCGAGCCCGTTGGGATCGACGCGTTCATCGTTGACGCGAACCACCTCCGGCGTCACTCCGTCGTCATCGATGCGGCGCGAGCGAAGGGGATCGGGGTTCTCGTCGAGCCACTTACAGAACGTCTCGTTGAACTTGGTTTCAGGGGCGGAAATCTTGACTACTGGGACGCCCTTCCCATTGATCCCTTTGAGTTCACGAAGCCCTCGAAACAGGTGGAACTTGTAGAGCGGGTTGTCGGACCGCAGATTGAACACGCAACACCCTCGTCGCACCTCACTTTTACGCGGAATCGGACGGCCTCATCGAGGTTAACCAAGAACTCGCTGGAATGACTGTTCAGGCATTCCGAAGCAAGGGGATACCTGTCAGGGCGATACTTTCGGCGCCGCTCGCGACCTTGAGGAACGCAGAGCGACTTGCGTCGGCTGTCCGCCAATACTCGCGACTTGGGCTCGAATCAGTTGATCTCCGGCTGTCGCCCGTCGGTGGGGATGAGGAAGGGCCGAGGAAGGTCGCAACGGTGTTCGAGATCCTTGAAGCGTTCAAGCTAGCAGGTATTCGCGTCTCGCTCGGGTTTCAAGGCGACATCGGCCAAACAGCGCTGGCGCTCAACGTGGTTGATGCGTACTCAACCGGCATCGGCTATCGCGAACGATTCGACCACTCCGGTGTAATGAGCCGACAACGCCGCCTGACCGGACAGGCCAAGCCCTCGGGCGGTCCCACAGCCGGTGTCTTTCTACCGCTCGCGGAAGGAACTGTGCCGAGAAGATTGGCGCAAGCACTCTACTCTGATGAGTCCATTCGCACTCGTTTGGCCTGTGACCTCGGTGGGTGTGCAAAACAGATCGACGCGCCAGTGAACGATCCTCGGGCACATTACTTGCATTCCCGGGCCTCTCGGGTCGAGGAGATCCTCAGGTATCCGCCGGCGTGGCGACCGAGCCACGAACGCGACCGCTTGCGTACCGCGATCGAGTTCCGCGAGAGGCTAAACGCGCACCAACTTCCGACATACACTCGTAAATTTAAGACGCAAGAGAAGATTGGCACTCGAACGATGAACGCTCTACTCACTCAGGTAGACCGACGAATCGACGCATCCAAGTCAGCTTAGAACCGAGAGGAATACATTGCCAACGGCAATTGCAGAAAAAGTGCGCTATCTCTCAGACCACCTCTCTCTCACACAGGAGGAAGTGGCGCAAATCGTCGGTTCGTCTCCTCGCGCCGTAGGACGATGGTCAGCGGGTGACGTTCGCCCCCAAAAGCTAACCAAACAGCGGCTTCTTGAGCTCGCGTTCATTGGAGAACAACTCGCAAGTGTCTTGCGACCTGAAGACGCTAACGTATGGATCTTTTCTCCAAACGCACTGCTGGATGGTGACACTCCCGCGGCACGCATTCACCGCGGTGACTACAAGACTGTTCTCGCACTGATCGAGGCGCTTGCGGACGGAGTCGTCGCTTAGTTGCCGGCGCGGGATCTTCTACAGCAGGTCAGCGACCTTGGTTCGACCCGTTGGTCTGGTGTCGCATATCGGCACACATCTACCGGTCGCGATCCCATGTCGGGCCGCGGAGCACTGCTGTTCGGAGGGCGGTGGAATCCGCCGGACGTCGTTTCGACCGTCTATTTGGCGTTCCCTGAAGAGACATGCGTGGCGGAGTTCCTAAAGGTCGCCGAAACCCAAGCCAGAGGAGCTTCGTCGTTCGCTCCGCGCTCGATACACACGTTCCAGCTCACAAACATCGAGTTGCTCGATCTCACCGCGCCCGGCTCGCTCGAGGCGGTTGGCCTCTCACTCGCGGACATCGAGTCGTCGGACCGGCGTGCATGCCAGGCCGTCGGCGAGACGGCGCACTACTTGATCTACCAGGGTGTGCTTGCTCCATCGTCGACGGGCATCGGGAACGTTATCGCGGTGTTCGAGCCTCGCGTTCGTCCCGGACAGCTAGCGCTGGTGGAGACTCGTCCGTTGTCTTCGGTGTTCAGCGACTAACGACGTCACCCCTCGACGACGGCGACGCCGAGCATGCCGGGGCCGCCGTGGGTGCCGAGGACGGGGCCGAAGCGGACCTCGTGGAGGGTGGCTGCTGGGGCGAGGGTGCGGGCGCGCTGGGCGAGCATCGCGGCGTCTTCGGGGGTGGTGGTGTGGGCGATCGCGACGTCGGTGACGCGATCGAATTTCGTGATCAGGTCGCAGATCTCGTCGATGGCTTTCCGGCGCGAGCGGGCGCGGGTGACGGGAAACGCTTCGCCGTCTTTCACGGTGAGGACGGGCTTGAGGCGCAGCAGGCCGCCGAGAAAGGCGCTGGCGCGGCCGATGCGACCGCCGCGTCGCAGGTACTCGAGCGTCTCGAAGGCGACGGCGACGTGCACGCGTTCCGCGACCGACTGCGCGGCGGCGGCGCACTCCTGCATCGACGCGCCTGACTGCGCGGCGCGGGCGGCGGCGAGCACGCACATGCCGAGGCCCATCGACACGCTGCCGGAGTCGACGACGGTGATTCTTTCGGGTGCGACTTCGGCGGCGACTGAGCGCGCGGTCTCGACGGTGCCGCTGAACTTGTGCGAGAGGTGCACGGAGACGACATCGCCCCGGGTGATCAGGTGGCGGTACGCGTGCTCGAACAGCGCGGGCGGCGGTTGCGACGTCTGCGGCAGTTCTTTCGTCGACGACAGGCGCTGGTAGAAGTCATCGGCGGTGAGGTCGATGCCGTCGCGAAAGGACTGGGCGCCGAACTGCACGGTGAGCGGCACGACGGTGATGCCGAACTCGCCGGCGAGGGGCTTCGAGATATCGGACGTGCTGTCGGTGACGATGCGGCACGCCTGCGGAGTGACGGTCATTCGACGCCCACGAAGTACGGGTAGTGCGGCTGGCCGCCGTGCACGACGTCTACATCGAGGCCGTGACGCTCGCGCAGACCGTCGGCGATGGCGTTCGCCGCGTCTTCGGTCTCGCCTTCGCCGACGTACAGCGTGATGAGCGACGCGTCGCGCGCGGCGAGGATGCGCGCGACGCATTGATGCGCGGCCTCGGCGATCGTCTCGGCGGCGACGGCGAGATCGCCATCGATGAGGCCGATCGGCTGGCCTGCGCGGACGTCGATGTCGTGGATGCGCGTCGGGCGGGCGGCGAGCGTGATCTCGGCGGTCGTGACGGATGCGATGGCGTCGTTCATGGCGGCGACGTTTTCGTCGAACGGCGCTTCGGTGTTGAGCGCGACGAGGGCGGCGACTCCCTGCGGGATGCTGCGGGTCTCGACGACGGCGACGAGCGTCGCAAGGCCTTCGGCGGCGAGTTTGGCGGCCATGACGACGTTCTTGTTGTCGGGCAGGACGATGACTTCGGACGCGCCGGTGGCCTCGATGGCGGCGCGGATGTCGCCCGCTGACGGATTCATCGTCTGGCCGCCGCGGACGACGCGCGCGCCCATCGACTCGAAGAGTTCGGCGATGCCGTCGCCGAGCGCGACGGCGACGACGGCGATGCCTTCCGTCGGCGCGACGGATGGAGAAGATGCGGCGAGGGCGCGGAACTGCGCCTCCATGTCGTCGACTTTTTCGTGCGAGACGTCGCCGAGGGTGCGGGCGTGCGCGAGCGCGTCGTCGGGGACGTGCGTGTGGACGTGGACGCGCACGACGTCATCGCCGCCGACGACGAGCACGCTGTTGCCGAGCGCGTGCATGCGGGTGCGCAGCGCGTCGGCGTCGATCGCAGCGCCGGTGACGACGAACTCGGTGCAGAAGCCGGACTGTGCGTCGCCGTGCGCGTGCGTGCGTACGGTGGCGGCGAGCCATGCCGGGTCGATGGCGCCGAGATCGGCGGCGGCGGTAGCGCCTTCTTCGCCGCGGAGGCCGCGCAACATGCCATCGAGCAGGACGTAGAGGCCCTGGGCGCCGGCATCGACGACGCCGGCTTCCTTCAGCACCGGCAGCAAGTCCGGCGTGCGATCGACGGCTTCACGCGTGGCGGTGACGACGGCGTCGAGCACGATGACGGTCGACGCGTTGCCGGCGAGCGCCGCGGCGTCGGCGGCGGCAGCGATGGCGGTGAGGATGGTGCCCTCCTTCGGCTGCGAGACGACCTTATACGCGGCGTCTCGGGCGCGGGCGAAGGCGCGGGCGAGTGATGCGCCGTCGAGCGCGGCGTCGTGATCGGGCATGGCCGCGAAGCCGGCGAGGATCTGCGACAGGATGACGCCGGAGTTGCCTTTGGCGCCCATGAGTGCGGCCTTCGCGGCGGCCGTCGCGACGACTTCGGCACTGCGTTCGTCGTCGAGTGTGATGGCGCCCGCCGCGGCCTGCATGGTCAGCGACAAGTTGGTGCCGGTGTCGCCGTCGGGGACGGGGAAGACGTTGATGGCGTTGATGGCGTCGGCCTGGGCGCGGAGGGCGGCGGCGCCGGCGCGGAACATGCGGGCGAGGGTTGCGCCATCGATGGTGAGGCCGGTGATGCGCGGGTTGCGCGCGTTGTGGTGGAGTCGTCGGATGAGGGGATTGCCCATGTTCCCCCTGTTTGGTGTGCGTGCGCGTTCTGGAGGATCGTACCGTATTGGAAGCGGGATGCGGGATGCTGGATGCTGGGAGCCGTTAGTCGCGGCGTCTGGTTCGTTGGCGGCGAACCTCACCCTCTTATCCCTCTCCGTCAGGCGGAGAGGGACGATCGACCTGTGCGCGGGAGGTCGCGTGCGGCGCGAACCAGGCGCCCAGTCCTCTTCGAGATCTGCGGAGTTGTTGATCGGGGTTAGCCCGCGAGGGTTTTGGCGTTTTGTTCTTCTCGGCGGGCGGCTTCGAGGAGGGCCTCTTTTGTGGCGGCGTCTGGCTCGTTGGCCGCGAACCCTTCCCCTCTTATCCCTCTCCGTCAGGCGGAGAGGGACGATCGACCTGTGCGCGGGAGG
>JBBDXD010000003.1:0-94017 GCA_040902535.1 Dehalococcoidia bacterium | reverse complement strand
GAACCAGGCGCCCAGTCCTCTTCGAGATCTGCGGAGTTGTTGATCGGGGTTAGCCGCCGAGGGCTTCGGCGTTTTGTTCTTCTCGGCGGGCGGCTTCGAGGAGGGCTTCCTTTGTCGCGGCGTCTGGCTCGTTGGCCGCGAAGGCGCGATACAACGCGGCGCCGCCGCGCTCGAGTTGGGCGAGCAGCGTCTTTTGTTCGTCGAGCGACTTGCCATCAAACAGCGCGGTGAGCATCTCCTGCTCCGACTTGCGCACATCGAGCACGATCTGCGTCTGCGTGACGAGCGCGAGCAGGCGATCGCCGGGGCCGGTGACGCGCGTCTGCCAGACCATGGTGCGCTTGCCGCGGTGGAGCGCGGTGCACTCGGCGCGGACGGTCTCGCCGGTGCGGCCGGGGGCGAAGAAGTTCGTCTTCGACTCGATCGTGGTGGTGCCGGCGCCCTGCGGCAGGTTGAGGCTCGTCGCGACGCCGCCGAGCGTATCGGCGAGGGCCATGATGGCGCCGCCGTGCATGACGCCGGGCACGGTGCAGAGCGCTTCCGTCACGTCGACCTCAGCGACGACGCGTTCGGGCGCGACCTCGACGAAGCGGAGGCCGAGCGTATCGGGCAGCATGCCCCTGGTGGCGGTGCGGATGCGTTCGAGTGGGCCCATCGTCCCTCCGGGGAGATCGTCAGTTTGCAGGGCGGTTGCCGCAAGGGCCAATGATGGCGGGTTGAGGTGGTGGCACGCGGTCGCGGGTGCTGGATGCTGGATGCTGGATGCTGGGCGATATGTAGTTTGGGTGACGAATGGCGCGTGGTTGGGGTGCTGCGGGCCTCACCCCCCGGCCCCCTCTCCGTCGAGCGGAGAGGGGGAGCGCGTTTGGCGCGCGATGCGCAGTTTTCCGCGTGTTGAGTGAGATGGTCGCCGCGATGGGATCCTTCGCGGCGCTTCGCTTGCTCAGGATGACGAGTGGCGCGTGGTTGCGCTTGCTCGGGATGACGTGGTGTCAGGTGATGGCCGTAGGATTGTGATTCCCGTAACATGACGACTGAACATGGCTCAACGCACGGTTTCTTCGCCGGAATACGGTCAGCGGCAGCGGATTCGCGCGCCGCGGAATCGCGTCAGGCGCTTCACGAATGTGGGGCGGATGCTGGCGCGCGTCTTTTTGGGCTACAAGGTGATCAGCTTCCGGGAGAAGCGTAAGGGCAAGGCGTGGGGCGACCCGAAGCGCGAGGCGCACCACTGGTGGAGCGCGAAGAAGTTCTACGAGGCGGCGGTGAAGAACCAGGGGTTGCTGATCAAGACCGGCCAGTTTCTGGGCACGCGGCCGGACGTGCTGCCGGAGGCGTACGTCGAGACGCTGTCGCGGCTGCACGACGAAGTGCCGCCGGAGCCGTTCGACGTGATCAGGGAGCACATCGAGCGGGAGTTGGGCAAGCGGCTGGAAGATGTGTTCGTCGAGTTTGGCCGCGAGCCGGTGGCGTCGGCGTCGCTGGCGCAGGTACACCGGGCGGTCCTGCACGACGGGCGCGTGGTCGCGGTGAAGGTGCAGTATCCGGGCATCGAGCACATCGTGGACATCGACCTGGACAACATGCAGTTTTTCATCGGCCTGCTGAACAAGCTTGACCGGTCGATGGACTATCGTTTCGTGGCGCAGGAGATGCGCGCGAACATTCCGCTGGAGCTGGACTTCATCAACGAAGGACGCAATGCCGAACGCATCGCGGCGGACTTTGCGAACGTCGAAGATATCGTCGTGCCGGCGATCTACTGGGAGCACACGACGCGGCGCGTGCTGACGATGGAGTACATCGACGGCGTAAAGATCACGGACTACGAGGGCATGCAGCGCATGGGGGTCGACACGACGGACATCGCGAAGATCCTGGTGTTCGCGTTCGCCGAGATGATCGTCAATCACGGGTTTTTCCATGCGGACCCGCATCCGGGGAACCTGATGGTGCTGCCGGGACCGAAGCTCGTGCTGATCGACTTCGGGCAAGCGAAACAGTTGCCGCCGGCGTTTCAGCAGGTGCTGATCCAGTTCACGCGCGCGATCCTCTCGGGCAATAGCGCGCTGATGGGCACGGCGTTCCGTGACCTGGGATTCCGCACGAAGAAGGACGACGCGGCGGGCTACGAGCAGCTCGGCGACGCCTACGTCGGGCGGATCGCGAAGCAGATCAACGAGACGGGCGCGGGCTGGGCCGAAGGCGACGTGTTCGAGGAGTCGTACGAAGACGTGAGCGGCTTGCTGCGCAAGAATCCGCTGACGGCGGTGCCGCCGGAACTATTGCTCATCGGACGGGTGTTCGGGTTGCTGAACGGGCTGAGCATGACGCTGCGGGCGAAGACGAGCATGCTCGTCGCGTTCGCGCAGCTCGCGGACGAGATCGAAGCGGCGAAGGCGAACGGCGCGGCGCCGGCCAACGAGGCGGCGACGAATGGCGCATCGCGGACGCGGCGGCTGCTCGAGGCGTAGGTCAGGGCCGTTTTTCCACAGATTCGCACAGATGACACAGATGGTTGGGTAGATGATTAGCGCGGGCGTTAAGCCCGCGCCGTTCGTTGCGCGCACGGCGCCTGGCCCTTGGCCATCGAACGGCGCTCGCTTGGTCCGCGCAGCTTCGGGGGGTGCCGCGCTCAAGTTCGGCTTCCGGTGGCCGAAACCCTGTATGAGCACCTTATGAACCTGAGGGAATCGGCAAGCATCGACCGCCCGATCGGCGCACTGGTCGCGTCGAGCGCGTACGACCTGGCTCGGCATGTCGCGAGGACGTGGGCGGCGCCGGCGCTTATCGTGTGCGTGGCGGCTTTTCTGCGCCTGTACCGGCTGGAGTTGCAGGCATGGACGCCCGACACGTACGAGCAGATGGCGGCGGCGAGCCGGCTCATCGGCGGCGACTTCCCGCTGTCCAGGCTGTACCCGCCCGGGATCGCCGTGACGCTTGCGCCGGCGTACCTGATCTTTCCGGACACGCTCGCGACGATGCAGGGCGTGATTGTCGTTTTCTCGCTGGCGCTCGTGGTGCTCGCGTACGTGTGGTCGCGACGGATGATGGGTGATGAGCGGGCGGCGCTCATGGCGGCGTTCTCGGTCGCGGCGTTGCCGTTGTTCGTCTATTTCTCGCGCGATGGGCTGTTCGACATCATCGGGACGGCGTGGTTGCTGAGCGCTGTATTGGGGGCGAACATCGTGCGGGGGCGGGGATGGGTGGCGGGGTTGGCGTACGGCCTGGTGCTCGCGGTGGCGATCAACATTCGTGCTTCGAACATCGCGATCCTGCCAGCGGTGCTGATTTACGGGCTGGCGCCGACGGCGGATCAGCGCCCCCGTGCTGGCATGCGCACAATCGTTGCCGCGGGTGCGGCGATGACGGCCTTGACGCTGGCGGGGATAGTGGCCGGCGGCTGGTTCGGCACGGCCGGCGGCGGCGCGATGACCTTGTCGAGGTACGCGGGAAATGTGGGATTCTATCTGTCCGTGATCATGGGCGGTGCGCTGTACGCGCCGTTCATCGTGCCGCTTGCGCTGGCGGGGGGACGCCGGCTCTGGACGCGCGACCGCGCCTTCGTGATGGCGGCGACGTACATGGTTATCGCGTGGCCGCTGATGCACGCGCCATTCCTGTTCGCGAACCACCGCTACATGCTGGCGCCGCTCTTCCTGATGCTACTTCTGTCGGCGCACGGAGCTTCCGCGCTGCTTGCAGGCGCGCCCAATTCGGGATGGGCGCCGATCCGGCGGACGTTAGGGGCGCCGGCGGTGATCCTGTTCGTCAGCGCGTTGCTCGTCGGGGGCGCGGGGACGGCGCGGCATTGGGGGCGGAATGCATCGAGTTCGGATGAAGCGGCGTTTCGCGAGTTGCGTCCTGTCGTCGCCGGGTTGCCTGCGGATTCGCTGCTTGTCGGCGCGGTGCTGAGGGGCGTGCAGGGCGCGAACGAAGATATCACGCACCTCGACCTCATCGACCACTCGCTGGCGACCGGCAATACGCCGGAGAAGGTCGACGAGATCACGGGCATCGTCGAGACATCGTTAACTGCGGGCCAGCCGGTGTACTACGTCTACAGCCGGTTCGAAGCGAATGGAGACGATCTCGGTAAGGGCGGCACCGGCTACGACGCGTATTTCGACGCGATCACGCGAGAATTTGAGGCGACGGTCATTTACCAGACGTCGGTTGAGAAGTTCCGGCTGTACAGGATCATGCCGTAGGGAAGTCCGAGAGCGAAGCAGGACAGCGGCGGACGTGAAAACGACAAGTGCCGGGCGGCGGGGCCCGGCACTTGCCTGCGAGGGGGTCGTCTGGCTCTTCGTGTCGTCTGCTCTCAGGAGGTTTCTACACGTTGATCCGTCTTGTTTGCGTCTCGATGTCGTCCGTATGTCTATCTCTATCTGTGGGGATTATCTGCGATAACGCGGCGCGTGGTATCGGACGAGGGAGGGGTTAGCGGCCGTGACCTTGGGGGGACGCGGTTTCTCCACCTTTTGGCGGAGTGCGCGAATTGATCGCCGGAACGGGCGATCGTATGCTCCCCTTCGAATCTGGAATGGAGGCGCCATGGCGGACCGCGCGCTCGAAGGACTGCGCATCGTCGATATTTCCGAGGGGATTGCCGGCCCGTACGCGACGAAGTTGCTGGCGGACACCGGCGCCAGCGTCACGAAGATCGAGCCGCCGGGCGGCGACGTGAGCCGGCGATACGGTCCCTTCCCGGGTGACACGCCGGACCGGGAGAGGTCCGGCCTGTTCCTGCACCTGAACACCGGCAAGCGCAGCGTCACGCTCGACGTGGCCGTGACGTCGGGGCAGGTGGTGCTGAAGAAGCTGCTGGCGCATGCGGACGTCTTCGTCTGCGGAGAACGCGCTTCGACGCTGAAGTCGTGGGGACTGAGCTACGACGACCTGAAGAGCGAGCACCCGGAGCTGATCTTCGCGCAGGTCTCGCCATTCGGCGCGACGGGGCCGTACGCGGGCTACGACGGCAACAGCCTGACAGCGATGGCGCTGAGCACGCTGATGTACAACACCGGCGCGCCGGACCGTGAGCCGCTGACGACCGGCGGCGAGGCGGGCGAGTACGTCGCCGGGATCCACCTGTGGCTCGGCATCCTCGCGGCGCTCGAGAACCGCACGAAGCGCGGCGGCGGCGAGCACGTCGACGTGTCGATGGCGGAGGCTGTTGCGGCGGCGGACGAGTATAACGCCGCGATGTACGCGTTCCAGGGCGCGGTGCGACGCCGCTTCTACTCGCGGCACATTTTTGGTTACCCGAACGACATCGTCGAGTGCGCCGACGGGCACATCGTGCTGATCCCGGGCGCGACCGGCTTTCCGACGCCGCTCACGGTCGAGACGCTTTCGCCGATGGCGCTCTTGCTCGAAGATCCCGAGTTGAACAAGCACCCGTTCTTTCTGTCGGGCGGCGAGCGGATGCTGCGCTGGCAGGAGTTCGACGAGATGGTCCACCCCTACCTCTCATCGCATACGGCGATGGAGATCGTGATGACGGCGCAGGCGTTGCGCATGCCCTTCGCCTTCGTGCCGACGGCGAGCGATCTTTTGCAGGACGAGCACCTTCACGAGCGGCAGTTCTTCACGACGATCAAGCACGCCGACGACGGAGAACTGCGGCATACGGGCGCGCCGTTCAAGATGAGCGAGACGCCGATGCAGTTCGGCCCGGCGCCGAAGCTCGGCGAGGCGACGGCGGAGGTGCTGACATCGGACGCCGGATACGAGAAGGACGATCTGACGGTGATGAGCGACCGGGGGGTGATATGAGCCAGCAGGAACTGCCGCTCGACGGGATCAAGATCGTCGACCTGACGCACGTGTTCGCCGGGCCTACCTGCACCCGTATTCTCGGCGACCTGGGCGCGGACGTGATCCGGTTCGAGTCACCGGGCCGGCTCGATGTGACGCGCAATCTGATCATCACCGAGAACGACGGCCTGGACCATCCATGGCACCGGGCGTCGTACTTCGTGATCCGCAATGCGAACAAGCGCGAGATGATGATCGATCTGGCGAAGCCGGAGGGCATCGAGATCGTGAAGAAGCTGATCGCCGGGGCGGACGTCGTCGCGGAGAGCTTCACGCCGCGGGTGATGGAGAACTTCGGGCTGGGGTACCAGTCGGTGAAGGCGATCAAGCCGGACATCATCATGATCTCGCTATCGGGCTACGGGCAGAACGGCACGATGCGTGATTTCGGCGCGTACGGCATGGGGCTCGAGCCGGCGTCGGGGATCTCATCGATCACGGGGTACCGGGACGGGCCGCCGATGCGGTCGGGGCTGTCGTTCACGGACCCGTACTCCGGCTTCATAGGGGCGGGCGCGGTGCTGACGGCGCTCGCGTACCGGCGGCGCACGGGCAAGGGCCAGTACATCGATCTTTCGGAGCAGGAAGCGGCGATCCCGGTGATGGGCGCCGCGCTGATGGAATACCAGATGAACCAGCGGCTCCGGCCGCGTACCGGCAACCGTAGCGACTGGGCGGCGCCGCAGGGCTGCTATCGGTGCGCTGGTGACGATCGCTGGGTGGTGATCTCATGCGCGAACGACGCGGAGTTCGACCGCCTTGCAGGCGCGATGGGGCACGCGGACTGGCTTTCGGACGCGCGCTTCGCGACGGTGCTGGCGCGGCACAAGCACCACGACGAGCTGGACACGGCGATCACGGAGTGGACGTCGCAGCGGGACCACTATGCGGTGATGCACACGCTGCAGGCAGCGGGCGTGAAAGCGGCGGCGGTACTCAACGGCAAAGAGGCGCTGCTCGACCCGCAATTCACGGCGCGCAAGCAGTTCGACGTCGTCGAGCAGCCGATGCTCGGAAAGCGCCTGCTGCAGAAGCACGTCGCGGCGCGGTTCACGCGCTTCGACACGGGGCCGCGGCGTCATGCGCCGATGCTGGGCGAGCACAACGACGAGGTGCTGAAGGAACTGGGTTACTCAGAGGATGAGATCGCCGCGCTGCAGGCAGGCGGCGCGATCGGCAATACGCCGACGCTGCCGGTGCCGGCGCAGTTCATCTCGATGGCGCTCAAGCTGCCGTACGAGAAGTACGTCGAGGCGGGGATCCTGCAGGCAATGGAGCCGGACTATCGCGAGCAGTTGGGGATCGCGGGGGGGTGACCTCACCCCCCGGCCCCCTCTCCGCCGGGCGGAGAGGGGGAGTTGGTTTTGCCCGGGATGCGCGGTTTTTGCGCGTTGACTGAGGTGGTCGCCGCGGATGGGATCCTTCGCGGCGCTTCGCTTGCTCAGGATGACGCATGGTGCGTGGTTGCGGGCGAGTGTCCCGAGACCAAATACGGTTCAGGTACACTCGCGACGATGGCACGATCCGTAATGGTGCGCGTCCCGGCGACATCGGCGAATCTTGGCGCTGGCCTCGACAGCCTGGGGCTGGCGCTGGCGATCACGCAGGACGTGACGCTCGCACTGTCGCATCAGACGGAGCCGGCGAACGGATTGTCGCGGCTGGTCCTCGATGCTGCACGCTCGGCATACCGGCTCGCGCACGTCGATGCGCCGCCGGAGATGCAGGCGTACGGAGAGCAGACGATACCGATCGGACGCGGGTTAGGGGCGAGCGCGACGGCCCGCGCGGCGGGCCTCGTCGGGGCGAACGCGCTGATGGGCGGGCCGCTGACGGACGACCAGATGCTGAGCCTGGGGGCTGGTCTGGAAGGGCACGGCGACAACATGGCGCCGGCGCTCTTCGGAGGCCTGCGCGTCGTCGTGAAGGACGGGGCGTCGTACCGTCACGTGGCGGTGGCGATCGCGGCCGGGTTGAAGATCGTGCTGTTCATTCCCGAACTCGAGATGCCGACGAGCGAGAGTCGCAAGCTCTTGCCGCAGACGCTCTCGAAGGAGGACGCAGTACACAACATCGGCAGGGCGGCGCTGCTCGTGGCGGCGCTGGCGGCGGGCGAGTGGGGCGCGCTGGACGTCGCGACGCAGGACAAGATGCATCAGCCGGCGCGCGCACGCATCTTTCCGGGCATGACGGACATCTTTGCGGCGGCGAAGTCCGCGGGGGCGCTCGCGGCGTACCTGAGCGGCGGCGGCTCGACGATCGCAGCGCTGGCTATCGAACACGAGGAGCGCATTGCGCGGGGGATGATGCAGGAGGCGATCGCGCGCGGGTATCCGGGGCGCACGGCGATCACGACGCCGTCGGACGAGGGCGCGCTCGTGATCGGGATGCCGGACGGCTAGACGGGCAGGCGCACGGCATTCGCGTCGCGGTTCGCGGATATGCAGGAAGGCCGGACCTTCGTCCGGCCTTCACATTCGTCGTTAGCGCGACCAGGCTCTTCAGCCCCGATCTCGCCTCCCTATGCCGCCTATGGCTGTATCGGCAGCGTCCGCTTCCGGACGGAGGAGCCGAATGAACGGGGTGCGCACCCGCACCGGAAACCGCCGGTCGTCGTCACGATCACGGTCGTCGGCGGATGGTTGCGGCCTGGCGTCCATTCAGCGCTCCTTTTGTCCAGCGGGGCCTGACTGCTGGAGTCATTATCCCGATTGGGAGTGACGCTTTGATTGCGGGCGGGTTACGTCTGCGTTGAAACGATGTAACAGCGCGGACGGCACGCGGGTAGGCTTAGTCGAGCGTCGCGGGGTCGGGCGCACACGGCGCCGGAGGCACATGGACGTCATCACGGGGTCGATCTCCACCTACGTGTTCACGATCGTCGATCGGGAGGCGCGCTTCCTGGCGCTGCTGCGCGCGCCGGGGCTGTTGCACGAGGGCACGTGGCAGGCGGTACACGGCATGATCGATGAGGGGGAGAAGGCGTATGCCGCGGCCTTGCGGGAGACCGTCGAGGAGACGGGGCTGGCGCCGGCACGCTTCTTCAAGACCGACTACGTCGAGACGTTTTACAGCGAGTGGACGGACGCCGTACACTTGGTGCCGGCGTTCGCGGCGTTCGTCGAAGGGGCGGCGCCTGTCGTACTATCGGCGGAGCATACGGCGTTCGAGTGGTACACGTCCGACGAGATCGTCGAACGCTTCGTGTGGCCGTCGCAGAAGGCGGCGGTACGCGTCATCGCCGCGGCGGTTGCGACGTGGCCCGGCGTACACGGCGGGATGACCGAGATGACGGCGCGGGGAAGGTAGGCGCGCCTGCTACGGGATCGCAATCTCATCGTTCCCGGCTGTAGCTTCGACGCCGCCGCATAGTCCCTATCCTGACATGCACCCGCGTCCGCATATCCGCCAGGAAAGGAACTATCCCATGGGCCGGAGCAGCGCCAGCCGCAAGAAGCAGTCGGACTACGACCGGGCACTGGCCGACGAGCGCGAGCAGACGGGAGCCGCGGTGCGCGAGCACGTGATCGTGGTTTCGCCGGGCAACCTGTCGTTCGACGTCGATTTCTGGACCAACGCAAAGATCGCTTTGGGGGCGGGTGGCGACAAGGCCGGCGTGGAGTCCACCGGCAAGCCGCGTCTTCGCGTCGTGCCGGGCGACACGACGAACCACTTCGATCGCGGCGACGATCGCGGCGACGACGACGGCAACGCACGCCGGAGAGGCCGACGGGCGGGGACGGCTGCGGGCCAGTTGCCGCTGCCCGACGCGCCGGCCGGATCGCTGCGCGAACCCGGCGAGATGGCTGCTGACGACGCGCGCGAGGCGGACGACGTGTTCGCGGAGAACTCGGAGATCGCGTTCGAGTCGCGCGCCGAGACGCCGGAGGAATTCGAAGACCGCACCTGACCTGGAACGTCGCCGCACTCGCGAGGACGCATCGAGCGCGTCCTCGCTTTGCGTACTACCGGCTGCGGCAAGCCGCCGATAACCTGACGGCGTGGACCTCGGCATCATCGGCTTTCAGCGATCCGGCAAGACGACCGTGTTCAACGCCGTAACGAAGGGGCATGCCGAGACGGGCTCCTACGGCGCCGGCGTGCAGCCGAACATCGGCGTGGTGAAGGTGCCGGACGACCGGCTCGACCGGCTGGCGAAGCTCTTCGACCCGAAGAAGTTCACGCTGGCCGATATCCGCTACATCGACTTTCCCGGCGAGGCGTTCAGCAGCGGCGAGGGGCCCTCGGCGCAGTTCGTCGCGCAGCTCGGGCGTTGCGACGCGCTGATCCACGTCGTACGCGCGTTCGAGGACGAGACGGTGCCGCATCCGCAGGTCAGCGTCGACGCGATGCGGGACGCGCAGGCGATGGAGCTGGAGCTGGCGTTCGCCGACGCGGCGTTCATCGAGAAGCGGTTGGAGCGCATCGAGATCGCGACGCGTTCGATGAAGGCGGGAGAGCGCGACCAGGCGGAGCGCGAGGTGGCGCTGCTCAAGCGTCTGCAGGCAGCGCTCGAGGCTGAGACGCCGCTGCGCGCGCAGCGGATCGACGCGGAGGACGCGAAGCTGCTGGTCAATTACCAGTTCCTCAGCGACAAGCCGCTGCTGCTCGTCGTGAACATCGGCGAGGGCGACGTGGCGCGGAGCAGCGACGTCGAGGGCGAGTTCGCGCAGTTCGCCGGCGAGCACCGCGCGGTGGCGGCGATCAGCGGCAAGATCGAGCAGGAACTGGCGCAGATGTCCGATGACGATGCGGCGGAGTTTCGCGGCGACCTGGGGATCAAGGAAGCCGGGCTCGACCGGATGATCCGCATGTCGTACGAGTTGACAGGGCTGATCCCGTTCTTCACGGTCGGTCCCGACGAGTGCCGGGCGTGGAACGTGCAGCGCGGGGCGACGGCGCCGCAGGCGGCGGGCAAGATCCACACCGACCTGGAACGTGGCTTCATCCGAGCGGAGGTCGTGCAGTGGGGCGATCTGCTCGACGCCGGGTCGATGGCGGAGGCGAAGAAGCGGGGCGTCGTGCGGCAGGAGGGGAAGACGTACGTCGTGCAGGATGGGGACGTGCTGAATATTTTGTTCAATGTGTGATCTGGTCGCTGGTTGTTGGTCGCTGGTCGCTGGTCGCTGGTCGCTGGTTGTTGGTCGCTGGTTGTTGGTCGCTGGTCGCTGGTCGCTGGTCGCTGGTCGCTGGTATGAGTGTGGCGAGTCGCTGCGTGCAACGGCGGGGTGGGTATGCGATGGCTGTACCGTGACGGGATCCTTCGGCGCGCTTCGCTTGCTCAGGATGACGGGGTTTGGCGGGTGGTGCGTCTGCGAAGGCGGGATCCTTCGCTTCGCTCAGGATGACGGCGCGAGGCGGAGTCGCTGCGTGCAAACGGCGCGGTTGGTAGGAGGATCCTTCGCGGCGCTTCGCTTGCTCAGGATGACGTGGTTGGGGGGTCGTGCGTCTGCGAAGGCGGGGATCCTTCGCTTGCTCAGGATGACGTGGGGTGGGGGCGTGCGTCTGCGAAGGCGGGATCCTTCGCTTGCTCTGGATGACGTGGGGTGTGGGGGTTGTGCGTCTACGCGGGTGGTTGGCTCGAACAGGCTGAGAGCGGCGGATCGGGGTGCTCTTGACGGGTCGATCAGCGGCCCCCTACAATTCCGGCACAACTGAATACCTGAACTCTTATCGAGAGTGGTGGAGGGATCGGCCCTACGAAGCCCGGCAACCCGTTCAGGCGGGTGCCAAATCCGACCCCAATGGGGGAAGATGAGAGAGGATCGAAGAGACTTCTCACCACCTAACGGACGAGAAGTTTTTTGTTGTCAGACTCACAACCGGCTCAGATCGCACCCATCCGATACGACGGCGGCACGCTGCGGCTGCTCGATCAGACGCTGCTGCCCGGCGAGGAGCGGTACATCGAGACGCGCGACTGGCGCGACGTCGCGGCGGCGATCCGGCGGCTGGCGGTGCGCGGGGCGCCGCTGATCGGCATCGCGGCGGCGTACGGGATGGCAATGGCGGCGCGCGAGCATGAGGTGGATCTCGCGGCACAGGTACTCGCGGGGACGCGACCGACGGCGGTGAACCTGAGCTGGGCGATCAGGAAGGTCGCCGTCGCGACGAAGAACGCGACGAAGAGCGGCGGAGATGCCGTTGCGGCGGCGGAGTCGGAAGCGCGACGCCTGCACGAGAAGCAGATCGCCGCGGACGAGCGGATGGGGGCGCTTGGCGCCGAACTGCTGCCCGCTGGCGCCACCGTGCTCACGCACTGCAATACAGGCACGCTGGCGACGGGCGGTATCGGCACGGCGCTTGGCGTAATCAAGACGGCGCATCGACAGGGGAAGATCAGGGGTGTGCTGGTCGATGAGACGCGGCCGTTGCTGCAAGGGGCGCGCCTGACGGCGTGGGAGCTGTCGCGCGAAGGGATCGACTACGACATCATCGTCGACGGCGCGGCGGCGGGGATCATGGCTTCTGGGATTGTCGATGCGGTGCTGGTGGGGGCGGACCGGATCGCGGCGAACGGCGACACGGCGAACAAGGTCGGCACGTATGGATTAGCGCTCGCGGCGCAGGCGCACGACGTACCGTTTTACGTCGTCGCGCCAATGAGCACCGTTGACAGATCGATCGAGTCGGGCGCAGAGATCGTCATCGAACAACGCCAGCCGGCCGAAGTGCTCGAGATTGGACTCGAAGGCGAAGCGATAGTCCCGGCAGGCGCTACGGCGCTGAATCCGGCGTTCGACGTGACGCCGCACGCGCTGATCAGCGCGATCGTCACCGAGCGCGGCGTGCTGCGGTCGCCGTTCGACGCTGCCATCGCATCGCTCGCGCAATTAGCGGCGGTGATGCGATGACGGGCGCGACGCTGGGCGTGATCGGCGGATCTGGCTTCTACGCGATCGAAGGGCTGAACGACGTCGAAGAGGTCACGGTCGATACGCCGTTCGGCGCGACATCGGACCGGATCGTGATCGGCGACCTGCACGGCACGCGCACGGCGTTCCTGCCGCGCCACGGCATCGGGCACCGGATCCTGCCATCGGAGATCCCGCAACGCGCGAACATCTGGGCGCTGGCATCGCTGGGCGTCGAGCGGATCGTCTCGGTCAGCGCCGTCGGCAGTCTGAGCGAAGACATCGCGCCGCTCGACATGGTCGTGCCAGACCAACTCATCGACCGGACGCGGATGCGGGATTCTACGTTCTTCGGGCGGGGCATCGTCGCGCACATTGCGTTCGACACGCCGTTCTGCCCGTCGATGAGCGCGGCGCTGTTCGATGCCGCTTCGAGCGCGGGAGCGGAAGCGCATCGCGGCGGCACGATGGTGGTCATCGAAGGCCCGGCGTTCTCGACGAAAGCAGAGTCGCTGCTGTACCGGAGCTGGGGCGCGCAGATCATCGGCATGACGGCGCTGCCGGAGGCGAAGCTCGCGCGCGAAGCGGGCATCTGCTACGCGATGCTCGCCTGCGTCACGGACTTCGACACGTGGCACGACCAGCACGACACGGTGACTGCGGACCTGATCATCGGCAACCTGCTGAAGAACGTCGCCAATGCGCGGCGCATCGTGGCGGCGGTCGCCGCCGCGCTTCCCGCGCGCGACTGCAGATGCGCCGCTGCGCTCGATGACGCGATCGTGACGCCGCTGGCGCTCGTGCCCGATCAGACGAAGCGCGAGCTGGCGCCGATCCTGGCGCGGCTGCGGGCGGCAGAGGCGGTGCAGCCGTGACGGTTGTCGAGCGCAACGCGCGGGCGATCGATCGTGCGAACGAGTATGTCGTGCGGCGGCTGCAGGAGCGCGATCAGATCCGGCACATGCTGGAGGCGCGACGGACGTACGCGGCGTATGCGCTGGGGCAGCTCGACCCGGTGCTGTTTCGCATGTCGGAGTGGTGGGGCGCGCACGGCGTCGGCGGGCAGGCGGTGATCCTGCACTCGCACGGCGGCCTTGGCAGCGCGACGTTCGTGATGGGCGATAGCGCACCACTGGAGGCGCTGCTGCAGACGCATCCGGGGCCGCGGCAGACGTTTTTTACGTGCGAGGTACACCACCTGGACACCGTGCTCAGGTACTTCGACCTGGAGCAGCGGCAGACGATGATCCGCATGCACGTGACGGGCGACAGGTTCAAGGCGGCGGAGGGGGAGGCGCGGCGCATGGTGGGACGCGACGTGCGCACGATCAACAGCCTGTACCGCACGGACGGTGTGCCTTCGTTTTACTCGTCGCGGCAGATCGACGATTCGGCGTACTTCGGCATCGAGCGTGACGGGCGGCTCGTGTCGATCGCGGGCACGCACGTGATCTCGGCGGTGAGCGGCATCGCGGTGGTCGGCAACGTGTACACGCACCCGCAGTACCGGGGACAGCACCTGGCGCAGATCGCGACGAGCGCGGTCACCGAGTTGCTGCTCAAGACGTGCCGCGAAGTCGTGCTGAGCGTCGACCCGACGAACAAGTCGGCGGTGCGGGCATACGAGCGCCTGGGCTACGTCGAGGTGGCGCGGCTGATCGAAGGCGCGGCGCTGCGGCGTGACGGCACGGGGGCGTTCACCACGATCAGGCGGATCGCCGCGCGGATGCGGGGACGCGGCACGGGAACGGAAATCATCCGGCTGAGGCCGGACTAAGGGGAGAAAGCCGGACGGCCTCGGAAAGGCAGAGGATGACCACGGAAACAGCAGTTCCACACGATGTGCGCGACCTGCGGCTCGCCGAGGAAGGCGTGCGGCGGATCGAATGGGCGGCGCGCGAGATGCCGGTGACGGCATCGATCCGGGAGCGCTTCGCGCGGGAGAAGCCGTTGCGCGGCGTGCGCGTCGGGGCGTGCCTGCACGTTACGACGGAGACGGCGAACCTGATGCTGGCGCTGCGCGACGGCGGCGCGGACATCGCGCTGTGCGCTTCGAACCCGCTCAGCACGCAGGACGACGTCGCGGCGGCGCTCGTCGGTGAGTACGGCATCTCGGTGTTCGCGATCAAGGGCGAAGACAACGATACGTACTACAGGCACATTGACTCGGTGCTGGCGCACAAGCCGCAGTTGACGATGGACGACGGCGCGGACGTCGTCGCGCGGCTGCACAAGGACCGCACGGACCTGCTGGAGCACGTGATCGGCGGCACGGAGGAGACAACGACGGGCGTCATCCGGCTGCGCGCGCTCGCGAAGGATGGCAAGCTGCGGTATCCCATCGTAGCGGTGAACGAAGCGAACACGAAGCACATGTTCGACAACCGCTACGGCACGGGGCAGAGCACGCTCGACGGGATCACGCGCGCGACGAACATTCTCTGGGCGGGAAAGAACGTCGTGCTCGCGGGGTACGGTTGGTGCGGGCGCGGCGTGGCATCGCGGGCGCGCGGCATGGGCGCGCAGGTCATCGTCACGGAAGTCGACCCGCTGAAGGCGCTGGAGGCGGTGATGGACGGCTTCCGCGTCATGCCGATGGCCGCCGCGGCGAAGATCGGCGACTTCTTCATCACGCTGACGGGCGACATCAACGTGATCGACCGGCAGCACATGGAGACGATGAAGGACGGGGCGATCGTCGCGAATTCGGGGCACTTCAACGACGAGATCAACCTGCAGGCGCTGGAGTCCATGGCGGAGGCGAAGCGCCACGTGCGGCCGTTCGTCGAGGAGTACAAGCTGGGCGACGGGCGCAAGATCTTCGTGCTGGGCGAGGGGCGGCTGATCAACCTGGCGGCGGCTGAAGGGCACCCGGCGAGCGTGATGGACATGAGCTTCGCGAACCAGGCGCTGTGCAGCGAGCACGTGGTGAACAACCAGGGCAAGCTGCGGGCGGAGGTGTACCCCGTACCGCCGGAGATCGACGCGGAGATCGCGCGGCTGAAGCTTGCTGCGATGGGCATCGACATCGACACGCTGACGGCGGAGCAGGAGAAGTATTTGACGAGTTGGGAAAGCGGAACGTAGTGGGGAACGTGGAAGCGGGAAGCGGGATGCCACCGTTGGAAGCGGGAAGCGGGATGCGGGATGCGGGATCGGTGGGGAACGTGGAAGCGGGAAGCGGGACGCGGGAAGCGGGATCGGTGGGGAACGTGGAAGCGGGAAGCGGGACGCGGGATGCGGGATCGGTGGGAGCGCGGAACATTGTTTCAGCGCGGAAGCCGATCAGCTCGTATCGCGACATTGAGGCGTTTCAGCGCTCGATGGAACTTCTGGCGCCACTCCATGAGCTGATTCGGGCGCTGCCTCAGAGTGAGCATTGGGAGTTGGCGAGCCAACTGCGGCGTGCGAGCAAGTCTGTTCCTGCGAACATTGCTGAGGGGTACGGCAAAAAGCGTTCGGCGAAGGAATTTCGGCACCATCTCGACATATCACTGGGATCGACGAACGAGGTGACCGTCCATCTCGAGATTGGAGTGGCGGTCGGTTATTTCACCGCGGCGCAGATCAAGCCGCTGGTTGAAGGCTATGAGATCGTCGCTCGCCAGATCTTTCGACTCATCGAGAGCTGGCGCGACTTTGGAGCGAAGGCAGGCGGAAGCAGGGGATGATGAGCGACGCGGCACCAATCAAGCTTCTCGCTTCCCGCATCCCGCATCCCGCTTCACATCTTTCGGAGTAGGAGGAACCTGAGTATGACCACCACATTCATGGGAAGCCCGCAGCTTTCGCTGACGAGCGAGTCGGTGACGGAAGGGCATCCCGACAAGATGTGCGACCAGATCAGCGACGCCGTGCTCGACGCGATCCTGAAGGAGGATCCGATGGGGCGCGTTGCTTGCGAGACGGCGGTGACGACGGGCCTGGTCGTGGTCATGGGCGAGATCACCACGGCAACCTACGTCGACATTCCGACGATCGCGCGGGAGACGATCCAGCAGATCGGCTACACGAACGCGCACTACGGCTTCGACTACGAGACGTGCGGCGTGATGGTGTCGATCAAGGAGCAGTCGCAGGACATCGCGCAGGGCGTCAATGAGGCGATCGAATCGCGCGAGGGCGCGGGAATGGAAGACGATCTCAACACGGGCGCCGGCGACCAGGGCATGATGATGGGCTTCGCGTGCAACGAGACGCCGGAGTACATGCCGCTGACGATCTCGCTGGCGCACCGGCTCTGCCGTCAACTGACGAAGCTGCGAAAGGACGGCACGCTCTCGTACCTGCGGCCGGACGGCAAGTCGCAGGTGACGATCGATTACGAATACGGGCGTCCGAAGCGCATCGACACGGTGGTGATCTCGACGCAGCATGACCCGGACATCACGACTGAGGCGCTGCGCTCCGACATCATCGAACAGGTGTTGCGGCCGGTGCTGCCGCCGGATCTCCTGCGCGGGACGCCGCGGACATTCATCAATCCGACGGGCCGCTTCGTCATCGGCGGGCCGATGGGTGACGCGGGGTTGACGGGGCGCAAGATCATCGTCGATACGTACGGCGGCATCGCGCGGCACGGCGGTGGTGCGTTCAGCGGCAAGGACCCGACGAAGGTCGACCGTTCGGGCGCGTACGCAGCGCGCTACGTCGCGAAGAACATCGTCGCGGCGGGGCTGGCGGACCGCGTCGAGTTCCAGCTTTCGTACGCGATCGGCGTGGCGCACCCGACGTCGGTGGCGGTGGAGACGTTCGGGACGGGGCGCATCGACGACGAGCGGATCCTGGCGCTGGTGCGGCGGCACTTCGACCTGCGGCCGGCGGCGATTATCCGCGATCTCAATTTGCGGCGCCCGATCTACCTTGCGACGGCGGCATACGGGCACTTCGGACGCGAGGACATCGACGCGCCGTGGGAGCGCACGGACAAGGCAGCGGCGTTGCGGGCGGACGCGGGCGTGGCGGAGCCGGAAGGCGTGCCGGGGGGCTGACGCAGAACAGACAACACACAACAGACAACAGATCGGTAGGGGCGCATGGTTGTGCGCCCTTACTGTTCTTGTCTACGGCGGCTGACGCGCGCGATAGAATGCGGTTCGCATGTCGATTCCACCTTCCTTGTACGCGCAGGACGGCTATCGGTGCCGGCTCGAGTGGGGCTGGCACGGGGCGCGCGTGGCCGCGGATCGCGGCGACATCGTCGTGATCGTTGATGTCCTGCGATTTTCATCGGCGGTGGCGACGGCGGCGCAGTTCGGGGCGATCGTCTATCCGTGCGAGCTGTACGGCGACGTCGCGTCGCTCGCGCGGCAGCATGATGCGATAGCGGGCGGCAAGACCAACGTTGCGCAGGGCGACGCGCGGTTCTCGCTGTCACCTTCGACGTTTGTGGACGCGGTGGCGGGCACGAAGGTGGTGCTGCCATCGCTGAACGGCGCGATGTGCAGCATCCGCGCGCAGTCGGCGCCGCACGCGTTCGTGGCTTCGCTGCTCAACGCGTCGGCGGTGGCGGCGGAGGTCTCGCTGCTGCTCGATGCGTCGTCGCTCGACGTGACGGTCGTCGCCTGCGGCGAGCGCTGGGGCGGCGAGAACGAAGACGGGGCGCTGCGATTCGCGGTCGAGGACTATCTCGGTGCGGGCGCGGTGCTCGCGGGCCTGAGGCACGAGCAGTCGCCGGAAGCATCGGTGTGCGCGGCGGCGTTCGAGCGGTCGCGCGACGACGTGGCAGCGTTGCTGTGGGAGTGCGCCAGCGGCCGCGAGTTGCGGGCGATGGGGCTGGCGCAAGACGTCATCGATTGCGCGCGTGTTGATGTGTATGAGGTGGTGCCGGTGCTGCGGGGTGGGCGGTATGAGGGGTTATCGGCAGTTATGTGACCGGACGCCTCCGCTTGCGCGGACCTCACCCCCCAGCCCCCTCTCCGCCGAGCGGAGAGGGGGAGTCTGTTTTTACTATGGGGCTCGTTTGCGCGACGTTACGCGCGGGCAGCCGCGCGCGGACGCACGTCGGTGCTGGCCATTTGGCTGTGGGCTGTGTGATCGAGGTTGTCATGGGTGGAGATTCTTCGCTTCGCTCTGAATGACGGGTGGTGGTCGGTGCGTTGCACGGCGGGATCCTTCGCGTTCGCTCAGGATGACGGGAATGCGAGGCGTGCGCGTGCGGGACGGCGGGATTCGCCGTGACGGGGGGATCCTTCGCATTCGCTCAGGATGACGGGAATGCGAGGCGCGGTGTGCGGGACGGCGGGATTCGCTGTGAGGGGATCCTTCGCGTTCGCTCAGGATGACGACGCGCGCGGGCGCTAGTCGCGGCGGGGGCGGAAGATGCGGCGGAGGAGTTGGTTGCGCACGGATGACCATGCCGTTTCGAGGCGCTCCGTCTCCTCGTCGGACTGTTCTTTGTGCCCGAAGCGCGAGCGTTCGTACTGCGCCGCCATGTACGATGCCGCTTCCGTGCCGGGGACGGTGCTGCGCAGGCGCGAGGCGAATTCGCGCGGGGTGTCGCTGGGCTTGCCGCCGGCGCGGGCGATGCGCGCGAGTCGCTGGGTCTTCTCCCAGAGCTGCACGGAGCGCGGCAGGCCGCCGAGCCCGAACTCCCAGGCTACGCGCGCGCCCAACGCGCCGACCGCAACGACGCCGCCGATCACGATCAGTGTCAGCATCACGGGCCAGGAACTGGAGTCGCCGCCGTCGGAGTCACCGATCGCCGCGTCGTCGTCGGGGGTGACGTCGGACTCGTCGCCGAGGTCGGCGAAGCCGAGTTCATCCTCGGTGTTGATGGGGTCATCGAGGCCGCGGGCGCCGGGGTCGGCGGGGTCCAGCGTCGTGAAGCCGGGGCGGCGGATCAGCGGCTGCGATGGCGTCGGGCTGAACTCCACCCAGCCGACGCCGGGAAAGTAGACCTCCGGCCAGGCGAAGGCGTTGCGTTCCGTCAGTGCGTAGCGCGTGCTCAGCGGGTCGTCCTTGGCGAGCGGGTCGATGGCGTAGCCCGTCGCGACGCGCGCCGGCACGCCGAGCGAGCGCAGCATGACTGCCATGGCCGATGCGTGATAGTCGAAATAGCCGCGCTGGAGGTCGAAGAGGAAGTAGTCGACGCTGTCACGCCCGGGCGGCGTCGAGCTGACATCGAAGTCGTTGGGGAAGGAGCGCAGGTAGCGTTCGATGGCGACGGCGGCCTCGAACGGCGTCTGGGCATTACCAGCGACCTCGCGCGACTTGCGATGCACGCGATCGGGCACGCTGCCGGGGAGGCGGAGGTAGCGGTCTTCGACCCACTCCGGGTAGTCGGTGCCGGCGGCCTGGAGCTGCTCGATCGACGCGATAGCGACGCTGCCGGTGACGTTGTACGTGTCGCCGTCGCGCAGCCTGCCGTCGGGGCGCAGGCCCGTGACGTCTTCGCCGTTGCCGCTGATGCGCGCTTCCGCGTCGACATCGGCCTGCAGCGGCTGACCGAGGCTGTAGATCGTGTCGTCGTTGTTGCCCTTTACGGTGACGTTGATCGTGACTTCCTGGCGCGAGCCTTCGGCGGCGGGCGGCGCGACGTCGGGGCGCTGGCCAGCGCCGAGTTGCACGTCGCCATCGACGTTGAGCTTCCAGCCGCTGGACGTGTACTCGTCGAAGGACTGGGCGCGGAGGAACGCCGCCATTTCGGGCGTGATTTCGACGTCGAGTTCAACGGCTTCCTCGCTGTTGAGCTTGATCTTGCCCTGCAGCGGAAGCGCGTCTTCCAGGTTGTGGACGCTGATCGGCTTTTTCGCGTTGACGGAGATGAATACGCGCGCGAGCGGTTGCAGCCGCTCGGTGACGGGCGCGGTGAAGTTGGACCAGCGCTCGCTCGCGGTCTCGGAGCGTTCGGCGAGCGGCAGCCACGACGCGAGGAACAGCAGCACGACGGCGACCCAGAACGTGGCGTTGAGGACGGGCAGGCTGATGAACTCGGGGTACTTGACGCCGTCGCGCTCCCACTCGGCTTCCTTGTGCGCGAGATGCACGCGCATGAGCAGCAGCACGGCGGCGAAGACGAAGACGACGAAGGAGTTGCTGTACTGGCCGGGGATGAAACTGATGTTCCACATGAGCGCGACACCGCCCGGCACGAGCCCGAGCCATGCGTTGCGCCAACGGAACACCGCCCACGACGAGACGTAGGCGCCAAGCCACACCAGCGCAAGCATCAGCACGATGAACGGCAAGGGGTCAGTGCTGATGCCGTCCTGCGTGACGGCCGTCCACCAGGCGCGCATGCGCTCGACGAGTTGGTCCGTGCGGGCGCCGAGGCCGCCGCCCGGCACGATGGAGATCAGTTGCAGGTAGACGAGCAGCGCGCCGCCGCTCAGAGCGAGCGGGTGCAACAACAGCTCGTTCCATCGCACGCGCGAGAGCGCATACCCAAGGATCAGGCCGGAGAATCCGATCGGGTACAGCGACGGCATGTCATCAACCCAGTTCGCGCTATCGATGGAGTGCACGACGCTGAGGAACATGACGGAGAGGATGCCGAACGTCAGCCAGTCTTCCCAGGGGAGGAAGCCGGGCTCGCGGACATCGTCTGTCCAGGCATCGGGGGTCCTCTGGAAGATCTCGTCCCAATTCGCTTCGCGCACGCCTACTCCCCTCCGCCCCACGTCGCGTGCTGTTCGGCGCCCGCTTCGCCGGCGGCGCCGAGCGCTGAGCCGAGGTCGTCGGTGCGCTTCACCAGGTAGGTATAGACATCGCTTGCGGCGAGCGACGCGAAGACGCTCAGCGAGCTGTCCTCGCCGCCGAAGGTGCTCGGTTCGAGGAGGATCGCCGCGACCTTGACGCCGCGCTGCTGCAGCGCGCCGAGGCCGCCGACCCACGCTTCGTCGGTCGAAGGCGTGATGACGACGACCGTCGTGTGGCGGCCGAAGCGCCGCGCTTCGTTCGACAGCAGGTCGCGTATCGGCACGTCGCCCCAGGCGCGCGCCATGGCGAGCGCTTCCAGGATGCGAGTGTACTGCTGTACGCCGCGCTCGGCCTCCTGCACCTCGAAGCCGCGCCCGAACGCGAGATAACCGACGCTGCGGTTCGCGGTGAGGAAGTAGCGCGCGACGGATGCCGCGATACGCACGCCGTGCTCCTCGGTCGAGTCGTCGCCGTCGCCGAGGTGCGCGTCGCGGTGCAGGTCGAGGATGATCCAGATGTCGCTGGCGGGGTCGAGCTCGAAGATCTTCACCATCAGGTCGCCGGTGCGCGCCGTGCTGGGCCAGTGGATGCGGTTGAAGCTGTCGCCGAACTCGTACGGGCGGACGCCCGACGCGTTTGGCGTCACGTAGTGCGTGCGACGGCGGAAGCGGCCTTCGCCGGGAAGGCTCGCGGGCGGGACGAAGAAGTTCGGCAGCTCCGACGCGCGCGGGTAGACCAGCACATTCTGCGCGCGCCCGTAGGTGCGCGTGTGTTTGAAGAGCCCGAACGGATCGCCGGTGGTGACTTCGACGGGGCCGACGGAGTAGAGACCGCGACGGGTGATCGTCGAGCGCACGCGCCATGACTTCGAGCTTTTCGCGCCGACGGTGATCACGCGGCGGGCGTTGTGGCCCGGCATGTCGCTGGGGTCATCGACTTCGAGCCAGATCTTGCCGAGCCACGAGTTGTTCTTGACGGTCACCTGCTCTTCGAACTGGGCGCCCTCTTGCAGGCGGTCGGTGTGGCGGTCCGGATCGATCTCGATGCCGGCAAGGTTGAAGCGCGACCAGGCGTAGGCGATCGGGACGCCGACCATCGCGATATAGGCGAGGCGCCAACTGAGCCAGAAGCCGGTCGACAGCGCGATGATGATGCAGGACAGCCACAGTACGCCGACCGCGGTCAGCGAGCGGTTCGTCACGAAGAGACTGCGGTACAGTCGGCGCAACTTGCGCATGATCCCCGCCTATCGCGCGGCTTGCTGCTGGCCGGCGCCGGTCGTCGGGGCGCCGCGTGCACGGGCGCCGGGGACGGGCGTGCGCTCGACCGCCTGTTCGACGATTTCCTTCGCGGTGACGTTCTTTACACGCGCCGACGGACTGACGATGATGCGATGGCCGAGCGTCGCGTACGCCAGCTCCTTCACATCGTCCGGGACGATGAAATCACGGCCGTCGAGCAGCGAACGCGCCTGGCACGTGCGGTAGAGGGCGAGCGAGCCGCGCGGCGAAGCGCCGAGGTACGCCGACGGGTGCTTTCGCGTCTGGTCGACGATCGTGACGATGTACTGCTTGATCAGCGGGTCGACGTAGATCTCTTTGACCGCCCGCTGCATGCTGAGGATCTCTTCGGGGCCGGTGACGCGTTCGAGCGCATCGATGGGGTGCTGGCGCTGCTGGCCCTCCATGATCAGCACCTCGTCGGTCATCGACGGATAGCCGAGGTGGATGCGCAGGAGAAAGCGGTCGAGCTGGGCTTCGGGGAGCGGGAACGTCCCCTCGTACTCGATCGGGTTCTGCGTGGCGAGCACCATGTAGGGCTCGGGCATCTTGTGCGTGACGCCATCGACCGTCACCTGGCGCTCTTCCATCGCCTCGAGTAGCGCGGACTGCGTCTTGGGGGTGGCGCGGTTGATCTCATCGGCGAGGACGATCTGGGCGATGATGGGGCCGGGGCGGAATTCGAAGTCGCCGGTCTTCTGACTGTAGATCGAGACGCCGCTGACGTCGCTGGGGAGGAGGTCCGGGGTGAACTGGATGCGGCGGAAGCCGCAGCCGGTCGAGACGGCGATGCTGCGGGCAAGGATGGTCTTGCCGACGCCGGGCACGTCTTCGATGAGCACGTGGCCCTGGCAGAGCAGCGCGATGAGCGCCATGCGCACCTCGCTCTCCTTGCCGATGATCACCTTCTCGACATTGGCGATGACGCGCTCGGCGATGATCTTGGGGTCTTCCATGAGTCCTCCGTGGATGGAAGCGGGGCGGGCTACCGAAACTACGAACGTGACTTGAGGAAGGTTCTCCGATTATAGCAGCGCGCACCAATCCCGGAGCCCGACGCAAGTGCGACGAAACGGTGACGATTGGCCGACGCAGCGAAGGTAGTAACGCCTGGGCGGGGTCAGCGGTTCCCCTTCTTTGTCGCCTGATGGATGTGGTGGGTCTCAGCCGATGCGGCGGCTGGCGAATGTACCTAGACGCGTACCTCGGCGCGGGGTTGGTGCTGCGCGAGTTCCTAGAGCCGATCCCGCGTGACGAATCGCTGCGGGAGCAGTATCAGTTCGAGGACTGGTTCCGCGTGCCGCTGTTCAACGTCATACGGTGGGATCGCCCGCCGGCGTAGGGCGCGCGGCTCAGCGCTTCGACGTCAGCGGATCGCGTCGCATGGTCCAGTAGTGGAGGCCGCCGTCCGGCGTGTCGTCCTCGACCACGACTTCGAAGCCGTGCTTGCGGTAGAACGGCACGTTGCGCGTCTTCATCGTCTCCAGGTAGCAGGGGACCTGGTCGGCATCGGCGCGGGCGAGGATCGGCTGGATGAGGGCGGCGCCGACGCCCTGCCCCTGTCGCGGCGGGTCAACGCCGAGGACCAAGAGGTACCAGTGCTCCGGCGGGACGGCGGCGTGATGCAGCTCACCGAGTCTTCCCATGAGCTCAATGAAGCGCCCGAACGACTCTCCGCCCATGCGCTCCGGCGCCTCCATGAAGCCAACCTGGGCCATGCGTTCCTCGGACAGGTCCGTCTCGCCGGGCGGTAGCCAGCAGGCGTTGCCTTCGACGTTCGCGGGCGTCGTGTAGACCTCGCCGAAGAGGTGCGTGTAGCGGGCGGCGGAGCCCATGAACCAGGGCAGCACATCCCCGCGCTGGGCATCGGATGGGAGCAGGTACATCATCATCGGGTCGTCGAAGAAGGCGCGGCTGAGGACCTCGCTGGCTTCCGGAAGCTGGGGTTCGGTCAGACGTACGGGGTCGATCGTCGTGGTCATCGTGGTCTCCTCATGCCTGGTGCTCTGCGGGGCGGCGCGCGGGTTGAAGATCAGTGCAGGGGAGCGCGCTCACGTTACATTGGGCTTTCCGAACGACAATGGCAAGGGGCGCGCATCTTCACCAGTAGACGAGGTCGGCGAACGGGCGCTCGCACTTCGGGTCGGCCATGCGCCACTGCAGGTATCGCGTCTCAGGCACGGGCGCGTGCCGTTCGAGCAGCGCGGCAACCTCCGGGTGCTGCTCGAGCGGCGCGAAGTGGAATGTGCGTCCGAGATCGTGCGTTTGGCCGATGAAGTGCTCGATGAGGCGCGCCACGGCTGGTGCGGCGCCTGACTCGTAGCCGAAGTCGATGAGCGCTGTGGCATCGACCATGCGCTCTTCGCGGGTGTCGCGGTGGCGCCAGCGTTCGCGCAGGTCTCGGCCGCGATCCCAGAGGCCGCCGCAGGCGACGATGCGGCCTCGTTCTTCGAGGACATAGAACTCGCCCCAGCGGTAGACCGGCGGCCGGTCGGTAAATCGGTCGCCCCAACACCCCTCATCGAGCCGGTCCTGGAGGAACTCGACGCTGTACGGCCGCACGAGGTCGAGCCCATCGAGCGTGCGGTTGATCAGCTCAACGCAACGCGGGAGATCGTCGGCGGTGGCGGCGCGAATGCCGCTCGCGTCGTGCGGGACCTGCGCGGCGGGGTATTGCATGACGGTGACGGGTACGCCGGGCACGTTATCGGCGCGCTCGGGCACGTTGTCCATGATCCCCGGCGTATAGCGCTTCCACCACTCGACGACGGCCTGATTGTGCGAACGGATGTAGTCGTATTGCGTGTGCGTCGGCATCTCGACGCCGATCGGCCAGGGCACGGAGCGCACCCAGTTGCCGTAGCCCGCGCGTCGAAAGGCCTGGTGTACGCGTAACGCCTGCCCGTACCGCACGCCGAGCTTTCGGCCACCGACGATCGTGTTGCGCAGCGACCACGAGACGCAGGCGACCATGACGCCGCGGTCGAACAGCACCGGTAGCACGACGCGCTCCTGGAGGCTGAACTGTGCGAAGGCGTTGGGGCCGCGCTCCACGGTGACGTCCCAGTCGCCGATCTGCTCCGGTGCGTTCGCCCAGAGGTCGATGAACTCGTCGTTGTCGCTGAACACTGCCTGACGCCAACGCATGGCGCCGTTTGCGGTGTGTTCCATCCAGCCGACGTACAGCGTCGCCTGCTCCGCGGATGCCCACTGCACATGGCGCGCGAGATCATGATGCGGGATGCGCACCGCGGCGGCGCGATCGAGGAGATCCTCCGGGAATCCCTTGTCGCGCCATTGGCTGCGAAGATCCTCGGGGATCGGTCGCGGAGTGAACGGGTCGGACACGCCTTCCATGACGCGGCTCCTGCGCGGAGGTGACTACGGTATGGCCACGGACCGGCTACGTCCAGCCCATCTCGCGTTCGACGGATTCGACATCGAGCGACACCTTGTGGACGAGGGGCTCCACCTCCAGCGCGGTCTCGGGGTCCTTGAGGCCGCTGCCGGTGATGACGCAGACGACGGTCTGGCCGGCGTAGCTCTTGCCGCCGGCGGCCTTCTTCAGCATGCCGGCGACGCACGCCGCCGACGCGGGCTCGCAGAAGATGCCCTCTTCGCGCGCGAGGCGGTGGTAGGCGGCGAGGATCTCTTCATCGGTGACGGCGTCGATGCTGCCGCCGGACTCGTCGCGGGCGCTGATCGCCGTTTTCCACGACGCAGGGTTGCCGATGCGGATCGCCGACGCCACGGTCTGCGGCGATTTCACGGGGGCGCCTTCGACGAGGGGGGCAGCGCCCGCTGCCTGAAAGCCAAGCATGCGCGGCCGCTTCGACGTGCGCTCCATCTGGTGGTATTCGACGAAGCCGCGCCAGTACGCCGTGATATTGCCGGCGTTGCCGACGGGGATCGCCAGCACGTCGGGCGCATCGCCGAGGATGTCGGCAATTTCAAACGCTGCCGTCTTCTGGCCGGCGATGCGGTGCGGGTTCACGGAGTTCACGAGCGCGATCGGTTGACGGGAGGTGATGGCGCGGGCAAGGCCAAGCGCGTCGTCGAAGTTGCCGTCGACGGCGAGCACTTCCGCGCCGTGCATGGCGCCCTGCGCCATCTTGCCCTTCGCGATGCGCCCGTCGGGCACGATGACATACACCGCGAGGCCGAAGCGCGCGGCGTAGGCGGCGGCGGAGGAGCTGGTGTTGCCGGTGGAGGCGCACATGATCGCTTTGGCGCCGTCTTCCAGCGCCTTCGCGACGGCGACGACCATGCCGCGGTCCTTGAAGGAGCCGGTGGGATTGCAGCTTTCGAGCTTGAAGTAGAGCGCCTCGCAGCCAAGGTCGCGCTCAAGGGTGGTCGAGCGCACGAGCGGCGTATCGCCCTCGCCGAGCGTGATGATCGGTGTCTGTCCGGTGATCGGCAGGTGCTCCGCGTAGCGGCGAAGGACGCCTGAGTGGGGGGCGAGCGGCGCATCGCCGACCGCGGGGTTAGAGCTCATTTTCTTCGTTCTTCAGGTGGTTGGACTGTACGCGCAGGTCCTTGATGTCGCGCTCCAACTCTTCGACCTGGCGCCGTTTCATGCGTTCGATCATCTGGTTGAGCTTGAGCAGTTGTTCGGACATCGAACGGCGAAACTCGAGCGTGGTGTTGTGCACGTGGTCGATGCGGCCATCGTTGGCCTTCATGCGGGCGTCGATCTGGGCCGTTACCTCTTCCTGGCGCTCGAGCCGGGTGATGCCGTCGGTGAGGGTCTCTTCGACGCGCGACGTGCGGTCCTCGAGCCGCTGGCGCTCGGCGCGCAGCAGTTCGACGCGCTCCTGGATGAGGGGCAGGACGCGGTATTCCTCCTGCTGCGCCTGCAGTTCGCCCTCCAGCCGCTGGGCGACTTCGTACGCGAGGCGCGCGCGCTCGGCGAGCACATCGTCCTCGCGGCGGAGCGCGCGCACGGCGCTTTCGAGTTCGGCGTGTTCCTGTTCGAGCCGCGTGATCGCCTCGATGTTGCGGCCGCTGCGGCCCTCGACGGTTTCGATGCGGCCGTTGAGGCCCTGGTATTGCAGGTAGGAGCGGGAGACCTCCTCCTGGAAGCGGCGGTGCGCATCATCGACGCTGGACTGACGCTCGGCGATGTTTTCGCCGCGCCGCTCGAGGTCCTGCACGCGGCGGAAGATATCGTTTTTCTCCGCCTGGTCGCGCGTCCGCTCTTCGCCTGTTGTGCGCTCGAGCAGTTCGAACTTGGTGTCGATGAGCACTTCGGCGTCCTGGATGCGGTCGAGCAGGCCGGAGAGCTGGCGTATTTGTTCGAGCATGGTCGGGAGGCCCATGGTCTTGGCGACGATCTCGCGGATGCGGCCTTCGGCGTCACGCAGCTTGTCGTTGACGTCGAGCACGGCGGCCTGGGTCTGTTCGCCCTGCTGTTGAAAGCGCCCCGTTTGCGCCTTGAGGTCGTTGACCTGGTTGTAGAGCCAAGAAATGCTTTCCTGCACGGACTGCGTGTCGCTGTGCGGCTCGAACATCGTCATGACTTCACCCTCAGTATCTGCTGCACGCCTTCGACGCCGTTCAAGCGCTCGACGCTCTGCAGCGCGGACTGCAGATCGGCTTCTCGCGCTTCGTGGGTCATGATCACGATCTCCGCGGCGCCCTCGCCTTCGGCTTCCTTCTGGATGACGGACGCGATACTGATCAGGGCATCGCTGAGAGCGCCGGCGATCTGCGCGAGCACGCCGGGCCGGTCAGCGACGCGCATGCGCAGGTAGTAGCGCGATCGTACCTCACTCATCGGCATGGCGCGCAGGCCCGCCTCGCGACGGAAGGAATGCGGCCAGTACACCTTGTTGCTGATGCTCACGGCGGCATCGAGTGCGTCTGCCACGACGGCGGACGTGGTCGGCAACGAGCCGGCGCCCGGTCCCTGGAACAGCACGCGATCCATGAGGTCGCCTTCGATCTGCACGGCGTTGAGCACGCCATCGACGTTCGCAAGTAACTCATCGGCGGAGATCAGCGTGGGGTGCACGCGCAGCTCGACAGCGTCGCCCGTCTTTTGCGCGATGGCAAGCAGTTTGATCGCGTAGCCGAGTTCGCGGGCGTAGGCGAAGTCCTTTGGCGTGAGCCTCGTGATGCCTTCCCGGTACACGTCGTCCGGATCGACGTCCATGTGGAACGAGAGCTGGGCGAGAATCGCGAGCTTATAGGTAGCATCGACGCCTTCGACATCGTTGGTGGGATCGGGTTCGGCATAGCCGAGGCGCTGCGCTTCGGCGAGGGCGTCGGCGAAGCCCGCGCCTGCTTTGCTCATCGATGTGAGGATGTAGTTCGTCGTGCCGTTGATGATGGCGGTGACGCTGAGGATGTCGTTGGCGAGCAGATCGCGCTTGAGGGGCGCGATGATCGGGATGCCGCCGCCGACGCTGGCTTCGTACAGCAGGTCGACGTTGTGCTCGCGGGCGAGGAGGATCAACTCCGCGCCGTGCTTCGCCATCACCTCCTTGTTGCCGGTGACGACGAATTTACCGTTGACAAGCGCCTGGCGCAGGTAGCGGTACGCGGGCTCTTCGCCGCCGATGACCTCGATGATGAGGTCGATGGTGGGGTCATCGAGCAGGTCGGCGGCATCCGTGGTGAGCAGGGCGGGGTCGACCTGGAAGTTACGCGTTTTTGCCGTGTCACGGACGAGGACGCGCCGCAATTCAAGCGGGCAGCCGATCTGGCGCGCGTAGACGCCGGCCTTCTCGTGCAGGATGCGCGCGACGCCACTGCCGACGACGCCGATGCCCATGAGCCCGATGCCTATCGAGCGGCGGTCACTGACCATCTTCGGGTTGCGGCGCGCCGGACGGGGTGGGATTAGCAGTATCACCCTCGCCCGCAGGATCCGCGGTCGGTGCCGAGGCGGGGGCCGTGGCATCGGCCGCGGGCGTCGCTACGGTCACGCTAGGGAGAATGGGGGGCGGCGGCTGTTCAGGCGGCGTCAAGTCGATCTCCGAGAAGGCTTCCAGGTAGTCCCCTTCAGCCCAGTGGCGTTCGACGTTCATCTTGGCCTGCGTAGCGATCAGCCACTGCTCATACAGACCCGACACGTAGGGGACCTTCTGTTCGTCTCGCAGGGGTTGCTCCGATCGGTCAACCACGCGCACGATGTAGAACGGCGGCTGGCCCTGTGGGGAGGAAAGCGGCTCGCTGATCTCGCCCGGTTCTGCTTCGAACGCAAATCCGTTGACGATGTCGTTCAATCCGCCATCTGGCTGGTAGTCGTACTGGCCGCCATTTTCTTGAACGCCGACCTCCTTCGAGACCTCGCGCGCGACGGTCGCCCAATCCTGACCGGCCACCACGCGCTCTCGCGCCTGGTTCGCAGCCTCGATCTCGGTGGCGCTGATCATCTCGACCTTGGACTGTGGCACGGTCGCCGGCAACTCCGCGGTGAACTTTTCCCGGATCTTATTCAAGAGCACGTCGGCGTGCGCGATGCGCCGATATTCGCTTTCTTTGAGCCCGCTCTCGTCGAGTGCGTCGCGGAAGCTGTCGATGAATTCACGCTGGCCGGCGCCAGGCTGGACTCCGAGGCGGCGGCGAAGTTGCGCGTCGATCTCTTCCGGCGTGGCGGTAATACCGAGTTCACCCTCGGCGCGGAGCACGAGTGTCAGTTCACTGAGCAAGCTTTCGTACGACACGTCGGGCAGAATGCTGATGAACTGCGAGAATTGTTGTGGGTTGAGCGAATACTCGTACTTCATGCGACGCTTCATCGCGGCGAACGTCACCTCGGCATCATCGGCCTTAAGCACGGTGCGGCTGTCCGGGCGCACTTCGGTATACCAGTAGCCGAAGCCGATGAAGCCGACTGCGGCGACGAGAATGACGCCGACGACGCTGAACAGGATCAGCCGCGCCGCGCGTTCGGAGTCCATCGAGAGCATCTCTGCGATGCCGCCGCGTTTCGTGGCGCGCGGAGGTGTGGGTTTCGGTGCGGGCTTGGCTTCCGGCGTTCGCCCCGGCTTGCTCTCACTGGCCATCGTTCAACACCCACATGCGCGCCGGTAGCGGCGCGCGAGTCGCGTTCTACTAACGTCGGTCGCCGGGGAAGGAGTGGTCGGCAGTGTACGGAAGCAATGCAAGGTGGCGGGCGCGCTTGATCGCGATTGTCAGGCGGCGCTGATGCCGCGCGCAGGTGCCCGTCTTCCGCCGCGGCTCGATTTTGCCGCGTTCGGTGATGTACCGGCGCAGCTTGAGTGCGTCCTTGTAGTCGACGCGGTCAATCTTATCGACGCAGAAGGCGCACACCTTCTTGCGGCCGCCGCCGCGGCCGCGAAAGCCGCCGCCACCACCACCGCGCGGGCGGAACGGCCGATCGCCGCGATCGCGGTCGCCGCCGCCGAATCGATCACCGCCGCGGTCGCCGCCGCCGAATCGATCACCGCCGCGGTCGCCGCCGCCAAATCGATCGCCGCCGGGACGGTCGCCACGGTCATCGGTACGGGGGCCTTCCGGGCGGTCGCTGGCCGGTCGCTGTTCGCGCTCCCCGGTTCGGCCGGTATCCGGCCGAGGCGACGTTTCTGCGGCCCCGGGGGCCGCGGTCGCCGGAGCGATCTGCTCGCTCTCGCTACCTTCGTTCGTCAAATGTGTGCTCCCTTTCGTCTGTTCGCGCGGACGGACCGCGCCAATATGTTGCTATTCGAAGGGCAGATCGTCGGGGTCGACCGGCGGTCCGCTGCCGACGCCGCTGCCTGCGGGTGCGTCGTCGTAGTTTTCCATCTCACGCTGGCCTCCGGATCCCGGGGCCTTACCGAGGAAGAGGACCGTCTCCGCCACGACTTCGGTCTTGTAGCGCTTCTGGCCGTCCTGACCCTCCCAGGATCGCGTCTGCAGCCGTCCCTCTACGTAGGTCTGCCGCCCCTTCTGCAGGAATTGGCTGCATATTTCGGCGAGTTTGTTCCAGGTCACGATTTCGAACCATTCGGTCTCTTCGCGACGCTCGCCTTCCTTCGTGAAGCTGCGGCTGACCGCGAGAGAAAAGCTGGTCACCGCGCTTCCATTCGCCGTGTAGCGCATCTCGGGATCCTTCCCGACGTTGCCGATGAGCATGACCTTGTTCAACCCCGCCATGTGAACTCCCTCTCGTCGATGCGCGGGCTCCGCCCACGTCCTGGGGCTTAGTCCTCGTCCCTGCGGATCAGCAGGTGGCGCAGGATCTCGTCGGAGATGAGAAAGCTGCCTTCGAGGTCGTGCACGCGCGCGGGGTCGAGGCGAATGTTCGTGAGGACGTAGTTCCCTTCGACATGCCGCCGTATGGGGTACGCGAGCTTACGCCGGCCCCATGGCGTGACTTCGGCGACTTCGCCGCCGCGGCTTGTGATGGCGCCGGTGACGCGCTCGACGGCCGCCGGGACTTCTTCCTCGGCGATCTCCGGGTTGATCACCACCACCAATTCGTACTCGTGCAATCCATCCTCCGATAATGCATGTCCAGTAGAGCAAACCGCCCGTGCGCTCCGCCGTCATGGAGGGAGGCCGGGCTGGTCGGTTCAGCATCGATCTGGGCTGTTCGACAGCGCAGAGCAGTATAGGATCGCGGTTAGGTCAAGTCAACGGAAGGTGTGCTGTGCCCTGGCTGAGCGGTGAGGCTCGCGGCCACGGCCGGCGGCGTTCTGTCTGCTGCTGCGCGGCGCGGTGGTGTGGGCGGCGTGATGCTGCGCGGAGCCGCGCGGGCTGAAAGCCCGCGCTCGTAGTGTGCCGCGCGGGCTGAAAGCCCGGCTCGTGTAACTAGAGTCCGCGGCGTTGGGTGACGGCGCCGCCGACGATGACGAGGACGATCAGCCACATCGAGAGCAGGAGCAGCGGCAGGTTATCGCGCACCATGTCCATCGAGCCGCCGCCGCCGGCTGCCGGCAGCGAGACGCCGATCGCGCTGGCCGTCGGTGTCACTTCTTGCGCAAGCACGGTGTTGACCGGGGTTGCCGTCGGAGGCGTGGTGGTCGAGCCGCCAACGCCGTTGGGCGGTGGGCGGTTGGTGGTCGTCGTGCCGTTTCCGGGCGTCGAGGTGCTGGTGGATGTGCTGGTCGAGGTGAGCGTGGGTGTGCTGGTGGGCGTTTCGGTCTCGCCGGTGACGGTGGGCGTCGTCGTGCGGACCGCCGTCGTCGTCCTGACGACGGTGGAGGTGCGGCCGGGGCCGCCGGTCTTCGTCACCTCGGGCGTTTCGGTCTCCGGGCCGTCATCTTCGGGCTGGAGGAAGGTCTCGACCGAGTACTGCGCCTCGTCGAAGTGGAAGGAGAAGTAGGTGTAGCTCGAAACGTTGACGGCGTAGCCGCCGAGGCCGGCGCTGGAGCCGGCGCCGGAGAACTCTTCGAGCTGCTCGTCTTCGATCAGGAACTCGTACTCGCCGTCGTCCTCCTCCTGATTCGCGGGGGCGGGGACGAGCATGTCGTCGTTGATGTGGCCCTCGGCGGTGTCGCCGAGGCATGATTCTTCTTCGTCGAAGGGGTCGTCATCATCGTCGACGCAGAGCTTTTGCTCGCTGTGACCGTCGTCGGAGAGCGGTGAGAACAGGTTGGTGTAGATGGTGAGCACGGAGCCGGCACGGATGCTGAAGGCCTCACCGATGGTCGACCCGGTGCCCTTGTTGAGCAGCGGTGAGCATGCGTAGCCATCGTCTTCGAGCGCGTGGTCGCCGTTGCAGGCGACCTCGTCGGCGGCGTAGGCGGTACGTGTCGTCGTCAGGCTGAGCGCGCCGGCCGCGACGCTAAGCGCCGCAGCGGCGAGCACGCCGGCGACGGCCACGCGTGAGAGCGTCGTGTGAAGCATGATGTGTTCCGTCCCAAGCCGAGCGTGAAGCTGCAGCGTCTCTGCCCTCTATGTCGCGGCGATCGTACGGGATGGCGCCGTGGCGCGATACAGATTCGCTTGACATGGACGACTCGCGCTTGACAAGCATGATCAATTGCTCATGCGCCGAGGGCGGGCGCGGGGCTGCGGGTACATTCGGACGCGAGCGGGACTAGTCGGACATCGCGGTCTCGCTGTACTCTGTCGTGGTACTCAGCAACGTTCGAGGGAGCGATACGCATGCGCAAAGACCTGATGGAGATCCTCGCCTGCCCGATGTGCAAGAGCGAGTTGACGCTCACGATCGACGAAGAGAAGGACGACGAAGTGATCCGCGGCACGCTCTATTGCGCCAAGTGCGACGAGCGATACCCGATCGAGGACAGCATTCCGAACCTGTTGCCGCCGGACCTGCGGAAGGCGACCAGCGGCGCATAGTCCAGGAGGAGGGACCCGGTGGGACGGTCGCGGGAACTCGGCATGATCCTGATGATCGCGTCTGCGGTGCAGATGCTGTTCATGCTCGTCGGCATGATGCGGCGGAGCTACCTGGTGGTCGCGCTGCCGGTGGTGACGGCCGTCGGCATCGTGAGCGCGCTGGCGTTTTGGGTGGGCTGGACGATGATCAACACCGAGCCGGAGCTTGCGGAGCTTGAAGAGCAGGACATGGTGCCGGCGGCGGTCGAGATCTAAAGACCCAGTTTGCGCAGAAGCTGCGACAGCGGCTTCGACTCCTCTTCCGCGAAGAACGAGCGTTCTTCGTGCGAACCTTCTTCGATCAGCGGCATGAGATCGGAGCGCCGTGACATGACATGGGTGTTCTGCGCGGTGCGGTCGGCTTCCTCCTCCGAGCGCCAGACGGTGACGCGGCCGATGTCGCCGGTCTCATCGGCGGCGCGCAGCTTATAGCCGTCGACGAAGCCGTCCTGCTGCTTGTAGTAGGTCACGAGGTCGTCCATGATCGCGGCGACCTCGTGGTCCTTCCCGGGTTTGGGGTTCATCAATGAAAGCCGGATGTAGAGCAACGTGACCTCCTACCGGGTGCGTGCAGATTGGCGGGTCGCCGCTTCGCACCGCCGCAATCTTAGACCCGGCGATGGCAAAGGAAAACGCCCGGTCAATACGCCCGGGACGCTTTCAACGCGCAGGATGGCCATTGGTGAGATGCTAGAGACGAAGCTTGCCGTGCGACGGTTGGCGCCGGCGCTGGCGGGGGTGGCCCTCTTCCTCTTCGAGCAGGTCGATCGGGGGCGTTGAGACGGCTTCGTGGACGTAGCCGCAGCACAAACAGGTGCTGTAGGCGCCGTACCAGTCACGCTCTACGATCATCGATCCGCGACAGCGGGGGCATGTTCGGGGCAGATTGGTGTTCATGAGGCAGTCCTCCAGGGCCTGTCGGCCGGACCTCCGCTCATACGGAAGTCAGAAAGCTACCGGATGTCCAATCACGGGCCTTCTGATCTGCCTGCGGGGTTAGCTGACGGGTTCGGGCTGAAGGCTGCCCTACAAGTCGCCGCCGCCGGTAAACCCGGGTCGACGCTCGATTCACCCCATCCGCGCAATGCGGACCCTGGTTCCCCCGCCCGCCGCGCTTCTACGAGAGAATCGCGGTGGTTCGGCCGTGCCCTCGCCGGCACGAAGCCCCACAAGCGGGATGCGTGGGGCCTGTTTGTGATTTCATGTACATGTTACGCCCGCGGGTCCGTTGCTGTCAACGGGGTCTCGCGGTTTTGATACGAATTCTGTAAAGCCGACGGCACAAAATTTCGGAAAATGGGATGCCGGGGCTATCTCACCGCGATTCGATCAGTCGCTGGCGACGACGAGGTCGGTCTCCCACTCGTCTTGAAACGTCATGAACTCCAACCAACGTTCGAGCGTCGGGCGATATTCATCGCGCCAGGATTGGCCGCCTTCGCCGGCCCAACGATCGTAGGCTTCCTTGCTCTCCCAGTGCGTCGTCGCGAGATAGGAAGGTGGATCGGCGACGCGCAGGAGCATCAGCCGCAGACAGCCGGGTTGTTTCCTGTATGCCGGGATGATGCCATCGCGCACGAGGGCAACGAGATCGCTTTCCGAGACGCCCTCTTTGAGGGTCCACCGCCGGATCGTGACGTACTGGGCCATCGGCTTCCTGCCTACGCTCGACCTCCGGTTCCAGGTCCCGCGTCGTTTGACGCATTATCGTACGCCGCCAGCATAGCGCCTGAACGGCGTGCGGTGCGCAACTTCCGCGATTCCACGTTACGGCGAGTACCAACGACCGCTCAGAGCGCACCAAGCTCGCGGGCGAGATCGATGATGTCCTCCGACGTGAAGAACGCGCGCCGGGAGTTCACCCAGTGGTCGTGCTGCTCGTCGTACTGGCCGTTGTATTCGTCCTGGATGCGATCGTAGATCTGCTTTACGACGCGGCTGGTCTCCTTCACGCGCGTGTCACTGCCTGTGCGTTCCAGTTCGCGGTTGAGCACGGAGATAATGCCTTCGGAGCCGGATAGCGACCCGATGCGGCTCAGCTCGACTTCGCGACGTCCGAAGAGCGAAGCGGCGAACGGCAGGTAGATGAGGCCGCCCGGCGCGCCGCCCTGGCGCCCGACGCCTGCCTGGTGGATGCCCGCGGTGGTCGTGAAGACTTCGCCGATGATGGGCGCGCGGTCGGGAAGCGGCGTCACCTCCGTATCGATGAGCGTTTTCATATCTTCGAGCGCCTTGAGGTCGAAGCCGGGATCGCCGTAGTGGCGGATGAGGGCGGCGACCATCTGCTCCAGCGATGTGTTGCCGGTGCGCTCGCCAAGGCCGGCGAAGGCGACGTTCGCCTTTTTCGCGCCGTAACGCCAGGCGGCGATGGTGTTCGCCGTCGCGAGGCCGAAGTCATTGTGTCCGTGGAACTCAAGTTCGGCGCCGGTTTCCGCGCGGAGCGTCGTGATCAAGCGGGGGATGCCCCACGGGAGCTTGGCATACGGATCGGGGCTGCCCCAGCCGATCGTGTCGCAGACGCGGAACTTCGCGATGCCGCGGGATTCATCGAGCACGCGCTGCATGAAGGGGATTACCCAGCCGTGGATATCGGCGCGCGTCGTGTCTTCGAGGTGGACGCGCGGCACGATGTTGTTCTCAAGCGCCGTGCGGATCGGCTGCAGGTATTTTTCGATCGCCTCTTCCTTGGAGGCGTAGGCGAGCTTGTCGAAGATGTGGTGGTCGGACGCGGAGGCGAGCATGCCCGTCTCCTTCACCTTCCCCTGGGAGACATCGACGAGCAGCTTGATGTCCTTGGGCGTGGCGCGCGTCCAGGTTGTGACGCGCGGCCATTCGTAGCCGCGCTCGAGCAGTTTTTCAAGCGTCCAGACGTCGCGCTTCTGATAGATGAACGCTTCGACGGCGTAGATGGCGCCGAGGTTGTTGTCGAGGCGATGCAGCAGGTCGTAGTACTTGAGCCGCACGTCCGACGGGAAGATTGCGAAGCGGCTATCCTGCGCGCCGTCGCGGAGCGTCGTGTCGGTGATCAGTTTCGGCAGATCGTCCTGCTGCTGGGACAGCGGCAGGGCCGGCTCCGGATCAAGCTCGACGGGCGGAAGACCGCCGCCATAGTTGTAGTACACGCGCTCCGCGTTGACCTTCGTCCCGACGACCATACTCGCTCCCTTCGGATTCATTCGCCAAGAGGTCTTCTATACCTGTGATTGTTATAGGCTATGAGCGCGCCTGTGCCAAGCAGCGCTTCTGGCTCGGTAGTTCAGGTTAGCGCGACGGCCAAACAGCCGGTAGGAGCGCCGGGTGGCTATGGTACGGTTGGCTGCGAGGTACCTGTACAGGATGCTACGCCTCATCGAGCCGCGCCTGCTCATCCGCACGGCTGTCAGCCTTGCCCTGCTGGGTTTCCTCTTCTGGCGCGTCGACCTCGGCGACGCATGGGATGCGCTGCGATCCGCGAACTACGTGTACATCGCGCCGGCGATCGTGCTGTTCGGCGCGTCGAAGCTGCTCGTCGCCCAGCGCTGGGGCCTGATGATGTCGACGTTCGCGCAGATCCCGCTGGCGCAGCTCTTCGGCATCTTCATGGTGTCGTGCATGGCGAACAACATCGTACCGGCGCGGATCGGCGACCTGATCCGCGTGCAGGTGCCGGCGCAGCGCTACGACGTGAGCCGCGCCCGGCTGGCGGCGACGGTCTTCGCGACCGAATCGCTGCTGGATGGCATTGCGTTCGCGGTATTGGGGCTGATCGGGCTGGCGCTGATCAACATCGAAGGCTTTCCGACGGAGATCTTCTGGGGCTTGCTGGGTCTGATCACGGGGGCCGTGCTGGCGGTGATCCCGCTCTCGCACCTGAAGCTTTCGGAAGGGTGGACGCAGCGCGGGTTCATCCCGTTGCTGCCGGACCCGCCGCGACTGCTGCTCGAAGAAGCCGTGCCGCATTTCATCGACGGGCTTGCGGTATTTCGCGACCTGCGGCTGGGCGCGCAGGCGATGGCGCTTTCATTCGCGATCTGGCTGCTCGAAGTAGGGATGTTCGCGCTGTTCGGGCTGGCGTTCGGCATACACCTGTCGATGCCGGCGTGGATGCTGATCATGATCGCGGCGAATATGATCAGCGCGGTGCCGATCGCGCCGTCGAACATCGGCGCGTACGAGGTGGCGATCACGGAGTTGGTGAAGGCGTTGGGCGTCGCGGCGGGGCCGGCGGGGGCGTTCGCGATCGCCGCGCACATCTTCAACATCGCGTCGATCACGGTGATGGGCGTGATCTCGCTGTACGCGCTGCGACTGACGTGGGCGGACGTCTTCTCGTTCGGCAATCCGGCTCCGAAGGCGGTGCCGGCCGATGAGGCGGCGTAGCCGCGAGCGTGCCAGCGACTATCGTCGGACGACCAGCTCATACCAGCCGACGTCCCAGTAGCGGTCGAACTTGCGGCCGATGGAGTGCATGACACCCGCGGGGCGGAAGCCGAAGCGTTCGTGGAGCGTGACCGACGCATCGTTGGGGAGCGTGATGCCCGCGATGAATGCGTTGATGTCTTCGTCGCGGACGGCGTCGAAGAGCGCGGCGTACAACGCGGTGCCGATGCCGCGCGCGGTGACGTCGGGCGTGCAGTAGATCGTCACTTCGACGCTGGTGTCGTATGCCGCTTTCGTGCGGAACTGGTGCGTGCCGGCGTAGGCGACGACCGTGCCGTCGGCTTCGGCGACGAGCAGGCGGTGCGGCCCCGTTGCGCGGAACTGTGTGAACCAGGGACGGCGCATCTCCGTGGTGTACGGTTCGATGTCGAACGTGATGGCCGTGTTCAGCACGTAGTGGTTGTAGATCTCGGTCAGGCGCGGCAGGTCGCGCTCGTGCGCGGGGCGGATCGCGAGGCCTTCGCGGGCGTTCATTGCGGCGCTTGCGTGTCGACGGCGGCGCGGCTCATGGCGGGTGGATCTTACACCCGCCGCGTTACCGGCGTGGACGTACGCGGACGTCAGTCGTCGCCGAAGCCGAGGCCGCCGCCGTCATCGTCGCCGTCGCGGCGACGCCGGCCACGGCCTCGCGCGTATTCGTCGTCGTCGTCATCATCATCGTCGTAGCGGCGGCGGTCGTCTCGTGCGCCGCGGCGGTCGTCGTAGGAGCCGTCGTCATCATCGTCGCCGCCGAAGAGGCCGGCGATGAAGCCGCGGATGCCGCCCTGCTGCGGCTGACGGCGGCGGCGATCGCGGTCGTCGCCGTCATCGTCGCCACCACCCAGCATGTCGAAGAGTCTGTCGAGCATGAAAAATCCTTCCCGTCATGGCGGTGACCCTTGCCGCATCAAACGATGTGGCAAGGTCTCACCGACGAGAAGGCTCTCGCTCCACGGCCGGCGCTGGGTCTCGCGCGTATTGACGACCGTGGTGACCGTATGCGGTCCGGTTACTCCCCTTGGTGCGATCAGCGTAGCAAGGTGGACCTCACCCCCCAACCCCCTCTCCGCCGAGCGGAGAGGGGGAGCTTGTTGTGGGGCATTGGCGACGCTCTGGTGTGATTGCGGTGATCGTGTGCGGAGAGATTCTTCGCTTCGCTCTGAATGACCGGGGCGGTCAGAAGAACGACGCCAGCACGGCATCCCACGCGAGTTCGGACGCGAGGACCCCGAGCGCCATCGTGGGGAGCGCGTCGTTCTGGACTTCCCAGGTGCTGCAGGCGAAGAGCACGTCGCCGTCGTTGATCGTGTGGAACGGCTGGATGGCGCGGGCCATCGACGCGTGGACCTGGCGTGCGAGTTGTTGCAGGTCGCGGCCGCCGACGCGCTGGTTGGTGATGACGGCGGTGAGCGTCGTGTTGCCGGGCGCGCCGCCGGGCGCCTGCTGCGCAGCGTGCATGCGCCGCGCAAGATCCTCTTCGATGCGCACGCGGGCGCCTCTGTTGGTGAGGTGTCCGCGAACGACGCGGCCGGCGCGGTCGACGATGGCGCCGATCGCGTTGACGACGGTGAGCACGAGGATCTTCGTCTCGCCGTACCGCGCGAATGCGCCTCCCTGTCCGGCGGGCTCGCTCATGTTCCAGCCGAGGCCCTTGCCGACGCGCGCGTTGCGTCCGGCGCCACGCGCCCCTAGCGGCAGCACGCCGGGTTTCGCGTCGCGGACTGCGGCGCGTCCCAGCGCGCTATCCGGGTAGACGCTGTTCGGGCCGGCCATGTCGAAGAGGATCGCGCCCTGCACGCATGGGATGTGCTCCCAGCCGGGCTTGTGCCCATTCATCGCGTAGATCTCGGAGGCGACACCGGCGATCGCTTCGAGGCCGAGCAGGGAGCCGCCGGAGAAGCAGATCGCGTTGCAGTTGCCGGCGTCCGCCATGAACACGCCCGGCGAGCCGCCGCGGACATCGGATGCGGAGATCACGCGTTTGTCGAACGCAATCACGGTGCAGCCGGTGGGGCCTTCGTCGTACTCGGCGACGCCGATGCGGACGCCTTCGAAGTCGAATGCCAGTGACGGCGCGTCTTCGAACGACGTGCGGGGTGTGAGCGTGGTGTTGTCGTTGTTGAGTGGCATGAGTCCCTCCCGGCGTGGCGAAATGCTAGCCGTTTCACGGAGCAGCGGCACGTGACAAGCGCTCCCGGCTGCGCAGCTTTCTGCGCGCGTGCTGGCCATCGGCCGCTGTGCGTGCGAGCGGCGCAGGCTGAAAGCCCGCGCTCGGATAATGAATCAGCGGCACGCGACAAGCGCTCCCGGCTGCGCAGCTTTCTGCGCGCGTGCTGGCCATCGGCCGCTCTGCGTGCGAGCCGCGCGGGCTGAAAGCCCGCGCTCGGATAATGAATCAGCGGCACGCGACAAGCACTCCGGTTTCGCAGCTCTCTGCGCGTGTGCTCGCCAACCGCCGGCTGTGCGGGTGAGCCGCGCGGGCTGAAAGCCCGCGGTCGATAAAGGGAGGACGAGCCGATCGAACGGGGCACGCGCGGCAGGCGGAATAGAAGAGGACAGTGAGCAGGGGAGTTACAGGAGGCCACGTTCGCGGAGTACGCGTTCGGTGGTGGCGCCGATCTCTGCGGGGGAGTCGCTGATGGTGACGCCGGCGTCGCCGAGGGCGGACTTCTTCGCGTCGGCGGTGCCGGTGTTGCCTGAGATAATGGCGCCGGCGTGGCCCATGCGGCGTCCGGGCGGGGCCGTCGAGCCGGCGATGAAGGCGATGACGGGCTTGCGCATGTGCTTTTTGATGTAGTCCGCGGCGTCCTGCTCGGCGCTGCCGCCGATCTCGCCGATGAGGACGACGGCGGCGGTGTCGTCGTCGCCGTTCAGCAGTTCGAGCGCTTCACGCTGAGTCGTGCCGATGATGGGGTCGCCGCCGACGCCGATGCAGGTTGTCTGGCCGATGCCGCGCCGGGTGAGTTGATCGACGGCCTCGTAGACCAGCGTGCCGCTGCGCGAGACGACGCCGACGCTGCCCGTCGAGAAGACGTGACCGGGCATGATGCCGACGCGGCACTCGCCGGCGGTGATGACGCCGGGACAGTTGGGGCCGATGAGGCGTGTCTTGCCACCGGTAATCGCGCGCTTCACCTTCACCATATCGAGCGTCGGGATGCCTTCCGTGATACAGACGGCGAGCGGGATTGCGGCGTCGGCTGCTTCAAGGATCGCATCGGCGGCGAAGGGCGGCGGCACGAAGATCAGCGCGCATTCGGCGCCGGTCTCGCGGACGGCCTGCGACACGGTGTTGAAGACAGGCACGCCCTGGTCCGTCTTCTCGCCGCCGCGGCCGGGCGTGACGCCGGCGACGACCTTCGTGCCGTACTCGATGCAGCGCTGCGTCTGGAAGGAGCCTTCCTTGCCGGTGATGCCCTGCACCAGCACGCGCGTGTCCTTGTTGACGAGAACGGACATGGGATCTCCTGTGGCGTCGCGTTGGTTGCCGGTGGATGCTAGCGAACGCGGGGGTTTGGCGGAACGGGGGGCATCGTCACTGGACCGGTGGATGGCGATAGACCGTGATCCCCAGGTCGTCGGTCCGCGCCCGACCATCGACGAGGAGATGGCGGACAGTGTTGACTGCGAACTCGCCATTGGCGCGCTTCTTTGCCGACCGCACGTCTAGCTCGACGCAGAGGTGGAGGTCCCGGGTCGATCGCACCTCGATCACCGCCATGCTGTCGTCGAGGCAGGCACGTAGCTGCAGGTCATCTTCGAAATCGTTGCGCGCGCGAAAGTCGCGATACGCGTACTCGACGGCGGCGTCGCGTCCGAGCTCGAAGTAGCGGGCATCGCCGTAGGAATCGACGCTATGGCCGTAGCGCTCGACGACGGTCATGCCGCTCAACAGCGCAGCGTTGTAGAGGATGGTTGAGACGAAGCAGATCGCGCCACCGACCTCGGACGTTAGCTCGCCGTCCTTCAGCGCGGCGGCGACGCCATAGCCACGCCGAACCGTCGGAGGTCCGACGCATTTCCAGAACGATAAGGTCTCTCCGGGCTGCACCAGCATGCCATCGATGCTGTGCAACGCAAGTTCGATGTTCGAACGCTTCGCGGCGAATGCCGCCTCCTGGCCGGGATAGCAGACGAGCGGAAGCGCGTACTCGCAGACCAGGAATGATCGCGGCGGTGCGTCGACACCCGATGTGGCGAATCGCACGCCGCAGCGCGCATCACCGGCCCGACGAACCAACTCGCGAAGGCGCCACCGCACCGCAAACGGCAGGGTGCGGCGTAACAACCGGCGCATGGTTCACATTATGCACGCATCGCGGCTGCTACTGCGACAACGTCGAAGTAGGCGGACATATGCCTGATCTGGCGGTTGGCGTCGAAGACGAAGGTGCTGATGCCTGCGACGTGACCGTCGCTAGCGGTCATACGACGAGCAGGAGCGCCGGCACGATGAGCACGGCGCCCAGGAAGACGGCGAAGCCACGGCGGTCGCGCACGGCGAGGTGCGACAGGCGCAAGATCGCGCGCTTGTACGGCTCGTACAGGAATACGAGTACGAACAAGGACACGCCCGCCCCCGTCACCATCTGCACGAACACGATCGTGAACGCACGCGGGGTGTCGAGCAGCAGTCCGGCGAACAGCGTATCGATCCACGTCGCGATGTTTGCGCCCATCACGTACGGGATGATGCTGTCGCGCTTGACGTAGCCTTTGAGCGTGAGCGGCACGAGGATCGTGAGCGAAAGCGACACCGACAACGTCATCAGCGTGACGAGAATGCCGAAGACGAACATCGCGTAGCGGCGGTGCAAGAACTCGGACGCACGTTCGAAGCGCTCGCCGGGCTGGTCGAGGTTCGGCAGCACGCGGTCGAAGATGCTGAAACTGAGCAGCAGCACGACGACGCCGATGCCAAACATCGCGAGCCGCGGCAGGTGCGTGTCCATGCGCTCGATCATCGGGTCGTAGACGACGTCCACGACCGACGTCAGGACGCCGGGGCTGCCGAAGCGCACGCCATCGAACCAGCCTTCGTTGAGGATGAGCTGGCCGAGCGGGATCACCGGGCCCCAGAGGCTAAACGCCGTCAGCAGCGCGACAACGCCGATGTACAGGCCATCGGGATTGCGCTTGCCGCGCACCCAGTAGAGGAATCCGACGAACAGCACGATGAACGACGCGCCCATGCGCGAGCCGTTGATCATGGCGAAGGTTTCGGTGTCCGAGATGACGCCGTCTGAGAACAGGCTGAGGGCGATGGCCGCGACTGGCGATCCGCTGAGGACGGCATACGAGCCGAGCCAGCCGAGGCCGAGGATGTTCGCCGTGCCCTGCGCGTCGAAGCCGTCGAGGATCGGCCGCAGCGCGCCGGCGCCGGACTTCAGCGTCTGCAGCGCGAAGACGAAGACGGCGACCGCAACGATGACGTAGACGGCGCGCAACGCTATCCCTGCGACGATGCGCCACGTGGGCGCGGGCACGCTCAGGTGACGCTCGCCTTCGGCGGCAGGCGCGGGCAGCGCAGCCTCGTGTGCGCGCCCGGCGTCCATCAGCCGACCTTCGCCCGCTCCGCGGCGATCAGCACGCGCGCGACCTCGGGCCGCGAGAATTCGTGCGGCGGCTCGACGCCCTTCGACAGGAACTCGCGCACCTGGGTGCCGGACAATGACACGCGCTCATCGGCGCCGTGCGGGCAGGTCTTGCTCGACGCCATGCCCTCGCACGCCTTGCAGAAGAACGTGTGCTCGAAGAAGAGCGGCGTGATGCCGAGCGCCTGGGCATCGAACTCGCTGAAGATTAGCTGTGCGTCGTAGGTGCCGTAATAGTTGCCGACGCCGGCGTGATCGCGCCCGACGATGAAGTGCGAGCAGCCGTAATTCTTGCGCATGATCGCGTGGAAGATCGCCTCGCGCGGGCCGGCGTAGCGCATCGCGGCGGGCAGCACGGACAGCAGGACGCGGTCCTTCGGGTAGTAGTTGTCGAGGAGGACGGTGTAGCACTCCATGCGCACTTCAGCCGGGATGTCGTCGCTTTTCGTGTCGCCGACGAGCGGGTGCAGCAGCAGGCCGTCGGTGATCTCCAGCGCGCACTTCTGGATGTACTCGTGGGCGCGGTGTACGGGATTGCGCGTCTGGAACCCGACGACCTTCTTCCAGCCGCGCTCTACGAAAGCGGCGCGGGTCCGGGCAGGGTCGAGGCGGTACTGCGGGAACGTCGGGTTCGCGGGACGGCGGAAGACCTGAACGGAGCCGCCGACGAGCACGTCATCCTGGGCGTAGACGGCGGCAACGCCGGGGTGCGCTTCTTCGGTCGTGCGGTAGACGGACTGCGCCTCGTGCTGCCGGTCGTACTCGTACGTGTCCTCGACGGTGAGCACCGCCAGCGCATCGCCGGCGGCGTCGGTGAGCGCGAGTTCGTCCTTGATCGTGTTCGCCTGCTCCTTCGAGACGCTGAGCGTCACCGGGATGGACCACGGCAGTCCGCCGGGCAGATGCATGCTATCGACGACGCTCTTGTACTGCGCCTGCGTCATGAAGCCATCGAGCGGGCTGAAGCCGCCGCTCGCCAGCAGTTCCAGGTCCGATGTCTCGCGCGAGTTGAGCACGCGCTTCGGCAGCGACTGCGCTTTTTCTTCGAGCGCGCGCGCGGCGGCGCCCTGTACTTCTCTCGGGTTGAGCTTGCCGCCGTGCGGTGCGATCAATCCCTGTTCCACTCCATCAGCCATGTGTGTGCAGCGCTCCGTCCTCGCGCGAAGGATCGCGCGGCTACTGGTGTCTTACGCGGTGGCGCCGACCGGCACGAAGCCAAGCTCTTCGAGCCTTGCCAGCACCTTGGCGACGCTTTCGTCCAGGTCTTCGGTCTCTGAGTCGACCATGACGTCGGGATTGAGCGGGTGCTCGTAGGGGTCGCTGACGCCCGTGAAGTTCGCGATCTCGCCCTTGAGCGCTCTTTCGTAGAGGCCCTTGACGTCGCGGCGCGTCAGCTCTTCGATCGAGCACTTGACGTAGACCTCGGCGAAGTTGCCGACGTTGGCGCGCACCTCATCGCGGATCTCGCGGTAAGGCGAGATCGCCGACGCGAGCACGCAGACGCCGTTGCGCGTCAGCACTTCGGCGACCCAGCCGATGCGGCGGATGTTCGTGTCGCGGTCTTCCTTGCTGAACCCGAGCCCCTTACTCAGGTGCGTGCGGACGACATCGCCGTCCAGCTTTTCGAGCTTTGTGATGCCGCGCTCGCGCAGGATCGGCTCGATAGCGTCCGCGATGGTCGTCTTGCCGGCGCCGGAAAGTCCGGTAAACCAGACCGTGAATCCCTGCTGCTCCAACCTCAATTTCCTCCTGATCCAATCGATGTAGCGGGACTTCGTTGTCCCCAAATCAAACCCGCCCGGGCGCGCCCTGAGCGGGTCAATCCTCAACGTGGTGGCCGTGCCGCGACGCGCGGCGGGCGCTACTCGACGGCCTGCGCGGCCTGCGCGGCGGGATCGCCATCGGCGACGTGCAGGCCGCACTCCGTCTTGTCGAAGCCCTGCCAGCGGCCGCTGCGCGGATCATCGCCGGGGCGCACGGCCTTCGTGCAGTGCGTGCAGCCGATGCTCGGGTAATTGCGATCGTGCAGTTCGTTGTACGGCACGCGGTTGTCGATGATGTACTTCCAGACCTGCGACTCCGACCACGAAGAGAGCGGGTTGATCTTGACCAGGCCAAACTTCTCGTCCCACTGGACGATATCGACATCGTTGCGCTCTTTCGTCTGGTCGCGGCGAATGCCGCTGATCCACGCGGTCTTGCCCTCGAGCGCGCGGCGGTTCGGCTCCACCTTGCGGATCGCGCAGCAGGCGTCGGGATCACGCGCCCAGAGCGCATCGCCGTGCTTCCGCGCTTGCTGGTCGGGCGTCAGCAGCGACATGTAGCCGACCGGTTTGAAGTCGTACTTCGCGGCCGCGGCATCGCGCAGGCTGTAGGTCTCCGGGAAGAGGAAGTCCGTGTCGAGGTAGAACACTTCGACGGCGCGGTCGATCTGCATGACCATGTCGAGCAGCACCATCCCGGACGGCCCGCCGAAGCTGCAGGCGAGCGCGAGCCCGGGCTGATATTCGCGCGCCGCCCACTGGAGGATCTCCTGGGGCGACGCGTCATCGAGCGTGTTCGAGTGAAGCTTGAGCTGCTCGTAGATGTCGTCGCCGACCGTTTGCCGCGTCATGAACCTCTCGCCACGTAGCGCGCCGTCGCTAGACCGCGCACTCTCCTTCGCCCATGTCGTCGAGCGTGAAGAACTTGGTCTGGCCCCAGTCGACATACGCCATGGGGTCCTTGTTGAACTCGGGCACGATCTTGTAGCCGGCGAGCACTTCCTGGACGTGCGGCACGCCAATGCGCTGGTACCACTGCCCGAACGGCTCGCCCTCGGTGCGCTCGTCCACGTAGGTGTCGATGAGCTTTTCGACCGCGTCGGGGATCTGGCGGGCGGGGATCTTCATCGTCACCTTGGCGAGGCGACCCTCGCCGTGGCCGTTGCCACCGAGCATGAGTTGGAACGCCGGCACCTGCCGCTCGCCCATGCGGATCGCCATGCCGTAGAAGCCGATGTCGGCGATGTGGTGCTGGCCGCACGAATTCGGGCAGCCGCTGATGTTGATGCGGATGTCGTTTACGAGCGGGTCGCGGTACTTGCCGTTTCCGGCGAGGATGCGGTCGCGCAGCTCGGTGCCGAGACCCTTCGACGACGTAACGCCGATCGAGCAGGTGTCGGCGCCGGGGCAGGTGATGACGTCGGAGATGGTCATCGCGTGCGCTTCGGCGAGGCCGATGTCGATGAGGGCGGCGTGCACCGCGACGAGGTCATCTTCGTGAACCCAGCGGAGCACATAGTTCTGCGCCGCCGACGTGCGGATGTGGCCGTTGGCGTACTTGCGCGCGATCTCGGCGAGCGCGTGCATCTGGCCGGCGTTGGCATCGCCGATGGGCAGCAGCACGTGGATCGAGTTCCAACCGGGCTGCGCCTGGCGGACGACGTTCGTGCGACGGAAGACCTCGAAGCCTTCGCGCTCGGCCACTGGGGCGCCGTTGCGCGACGCGTAGGAGCCGGTCGCCGGCGCTTCTTCGATCAGCGTCATGTCGGGGTCCCGGTAGCGTTCGTCGAACGCTTCGGGGAGGGTCGCAAGCTCATCTTCCCAGAGGCGGCGGAACTCATCGATGCCGATCTTCGCGATGAGGAACTTGATCCGTGCCTTGTTCTTGTTGCGCCGCTCGCCGAGCCGGTCCCAGACGCGGAGCGCCGCTTCGATGGCGCGGAGTTGTTCGTTCAGCGGGACGAAGTCCGCGAGGGTGTCCGCGAGACGCGGCGCCGCGCCCAGACCGCCACCGACGGCGAGGCGGAAGCCCTCGACGCCGTCTTTCTTCACCGCCTCGAGCCCCATGTCGTGCATGGGGATGAGGCCGCGGTCGGCGGGGCTGGCGGAGTAGGTGATCTTGAACTTGCGCGGGAGCTTCTGGTTGACGGGGTTGCGCAGGAAGTAGCGCATCGCCGCCTCGGCGTACGGCGTGACGTCGAAGACGCAGTCGTCGGCGATGCCGCTCAGCGGGTCGGCGGTGACATTGCGCACGGTGTTGCCGCACGCCTCACGCGTGGTCATGCCGACCTCGGCGAGACGGCGCATGACCTTGGGGGCGTCTTCGAGCTGGATGAAGTGGAGTTGGATCGCCTGGCGCGTCGTGACGTGTCCGAGTTTGCGCGGGGCGTACAGTTCGGCGCAGTCAGCGACGGCGTGGAGCTGTTCCGGTGTCATCGTCCCGTGGGGCACCTTGATGCGCATCATCTGGTTGTCGGCCTGACGCTGACCGTAGGTGCCGTGCTGGAGGCGGAAGGGGCGGAAGTCGTCGCCGAGGCCGCCGCCCGCTCGCCAATCGTGCGCCTGCTTCTCGAAGTTATCGATCTCGGCCTTCCAAATCGGATCGTTCGACTGGTCGACGGCGAATTCGGAGCGAGTGCGGCGCTGGGTCACCATGGTGGGCCTCCGGGGGTGGGAAAATCGAACTGCGGAAAGTCAATCGATTTAGTCATCATTATCGATCCGGCTACGGGGCGAGTCAAGGCGACAGGCGGCGCACAGCCTGCTAGAATCGCCATGTTCGATTCTAAAGGAGGCCATCGTGAGCAGAACAACTCTCCGCATGCGCCCCGAGGTTCGAGCGGCCTAGCCAAGGCGACTCCGCTCGACGCCGGGTGCGCTCCTACCCGACCGTCGAATCGCACAGCGCGTCCGCAGTGCCGGTTTCGGTGCTGGCGGATGCGTGCCATATGAGGAGCACTCCTTGTCTCTACCTGAAACACACCCACGGGCGCATCGCGCCCCCGAGCCGGTAGCGCACTTCGCGGATGTCATGGCATCGTTCCCGGCGACCTGGGCGCTCTGCGGCGGCTGGGCCATCGACGCCTGGCTGAACCGCACCACCCGCGAGCACGGCGACGTCGATATCTCGGTGTTCGCGACGGACCAGCAGGCGCTGTTCGAACACCTGCGTGGCTGGCAGTTGCTCCCGCACGGGCCGAGCGTCGGCGAAGACAACGCCGATCCCTGGGATGGCGCCCGGCTCGAGCCGCCCGCGCACATCCACGCGCGGCCTGACACCGGCGAAGCGCTCCCTAGCGACGGCATCGCGAAGATGGAGCAGGGCTTCATAGTCGAGTTCCAGATCGACGACCGCTCCGGCGACGACTGGATCCTCTCGCGTGAGCCGCGCATCACGTTCCCGGTGCGCGACGCCATCCAGGAGTCTGCGTGGGGCGTGCCCGTCGTCGCGCCTGAAGTCCTGCTGTTCTTCAAGTCGCGCGACCTGCGGCGCCGTGACAAGCTCGACTTCGCGAGGGCGCTTCCGCTACTGTCGGCGCAACAGCGTGGCTGGCTGAGCAACGCGATCGCCCTCCTCGGTCATCCGTGGCAGGCGGAGCTTTCCCGCTGAGCGTGCACACGCCCGGCAGTGCGTCGTTGTTCTCGACGCACTGCCGGGCGCAAGCATACGCAACACATCGTTATGGAGAATCGCCGGGAGTCCGATGTGCGGGGTGGGAGATCCGCGAGTTATGTCGTCTTGCGGGGCAGGCGCTGCTTCAACTCAGGGTGAAACTTCGTGGCGCTCGGGCAGAGGTCGACCAGCACGCAGTCGGGGCAGCGGGGGCGCTGGGCGGTGCAGGTGCGGCGGCCGTGCTTGATGAGGCCGATGTGGAAGGCGTAGAAGTCTTCCGGCGGCACCATCGACTCGAGCAGATCGTGCGCTTTTTCGGCGGTCATGGCGGCGTTGCCGACGCGCGCGGGGATCAGCGCCAGGCGGCTCGCGACGCGGAAGACGTGCGTATCGACGGGCATGGCGGGCATGCCGAGCGAGAACAGCAGCACGCACGCGACGGTCTTCGGGCCGACGCCGTGCAGTTCGCGCAGCCACGCGCGCGCTTCCTCGAGCGGCAGGTCTGAGAGGAACGACAGGTCGAAGCCGCCGGCGCGGCGCTGCAGATCGCGCAGGGCGGCCTGGATGCGGGGCGCTTTCGTCGGCGCGAGGCCGCCCGGCTGGATGGCAGCGATCACGTCGGGCAGCGGCGCCTCGGCGACGGCCTCCCACGTCGGAAACGCTTCGAGCAGCCGCACGAACGCGCGGCCGGAGTTGGCGTCCGACGTGTTCTGCGAGAGGATCGTCAGCACCAGTTCGGCCGTCGGGTCATGGTGCGGACGCCACTCGGGCACGCCATACGCGTCCTGCAGGCGCCCGACGATCTCCGGAATGCGCGCGACGTTTGGGTGCTGTCTCGCTGCTGGCGTGCGTCTGGCGGGAGTCTTCGACATCGCGCGGAAGCATAGCGCGCGCCCACTTGTCAGCAGCGGCGAAAACGTGCAGCCTCGTGCTATGACCGACGCCGAAGAACTTGCGTATTACACCGCGCCCGGGCACTTTACGCGCCTCGAAAGCGTCGATGCCGCGTCGCTGCCGGACCTCATGATCCCGCTCGTGAACATCGTGCAGGGCGTGCTGATCCATCGCGCGTGGCTGAAGGCGTACAACGTGGAGGCGCCGCCGGGGCGCTATCCGGAGGAAGGGCTGCACGGCGTGGAGGCGATGCTCGCGCGGATCCGCACGCTCGACGACGCGCCGATCACGGAGCCTCGCGCGCCAGCCGACCGCATGCTCGCGAACTGCCGCCATTTTTCGACGCTGCTCACGGCGTTTCTCAAGCTGAAGGGCGTGCCGGCGCGCGCACGCTGTGGCTTCGCGGCGTACTTTGAGCCGGGAAGGTACGTCGACCACTGGGTGTGCGAGTACTGGCACGCTGAGGAGGGCCGCTGGCGCATGGTCGACGCGCAACTCGACGCGTTGCAACGCGGGATCATCAAGCCGGACTTTGACCCGCTCGATGTGCCGGCGAGCGCCTTCTGGGTCGCAGGGAAAGCGTGGCAGAAGTGCCGCTCGGGTGAAGCAGACCCGGATACGTTCGGGATCGGCGACATGTGGGGCGAGTGGTACGTTAGCGGCAACCTCTGCCTGGACGTCGCCGCGCTGAACAAGATCGAGCTGTTGCCGTGGGATGCCCGCATCATCCGCGAACAGCTCGAGGGCGTCGGCGATCGGCCCTCGATTTACGATCGCATGGCGGCGATCTCGCTCGCCGCGTCGACCAGAGATGCGCGGGACGTGCGCCACTTCTACGCGACGACGCCGGAGGTGCAGGTGAGCGACGACGCGCTGCGCGGCATCGACGAAGCCGACCGAGAGGGCGCAGGGACCGGCGCCAATCCGCTCGCCGGCAGATGACGCGCCGGCACACGATGCCCGTGGCCGTACACGTGGTGCTGGTCCGCGATGGCGAGGTGCTGCTGCTGCTCCGCGCCAATACCGGGTACGAGGACGGTAGCTACAGCGTCATCGCCGGGCATGTCGAGCCGGGCGAGCAAATCATCGACGCGGCAGTGCGTGAGGCGCGTGAAGAAGCAGGCATCGAACTCGATGCGGACGCATTGCGCATCGGCGGCGTCATGCACCGCCGCGCGGAAGACGAGCGCATCGACTACTTCGTCACGGCGGCGAGGTGGCGGGGTGACCTGCGAAACGCCGAGCCTGAGAAATGCGGCGAGCTTCGTTGGTGCGCGAGGACGGCGCTTCCCCCGAACACCGTGGCGTACGTGAGGCGCGCGATCGAAAACGGTGTTGGAGGTCCGTGGTTCGAGAGCTTTGGGTGGGATGCGTGCGAGCTAGCGCCGCCGACCGCTGATGCAAGGTGAGGGCGCAGCGCTGTGCGCCCCAGTCGCTGATGCACGGTGCGGGGCGCACCGCTGTGCGCCCCTATACCCAGATGATGTCGGCGTCGAACTACTCTTCGATCGTGGCGGCGGCGTCGGACGGTGCGTCCGCGGTTTCGGTGCGCGAGCGGTCCTCCTGGAACTGGCGGAAGGCGTGCATGTCAAAGTCCATGCCATAGATCCGCTTGAGGTCGCCGATCGCCGCGAGCGCGCGCTTGCCGTGGGGGCTCGCGCACGATTCGCCTTCGTCGCCGGGCACCGGCTCGAAGGAGTGGAGGACGATCTTCTCGAGCAGTTGCCCGAGGGTGATGCCTTCGAGCTCGGCGAGGCCCTTGAGGACCTTGACCATGTGCCTTTCCATGCGGACGCCCAGTTGCACGCGCTCGACGGTCAGGGTCGTGGCTTCTGACATGGGAGTACGCCTTGCTAGTTGTGTCCCACGGGACGTACTGGTGTATGTATCACGGGACACACACCGTGTCAAGGGGACGCCTGGAAGCGAGGGACAGCAAAGGGCCGGACACGTACGTCCGGCCTTTTGCTTTGCCCCTGCGAACGTGGTTCGCCTAGTTCACGATCTCCACCCGCGCCACGGTGCCGCCGAGCGCGCTCTGCCACGCGATCCCGTCGCTCGTGTTGTAGAAGTAGACATCGACCCAGGTGGCGTGCAGCGCGCCGCGGTCCAGGCATTCGTAGACCCGGCCCGTCGGGTCGCCGTGGATCTTCACCTTCGTGCCGAAGGGCAGGTCGGAGCTGCAGGCTGCTGCGCCTTCGAAGACGCGGCCGCCACCGGCCATGCCGCCGCAGAAGCCGCCGCCGGGCCCGACGCAGCCATAGATGGTGATGCGGGCGTTCAACACCGTGCCCACCGCGTAGCCGGATGCGGCGTTCCTGCTGAACGACGCCCCGAGCGGGGGTGCGGCAGCCGCGCGGGCGGTCGCCGCTGCCTTCTCCTCGGCGAGCTGGTTGAGCGCCGAGACGAGCGCCTGGTAATCGCGTTCGTGCGCGCCGGCAATCGCCAGCGCACCCAACCCCTCGACGGGCGCTGCCGCCGATGCGACGGACCGCTCCCAGTTGCCGCCGACGCCCGCCGCCGCACGCAGCTCGGTCGAGGGACCTTGCACGCCCGCGGTCTGCACGGATGACGACGGGAGCCAGAGGTTCGTCGCGAACGCCGTCACCGCGGGGATCGAAGCGGCGACGGCCATGCCTCCCATCGCGAGCATCATCGCGATGAGAATCCGGCGAGTGATGAACGTTTTCGCTGACGGCAGCGAGGCCGTGGCGAGCCCGCCGTTGCCGACGGACGTCCGGGGCGGCGCCGGAGCCGCCTCCGCGAAGGCCGGTGAAAGCCTTCGATCGTTTAGGAGCGCTACGCTCACGGCCGTCGCCGTCCCGGCGAGCATGAAGGCCGCGCGCGCGCCCGCAAAGAATCGTCTGTTATTCAGACAGTTCCTCCAATCAGCTAGAGGCGGAGTCCGGGTGCCCTTGCGGGCCGGACGGGGGTTTGCGCCACCAAGCACAAAACGCCGCGATTATAGCGTTGCGCCTTCGAGGGTCAAGCCGCCAGGGATCAGGGTTTGCCCGGAATCCGCCCTCTTTCCTACCCCCGCGAATGCACTGTACAGAGCAAGATTCGAATCTGGATCGTGCGATTCAGGCCAAGAACACAAATTTCACTGAGATGACATTTCTTGGAGCAAAAATCGACGGATTCGCCATCACCTGGGCAGCGAAAGGGCCGCCAAATCGGCGACCCTCGCGTATGTTCGACGCATCGCTTCTACCGTACTTCTATACTCGCTCGAAGATCGATGCGATGCCCTGGCCGCCGCCGATGCACAGGCTGACCAGCCCGTAGCGCGAGTTGCGACGCTCCATTTCGTGCATGATCTTCACGGTGAGGATCGCGCCCGTCGCGCCGACGGGGTGGCCGAGCGCGATGGCGCCGCCGTTGACGTTTGTCTTCTCCGGATCCAGTCCGAGAACCGTGCTGCACGCGGCGGCGACCGAAGCGAACGCCTCGTTGAGTTCGATCAGATCGATCTGGTCGAGCGTGAGGCCGGCTTTCTCAAGCACCTTCTGCACCGCCGGGATCGGGCCGGCGCCCATGATCGAAGGCTCGACGCCGGACTCGGCGCGCGCGACGAGCTTGAGGCGCGGCTTCACGCCCAGCTCGCGCGCTTTGGACGCGCTCATGAGCACGACGGCGGCGGCGCCGTCGTTGATGCCGCTGGCGTTGCCGGCGGTGACCATGCCGCCTTCCTTGAAGGCAGGCTTGAGCTTGCCCAGCGCTTCCATGCTGGTCATCCGCGGGTGCTCGTCCTGGTCGATGGTCACGGTCTCGCGGCCGGACTTCACTTCGACGGGCACGATCTCGTCCTTGAACCTGCCGGCTTCGATGGCGGCGGCGGCGCGTTCCTGGGAGCGGACGGCGACTTCGTCCTGCGCCTCGCGGGAGATCTCGTACTTCTCGGCCAGGTTTTCGGCGGTGATGCCCATGTGGGACTTGCTGAAGGGGTCGCCGAGCAGGTGGAGGATGCCGTCCTCGAGTGTGCCGTTGCCCATCCGGTAGCCGGTGCGCCCCTGCCGCATGTAGTACGGCATCATCGTCATGTTCTCGGCGCCGCCCGCGACGACGACGGACGCGTCGCCGGTCTGGATGTAGCGGGCAGCGGTATTGATCGCCTCGAGTCCGCTGCCGCAGATGCGATTGACGGTGACGGCCGGGGTCTCAATGGGCATGCCCGCCTTGATGGCGGCGTACCGTGAGATGTAGCCATCTTCCATCACCTGGCCGACGCAGCCGAGGACGACGTGTTCGACCTGCTCGGGCTGGATGCCAGCGCGCTTTACGGCCTCCTTGATGACGATCGCGCCGAGGTCGGAAGCCGACAGGTTCGCGTAGGCGCCCTGGAACTTGCCGATGGGCGTGCGGACGCCGCTAACGATGACTACGTCTTCCATGTCGACCCCCTTCAGGTGGGCGCTTTATGTTCGGGCGGAGTTCCACAGGCGGATGCAGATCGAGTATAGGTACGGGTTTCTCAGAGCGTCAAACACGCGGTTGCCGCGCGGCTTGACGTGTTTCCTCACAGTCGCGGGCGGGTCGGCGTCTCGTCCTGTGGCCGATCGTCGCGTTGCTCGTAGCCTGTGCAGCGCACGACGGGGAGGCGCGGGTACTTCGGGAAGCGCGGGTCATCTTGCGAGCGCGCGCACATGACGAACGTCGAGCCGCGCGCCGATTGGATGATGCGCGCGTGAAGACAGGTGGGGCAGAGGCCGGCGGACGAGGGAACAGCATCGGGTCGCATGGGGCGATTGTGCCGGAAAGGGTGAGCGCTCGCCTCTCTGGCCGATGGGGCAACCGGAGAGGCGAGCGCTCAAGGAGTTCACGTGAACAGATCCAACACAGGGCGATGGGGGTGGTCCTTAGCCGGCTCCGTTCAGGGTGCTTAACGACGGATAGCAGCGAAAAGTGACGCGGGTACGCCGAAACGTCGAAATTGACAGAGCGTGGCTTCGGGCGAGGAGGGGCAGAGTCCGCAGATAGGGCAGATGGGTTTTTGGTAGACCGTGGGACAGGCGCGCGTGCTGCGGTTCCGAGTAGCGATGAATCAGGGCGCCGTGACGAGATCCTTCCCCCCGCTTCGCTTGGTCAGGATGACGGGAACCGCTGGTCAGGATTGACGGGGCCACGGCGGCTCGCTGTTCTTGGCCGAGGAGGGCCGCGTCCGCAGATGGGGCAGATGGGTTTTGGTAGACAGTGGGACAGGCGCGCGTGCTCGGATCCGTGTCGGGATGATGAGGGCCCGTGAGGAGATCCTTCCCCGCGCTTCGCTTGGTCAGGATGACGGGACCTTCGCTTGGTCAGGATGACGGGAACCGCTGGTCAGGATGACGGGACCTCGGCGGTGGCTAGCTGTTCTCGAATCGGGGTGGGCGCTTTTGCAGGAAGGCGTCGACGCCCTCCGCGCGGTCGGCGGTCGTCTGGAGGATGATCGTGAGGTCCGTCTCCAGCCGCAGCGCTTCGGCGAGCGGCAGGTCGAGGCCGCGCAGCATCGCTTCCTTGGCGTAGCGGACGGCGATCGGCCCCTGCGCGGCGATGGCTTCGGCGAGGCGCTCGGCGCGGTCGCGCACGCCGGGGCGCGGCAGCGCCTCGTTCACGACGCCGGTCGCGGCAGCGCGACGGCCATCGATGCGGCCGCCGAGGAGCACCAGTTCGGCTGCCAGCCCGCGTCCGGCGAGCCGCGGCAGCCGCACCGTCGCGCCGCCGAAGGGCACGCTGCCCATGGCGACGTCGGGGACGGCGAACATGGCGTCCTCGCTGGCGATGCGCACGTCGCAGGCGAGCGCCAGTTCGAACCCGGCGCCGATCGCGTCGCCTTCGATGACGGCGATGACGGGCTGGCCCATCAGTTCCAGGCAGCGAAACGGCAGCCGCGCCGGGTCGGCGACGATGGCGGACGCAGCGAGGCGTCCCGAAGAGAAGACGTCGCCGGCGGCCGTCAAAAGCACGACGTGCACGCCGTGATCGTCGTGGAGCGCGGCGCTGACGGCGTCCAACTCGTCGAGGAAGCGCGCGTCGATGGGGTTGCCCGCGGCGGGACGGTTCAATCGCACTTCGGCGATGTGGCCGCGCGTCTCGAGGGCGATGGTCTCGTACGTCATGCGCCGATCGTAACAGAAGGCACGAGCGGCTATCGCTCGAGGTCGCTCGTCGGGACGAATTGCCGGTCGGGCGACGAGAATACGATGTAGGTCCGTACCGGCGCATCGCCGTCGTTGATGAGCCGATGCGGGACGTTGCGGGGCACCACGATGAGGTCGCCGGCTTTCAACACCGTCTCCTGATCGCCCAGGGTGTGCCGCACCGCGCCATCGAGCACGTAGACGACTTCCTCGCAGTCGGGGTGGATGTGCTCGACGTTGCTCTTGCCGGCGTCGAAGATCGCGAGGCCGATGGTCTGCTCGGCGCCCGCGGGGTCACCTTCGCGCGCTGCCCAGTGGACGCTGCCGAAGTCCGTTTTCTCGGCGGCGGCGCCGACATTGCGGCGCACCTGATCGTCGATCGGCGGCACGTCCATCGTCATGCCCCTCGCCGCAGCATGCGGCCGCTGCGGGCGCCTGTCTGCTTGCCGTCGCGGGCGGCGACTTCGCCGTTGACGATGACGCAGTCGATGCCTGCGGGGTACTGGCGGGGGTCGTCGTAGGTGGCGACATCGGCGATGGTCTGCGGATCGAAGATGACGACGTCGGCGAACCAGCCGGGCTCCAGCACGCCGCGCTCCGTGACGCGATGCTTCCGCGCCGGCAGCGACGTCATCTTGCGCACGGCGTCCTCTAACGTCACGACGGGCTCGTTGCGCACGTACTGCTCGAGGACGCGGGCCATGGTGCCGTAGAGGCGGGGGTGGGGCTGGCCTTCGGTCGGCAGGCCATCGGAGCCGATCATGGCGTGCTCGTCGGCGATGACGCGGCGGACGTCATCTTCGTGCATGGTGAACATGGTCACCGAAGGCGTGTTCTCTTCGTCCTGGAGGATCTTGCGCACGGCGTCATCGAGCGGCAAGTCCAGCTCGGCGGCGATGTCAGAGATGTAGCGGCCTTCGTACTTCTCCTTGTTGAACTTGACGCTGGCGATGATCGACGGGATGTGCTCCCACATTCCTGGCCCTCCGGCGCGCACCATCGCCGCCAGCGACGACGACGATGCGACGTAGGGGTACACGTCGAGCGTTATGTCGAGGCCGCGGGCGCGCGCCTGCGCGATGAGCGCCAGGGAGTCCTTCGTCATGCCGAAGCACGCGGGAGAGCCGGCCTTGTGGTGCGAGAGTTGCACGGGGCAGCCTGACTGCTCGCCGATCGCGATCGCTTCCTGCACCGCTTCGAGCAGTCCGGGACCTTCGTTGCGGATGTGACTGGTGTAGATGCCGCCGTGCTGCGCGGCGACGCGGGCGAGTTCGACGATCTCGGGCGTCTGCGCCCAGCGCCCGGGCGGATAGATGAGGCCCGTCGAGAGGCCGATCGCGCCGGCGGCCATGCCCTCTTCGACCAACTCGCGCATCTGCGCCAGCTCGGCGGCTTCCGGCTCGCGGCGTTCGTTTTCGAGCGTGTTGCAGCGCACGACGCCGTGGGCTATGTACGCCGTGACGTTGCAGGCGGGCCGGGCGCGGTCGACGGCATCGAAGTATTCGGACGTCGTGCGCCACGGCAGGTCGGAGTCGCCGAGGATCGGGCCGAAGCCCACGGGATAGTAAGCGCGAAAGACGTCGTTGGCTGGCGCGACGCCGGCGCCGCAGTTGCCTACGACGTCGGTCGTGACGCCCTGCATGATTTTGAAGTCCATCGCAGGCGCGCGGACGACGGCAGCGTCATCGTGGGCGTGGACGTCGATGAAGCCGGGGCAGACGACGTGCCCGCGCGCGTCTATTTCGAGGGTCGCATCGCCGGAAACATCACCGACGGCTTCGATGCGGTCGCGGCGCACGCCGATGTCGCCGGGGCGGGGCGGCGCGCCGGTACCATCGATGATGGCGGCATTGCGGATGACCAGGTCGTAACGCGCCACGTCACGCCACCTCGACGGGACGGCCTTCGCGCGCCGACGCGTAGATCGCATCGACGACTCGGTGCGCGTAGACCGCGACATCGAAGTCCGGGGATGCGGGACGGTCCTCGCTCACGGCCTGCAAAAACCGATAGTTCTCCAGCAAGTAGTCCTGCCCCTGGTACTGCGGCGTCATCAGCCGCAGCAGAGGCTCCTCGGTGATGCCTGCGATCTCGACGTGACGGCGGACGACCGCTTCGGGCGAGACTTCGCCGCGGCCGCCGTCTGACTGACGGTCGGTGCGGATGGCAGCGGCCCAGTCATCGTCATCCCAGGCGAACTGGGCGTTCTCACAGCAGACGCTCAGGCGCCGGCTGGAACCGCGATGCAGGATGTTGTGCCAGATGGAGATGTGGTTCGCGACGGCGCCGCTTTTGAACTCGATGAGCGCGTTGCTGAGGTCTTCGACGCCTTCCTTGCCCGCGAAGTTGCGGAGGGTGCCCGTGACCCGGCTCACCGGACCGAAGAAGGACACCAGCAGGTCGATGTCGTGGATGGCGTGCTCGAGCAGGGTGCCCGCGCCGACCTGCGAGACATCGCCGCGCCAGGTGCTGGCGTAGTGGCCCTGGATGGGGAAGAACTGGTCGTCGATCAGGGCTGCCGTCATGACGCGGCCCGCGCCGGGCTCGCGCGAGAGTTCGCGCGTGACGTTCATCACCGCCGAACAGCGCATGACGAGGCCGACCTGGTGCGTGACGCCGGCCTGTTTCGCGGCCTCGCTCATCGCGGCGGCGTCTTCGGCGTGAAAGGCCAGCGGCTTCTCACAGAACAGCGCCTTTCCGGCGGCAAGCACCTTCTCGGCGAGCGCGCGGTGGTTGTGAGTCGGCGTGCAGATGTAGACGGTGTTGATGTCCGGCGCGGCGATCAGCTCATCGGGGTCGGCGGTCGCGAGGCGCATGCCGGCCTGGCGCGCGAAGCTCGCCCGGCGCTCATCATCGGCATCGCAGACGCCGACGAGTTCGCCATCGATGAGGCCGTTCTTGATGAGGTAGTGTGCCGACCTGCTGTGCGTCGTGCCCATGCGGCCGCCGCCGATGATGCCGATGGTGGGACGCATCTTGACGCTCCTGCTGCGCGCGCGGACCTGACGCGCGCACCAGCGTACCCATGGGGCGCCGGACGGTACAGCACCGCCGCCGACTTTTGCGGTCGCCGTCACCTTTGACGGGCAGGCGCTGTTATTCAGGTTGAGCAGCGGTATGGCTTCGGACCACCCCCATCGACCGGAGTCAGCCGCTGCTCACCTGCTTTTTCCAATGCTGCTTCGCGCGGATTTCAGCTATGCACGTTGACTCGGCACTCGTCCGGGCGGGATCATGATTCGCCGGGCGCCTCCAGGAAGGAGGCGACCGAACGAGCAGGAGGAGGATTCATGTTCACCCGCACCAGGAGATACGTCGCCGCCGGCCTCTTGGCCGTCGTCGCGACGGCTGCATTCGCCGTCGCATGCGGCGATGACGACGACGACGGAGACGGCGACGAACCGACGACCGCAGCGACATCGGCGGCGACGCCGGAAGGAGAGGACACGCCCGCTGGCGGTACGGACGTCATCGACGTATCGGGCGTGCCCGAACTGCAGGACGGCACGTGGACGATCGGCTCTGACATCGCCTACGCGCCGATCGAGTTCGTGGACGAGAACGGCAACAACGTCGGCCTCGACATCGACCTTGCGGAGGCGATGGCGGCGCGACTGGGCGTCGAGGTGGCGTTCGAGAATGCGACGTTCGACGGCCTGATCCCGGCCTTGCTCGCCGAGCGCTACGACTCGCTCATGTCGGCGATGACGATCAACCCCGAACGCGACGAAGAGGTCGACTTCGTGCCGTACTTCAACGCAGGCTCGGGGCTGATCGTCCCGGCGGGCAACCCTAACGGCATCGAGACGCCGGCGGATCTGTGCGGCCTGACGGTCTCGGTGCAGGAAGGGACGATCCAGGTGGACCTGCTGGAGGCGCAGAGCGCCGAATGCGATGAGGCGATCAACATCCTGCGCCTCCCGACGGATCCGGAAGCGGTGCAGGCGCTGCTCGCGGGCCAGGCGGACGCGGAGATCGCCGACTTCCCCGTCGCCGCGTATTCGGCGACGCAGTCCGACGGCGACCTGGAGTTCATACCGAACCCGATCGAGCCGTTCACGTATGGCATCGCCTTGCGGCCGGGCAGCGATGAACTGGAAGCGGTGCTGCAGGAGGCACTGGACCAACTGATCGCCGATGGCGAGTACGAAGAGATCCTCGAAGGGTGGAACCTGTCGGCCGGCGCGATAGAGTAACGGCAGCCGCCGGACTGTAGGACAAGCAGCGAGGGCCCCCGGCGCGCCGGGGGCTCTCTGCATACGCAAATGATGCTCGAACTGCCCGCGATCGTCTGCTACCCGCTCCTCGCCCAGGAGTTCGACTTCGGGACGGTGCGGGAATACCTCTTCCGCGAAAGCATCATGCAGGCCGCGTGGCGGACGCTGCAGATCTCGGTGCTGGCGCAGGTCATCGGGATCGCGCTCGGTGTGCTGACGGCGGTGCCGCGCAACTTGAAGATCCCCGTGCTCGGCCAGGCATGCGGCCTCTACGTCTGGTTCTTCCGCGGGACGCCGTTGCTGCTGCAGATCATCTTCTGGTTCAGCGCACTGCCGCTGTATGCCCCCGACGACGCCGGGTGGTGGATCTTCCAGTACAGGCACGATTGGCTGCTGCTATCGCCGTTCCAAGCGGCGCTCATCGGGTTGGCGGTGAACGAAGGCGCGTACATGTCGGAGATCGTGCGCGGTGGCATCGAGTCGATCGAGTCGGGGCAGCTCGACGCTTCGAAGTCGCTCGGCATGACGCGCCTGCAGGCGATGCGTCACGTGATCCTGCCTCAGGCTGTGCGCGTCATCGTGCCGCCGACGGGCAACGAGTTCAACGCGATGCTGAAGAACTCGTCGCTAGCGTCGGTGATCTCGTACCCGGAGCTGTTGTTCTCGGCGCGGGGGGTGTACGCGCGTAACTACCAGGTGATGGAGCTGCTCGTCGTCGCGAGCCTGTGGTACCTGTTCTTCACGACGGTCTGGACGTTCATCCAGGCCGAGATCGAACAGGCGTTGCGGCCGGAGCGCGCGCAGGACAGCATCTTCGCGAGGTTGCGACGGGCGTGGGCGCTGCCCGACCGCTGGACGCGGGGCGGAGAAGGCTGATGCCGGCGATGGTGCAGATCCAGGACGTACACAAGCGCTTCGGCAAGCTGGAAGTGCTGAAGGGCGTCACGTTCGACGTGGAGCAGGGCGAGGTTATCGTGATCCTGGGGCCGAGCGGCTCCGGGAAGAGCACGCTGCTCCGGCTGGTCGCACATCTCGACGGCCTCGATGCGGGGCGTATTTACGTCGACGGTCACCTGGTGGGATACGAAGAACGCGGCGCCAAACTGCGGCCGCTCGGCGACCGCGCGGCGTCGAAGGCGCGCGCCGAAGTGGGCATGGTGTTCCAGCGCTTCAATCTCTTTCCGCACCTGAGCGCGTTGGGCAACGTGACGATTGCTCCGATGAAGGTGCGGGGCGCCGCCAGGAACTACGCCGCCGAGAAGGCGACGGAACTGCTGAAGCAGGTGGGGCTTGGTGACAAGCTCGACGCGTATCCGTCGCAGCTGTCGGGCGGCCAGCAGCAGCGCGTCGCGATCGCCCGGGCGCTGGCGATGCAGCCGAAGGTGATGCTGTTCGACGAAGCGACGTCGGCGCTCGATCCGGAACTCGTCGGCGAGGTGCTGGAGGTGATGAAGGAACTGGCGCGCATCGGCATGACGATGATCGTCGTGACGCACGAGATGGGCTTCGCGCGGGAAGCCGCCGACAGGATGATGCTGATGGATGAGGGGGTGATCGTCGAAGAGAATGCGCCGGCGGCGTTCTTCGACAGCCCGCAGCACGCGCGGACGCAGGCGTTTCTTTCGAAGATTTTGTAAGGCCGGTTCACCGCCGAGGCGCAGAGGCGCAGAGGCGCAGAGGCGCAGAGGTTTTTGTTGATCGAGCGCGGGCTTTCAGCCCGCGCAGTTGCGTGCGGCACGTTGGCATGAGTGCGGGTGCGCGACGGGATTCTCCGCGTCGCTCTGAATGACGGGGTCTCAGTGATCGTGTGTGCGGAGGGAGTTTGTCGCTTCGCTCTGAATGACGGGGCTCAGCGATGTTGTGTGCGGAGGGAGTTTGTCGTGTTGGAGATTCTTCGCTTCGCTCTGAATGACGGGTGTTGGGGCGCTGAAGGACGGGTTCGGTGCGTTGCATGACGGGATTCTTCGCTTCGCTCAGCATGACGGGTGTCGGGCGCCCAGACGTGATCGCTTCATTCGTCGATGGTGCAGCGGGGAGATTCTTCGCTTCGCTCAGAATGACGGGTGCCGGCGCGCTGAAGGACGGGTTCGGTGCGTTGCATGATGGGATTCTTCGCTTCGCTCAGAATGACGGGGCTCAGCGATGTTGTGTGCGGAGGGAGTTTGTCGTGTTGGAGATTCTTCGCTTCGCTCTGAATGACGGGTGTTGGCGCGCTGAGTGACGAATGCCGGCGCGATTACACGAGGCCGAGCAGCGAGTAACCGCCATCGACGAGGATCGTTTGGCCGACGATCATCGATGCGGCGGGTGATGCGAGGAAGGCAACGGCGTCGGCGACGTCTTCGGGGCGCACGTGACGGCCGGCGGGCACCTTTGCCTCGTAGCCGCCGATGAGGTCGCTGTCCATCATGCGCACGCCGTCGGTGCCTTCGACGAGCCCCGCGGATACGGCGTTGACGCGGATACCGCGCGGCGCCAGTTCTACGGCGAGGTAGATCGTCAGCGCCTGCAGGGCGCCCTTCGTGACGCCGACGGGCGCGTACTTCGGCAGGTAGCGCTCGGAGCCGGGGCTCAGCAGGTTGACGATCGACGAGCCTTCGTGCATGTGCTTGACGGCGGCCTGGGCGGCGAACCACGGCCCGAACACGTTGACGTCCATCGTGTGGTGCAGGTGCTTGGGCAGCGAATCGATGGCAGGGCGCGGGCGCTCGAGGCCGCGGGCGGCGCTGTTCACCAGCACGTCGATCCTGCCGAAGCGGGCGGCGACATCCCGCACCAACGCGAAGACGGCTTCGCGGTCGCCGACGTCGCACTGGTACGCCTCGGCGTCGATTCGGAGACCGCGCAGTTCGGAGACGGTTGCGGCGGCATGCTCGCGGCTGCGCGAGTAGGCGATCGCCACGGCCGCGCCTTCGCCTGCCAGCTTGAGCGCGATCGCCTTGCCGATGCCGCGCGTGCCGCCGGTGATCAGCGCGACTTTTCCGTCGAAGCGGTGGTCGTCTGGCATGTCGCTCGCCTCCGCCCCGCAGGGTAACGGGCGGATCGATGGCGAACCACGGCGCTAATTCGACAGCAAGATGGGCGTCGACGCGTTTGACTTCCAACAACGGCTCCCCGGCGATGCAGCGCGTACACTCCCGGCATGAGCCTAGAAGGACGGGTGGCGCTGGTCACCGGCGCCGGCGGGCAGGGCATGGGCCGCAGCATCGCGCTGACGCTGGCGCGCGATGGCGCGGACATCGTGCTGAACCATCATCGCAAGCACGAGCAGGCGGAGAACACCGCGCGGGCCATCGAGCAGATGGGGCGCCGCGTCTTGCCGTACGCCGGTGATGTCGCCAATCCGTCGCAGGTGGATGCGATGGTCGCCGCCGGTATCGAGCGCTTCGGTCACGTCGACATCGTCGTGAATAGCGCGGGCGGCCCGTGGACGCCGCAGGACGTGACGCAGATCGAGCCCGCGCATCTGCGCGAAGTGCTGGGTGAGGAGATCGAGAGCGTGTTCTACATCTTGCGGACGGTGCTGCCCGGGATGCGCGAACGCCGGTGGGGCCGCATCGTGTCGATCGGCGGGCACATGGCGGAGGCGTGGCGCTTCGGGCCGCCGGAGGCGCCGATCGACTATCCGCTCGGGAAGGCGGCGCGCCACTGGCTGACGCGCACGCTGGCGCCGCTCGAACGGCCATACGGCATCACGATCAACGCGGTCGCGCCGGGGCCGACGCGCCGGATCACGCTCGACGAGGCGCTCGCGGCGCTGCGGGGCGAGGACGTCGGCGGCGCCGGCAACCACCCGCAGCACATCGCGGACGTCGTCGCGTACTTCTGCTCGGACGGCGCTGAGCGCGTCACGGGCGCTGTCGTGCCCGTGCCGGGGGCGACCGCCATCTAGTGCGCGTAGTCCGGGCGCGCCGTACAGTCATCGCCACGAGATCAGCGCGGCGGAGGTGATGTGATGGCGAAGATGAAGTTCGGCATACAGACAAGCCTGAACAACGTCGAATGGCGGGAGATCGAGGATATGTGGCGGTTCCTCGACCGCGAGACGCGCTTCGATAGCGTGTGGACCTTCGACCACTTCGTCCCGCCGGGCGCGGGGCAGGACCCAAACGCCAACTGCTTCGAGGGCTGGTCGGCGCTGGCGGCGCTCGCTGCGGTGACGGAGCGCGTGCGCGTCGGCTGCCTGGTCACGGGCGTGACGTACCGGGAGCCTGCAGTGCTCGCGAAGATGGCCGTCACGATCGACCATCTCAGCAAGGGACGGCTGGAGTTCGGGCTGGGGGCGGCCTGGCACGCCGGCGAGCACCAGATGTACGGGATCCCGTTTCCGGGCGTGAAGGAACGCCAGGACCGCCTGGAAGAGGCGACGCTGCTCATCAAGACGCTGTTTGACTCCGAAGCGCCCGTGAACTTTGAAGGCAAGTACTATCGGCTGAAGGACGCGGTGTTCCTGCCGAAGAGCGTGCAGAAGCCGCACCCGCCGATCATGATCGGGGGCGGCGGCGAGAAGCGGACGCTGCGCACGCTCGCGAAGTACGGCGACGTGATGAACGTGTCGGGCACGCCTTCGATCGTGAAGGAGAAGATCGCCGTGCTCGAGCGCCACTGCCGGGACGTGGGCCGCAACCCCGCCGAGATCGAGAAGACCGTCTTCGGGACGATGGTCGTTTCGGAGAACACGGGGCTGATCGACCGGGTGGCGGCGATGTTCGGCGCCGGCCTGGGGCTGAAGCCGGAGGAGGCGAAGGAACAGCTTCCGATCGGCTCAGCGGCCCACGTGCGGGAGGTCGTCGAGCGGTACGCGGAGGCGGGCGTGACGCAGATGATCATGGCCAGCCAGGGCCCCTGGAAGCGCGAAGTCTACCAGCGGATTAACGACGAGGTGGTGGCCACCTTCGCCTGAGGGAGTTGACTCGCATGGAGAAGCGGTTGCAGGGGGGTTGACGGCTCTGATACTGTAGCCGCACCTATTTAGTAAAGTTTCCCGTCCACGTCCGCCGCGAACCCATCCAGATTCGCCCGCTCCGACGACACAGGAAACGCATTACCCAGGAGGTCGTCGTGACGCAAGACAAGACCATTGCTTGTCAGGATTGTGGAGCGGAGTTCGCGTTCACAGGGGAAGAGCAGGAGTACTACGCCAGCCGGGGCTTCACGAATGAGCCGAAGCGCTGCCCCGATTGCCGTCGTCAGCGCAAAGCGCAGCGCAACGACGGTGGCGGCGCGCGCTCCGGCAGTTTCGGCGGCGGCGGCGGTGGCGGCGGATACCGCGCAGGGGGCGGCGGGGGCGGCGGTTATTCGCCCGGCCCGCGGCAAATGTATCCGGCGACGTGCGCGCAGTGCGGCCGCGAGACGGAAGTGCCGTTCCAGCCGCGAGGCGACCGGCCGGTGTATTGCCGCGACTGCTTCAGCACGCGGGCGCCAGATCCGGGCCGTGGCGGCGGCGGCGGCGGCGGTCGCCGGTACTAGTTCGCGACCACCTGTCTGACTTTAACCCGCGTAGAGTCGCTGTGCCGCGCCTTCGTGACACTGCGCATGCGGATGCTTGCGCTTAGCATCGGAACGTTGACCCGCAAGATCGACGCCCCGTAGAATAGCCGCTTGGGGCGGGGCGGAAGGATCCGGGTTGATGCGAAGATTCCCACGACGAGTCCGTCGAGGACTGCTGCGCGCGCGGACACTGTTCCTGGCGGCGGCAGTCCTTTCGTTATGTACGCTCGCAGGCAGCGGCATCACGCCGTTCACCGATGACGGGCGCGGCGCGCAGGCGGCGCCACCGATGGCGTTCACCTTCGGCAAAGAGAACTCATGGATCCGCGTCCAGAACATCGCCAGCGTGCCTGCGTCTGTGACCGTCCGCTACTACAACGAGGCTGGCGCGAACATCGCAACGGACCAGTACCCGGACCTTGGTCCGGGGCAGGGCTGGACCTTCTTCCAGGAGGGCAACCCCAGCCTGCCGATCGGCTACAAGGGTTCGGCGATCGTCGAGAGCGACCAGGCGATCGTCGCGCTGCAGGCGAAGGACATCCGGCGCGGCGGCGCGTTCATGATCGATGGCAACACGACGACCACGGCGGTGGGGGCGAGCCGCATGTACCTGCCGCTGATCGCGAACCGCGACGGCGCGCAGCAGGATTCGATGGGACGATTCGCGCTGCAAAACTTGAGCGATGACGTGACGGCGTGCGCGACGATCACCTATCTCAGCAACTACACGGATGGCGAGATCGCGTGGGACCCCTACATGCCCGGCACGAACGGCGCCAAACAGGCCGGGTGCCCGAACGGCGGCCGTCCGGTGCCGCCCCGCGCCACGTTGTTCCGCGATCCGGACACGTTCGGAGTGCCGGCGAAGTTCACCGGGTCGGTGCGCATCGATACGCACAAGAACGCGGCGGGCGATGAGCCGGCGGACCAACTGCTGACCGCCACCGCCGACGCCTGGAACACGATCTTCAGCCTCTTCGCGTCGTATCGCGCGCTCGATGAGAGCGAGATGAGCACGACGGTGCTGCTGCCGCTCGTCGACCGCGAAGTCGGCGCGTTCAACGGCTATAGCACGCGCTTCCAGATCGTCAACAAAGATCCGAAGAAGCCGGCGCAGGTGACGATCCGGATCGAGGGCTTTGACCTCAACAACGGCAACGCGTTCGTGGCGAAGCAGAACACCCTGACGGTGAACGGCGCGCGTCTCTGCTTCCAGGACCGCGACGACTTCGCGAACTGCCTGGCGTCGGGCGACCGTCTGCCGGCGAACTTCGTCGGCACGGCGCGGATCACGTCCACGCAGCCGCTCGGGGTGATCGTCAACCGCGGCACGCGTTTCGGCGAGACGTTCACGAACTACCGCGGCTTCACGCCGCAGGACGGCGCGACGCGGGTGCTGCTGCCCGTGCTGAACAAGAACTACGGCCCGTTCCAGGGAAGGGCGGGCTGGAACTCCTGGTTCCGCGTGCTGGTCGCCGACGGCGGCTCGGCGAACGTGCGGATCCGGTACTTCGGGCTCGACCTGCCGGGGGGCGAGCAGTCGTATACCGTGTCGGCGTTCCGCGAGTTCACGGTCTTCCAGTTCAACGAGCGCTTCTTGCCGAATGGCTTCGCTGGCACGGCGATCCTCGAGTCGGACCGGCCGATCGTGGCGCTCGGCAACATCTACACCGACGTCTTTACCGGCGACACGGACCTGACCTACAACGGCATCCCGCTTCAGTAGGCTCGACGCGGGCAGTCGCGGCATACAATGGGCGCGATGGTGAACATCGCGCCCGTTTCGTGCCTGACGTGCCGCGCCGACGAACGCCGGCCTTGCGCCGTCGTGGCTGCGCCGTGAAGATCGTCTACCTGGCCGATGCTCCGTACGTTCACACGCGGCGCTGGGTCGAGCATTTCGCGCGTCTGGGCCACGAGGCTCACGTGATCTCGTTTCGCCCTGCGGACATCGACGGTGCGACGGTACACCACATCGACGGGTTGGAGGCGATCGGCAAGGCACGCTACGTCGTACACGCGCGGCGCGTGCGGGCGTTGGTGCGCGAACTGGCGCCTGACCTGGTACACGCGCTCCATCTCACGAGCTACGGCTTCCTCGCCGGGCTGACGGGCGTGCAGCCATCGATCGTTTCCGTCTGGGGCACCGACGTCCTGGAAGCGCCCACACTGACGCCGATGCACCGGTGGGTCACGCAACGCGCGCTCAGCCGCGCCGGCGCGATCACGGCCACCGGACTGCGACTCGCGGAAGCGACGCTGCCGTACGTGCCGAGCGGCAAAGGCGTCATCGTCATTCCGTACGGCGTGGAGTTGGGGCGCTTCACACCGCGACCGCGCGAGGAGCGCGCGAGGCTGACCGTCGGTGCGACTTCGCGACTATCGCCGGAGAAAGGATTGCCGCACCTTCTGCGCGCTACGGGCATGTTGCGCGACCGCGGCATCGACATCCAACTGGTGCTCGCCGGCGAGGGGCCGTCCCGCAAGCAGGTCGAAGGGCTGATTAAGGACTTACGACTTGGCGACCGCGTCGAGTTGCTCGGCGACGTGCCGCACGAGGATGTGCCCGCCGTGCTGCAGCGTCTCGACGTGTTCGCGTTGCCTTCGACCTGGGAGGGATTCGGCGTATCGGCGGTGGAAGCGAGCGCGATGCAGCTTCCGATCGTCGCGTCGGACATCCACGGCATCCCGGACGTCGTGGTCGACGGGCAAACCGGGCTGCTGGTGCCGCCCGCGAACGCCGCGCCGATCGCCGGGGCGATCGAGGAATTGGCGCGCGATGCACCGCTGCGTCAGCGCATGGGCGAAGCCGGGCGAGCGTTCGTGGAGGCGAATTATCGCTGGAGCGACAACGCGGCGCTCATGGAGCGGCTGTACGAAGAGATGACGGCGCGCGGAACGGAGTTTCGCGCAGACGCGTCGTGAACGCGATCCTCGTGCATCCGGGCGCTGGCCCCGATGCGATGAGGGTTTGTGCGCGGCAATATCAGGGGATGCCCGCTCATCGGCTCGCCCGCGTTGGAGGATAGTTGGCCGAGCATCAACGCAGGGAAGGCACACGATGAGCGACGCACCACAACTCCGCACCGAAGTACGCAGCCTGCTGCTCGAGTTCGACCGATCGTTCGCGCCTTCGGACCGAAGGGCGACGGATGCGACGCGTCACGCGTACCGGCTGCGGTTCGCGCTCGCGCGCGTCGAAGAGCAGGCACAGGCAGCGGTGATGCAGAGTCCGCTGTACACGCCGGGCCGCTTCGACATCGCGCTTTCGATCTTGCGGCTCGACATTGACCGCGCGCGCAACTTCTTCCGCTCGCTTGCGCCCGTCGCCGTCGCGGTGCAGGCCGTCGGTGCTCCGGCTGAAGAAGAAGTGGCGCAGCGCGCCGCCTAGCTACGGGGCGATGCCACCGGGATCGCCTTCTTCCAGCGGTTGCGTGAAGGCGCGGCCGACGTCGGCGAGGTCCCCGGCCAGGTCATCGCCGGCCGGCTGAGCGCCAGTTTCTACCCAGGTCACGAGGTCTACGAACGCGCGCATTCGCTCTTCGTCGCTGAACGCGCAGTGGCCGGGGCGGCGCATCGCGCGCTGCACGAGCAGGTCGCCACGGCCGGCTGCATCGACGATCTCGCGATAGCGCTGTTCGAGGCTGATCGGCACAAATAGATCGCCGGTGCCGTGGATCGTCAGGTGAGGCGACTGGATACGCCCGGTGAGGTCCGCGAACTCCGGCCAGCGCTCGGCGTCGCGGTACATGACATTGGCGGAGATGCGCGAAATATCGCGGTTGAGCTGCGCGGACGTGACGCCGAAGCCCGCGTCGATCTCGTACACGGCATCGACGTTTTGCGCGGCGGCATTCGAGGGGCCGGCGTTAGCGACAGCGTTCACGAGGATGGCGAAGTTGAAGGCGTAGTTCATCGCGTAGCCTTCGCGGAAGAACGGGCGCTCGCCCCCGGTGAGATTCTTGATGACGTTGGCGAAGGCGCTGCCGGCGGCGGTCGGCTGATCGACGGGACCGAGCTGCGGCGCGATCTGGCCCCTGATCGTCGTGCCGAAGGTCTCCGCGTCCTGCGTCACTCCGCGCAGGTCGACGCCGGCGAAGTAGCCTGAGAGCGCGCCCCAACTGAGGAAGTAGTCGAGCACGTCGTGGCCGGAAACGACGCCGCATTCGCTGAGCGCGCCGTCGTAGGCGGCCGGGTACTGCTCGAGCGAGAGCGAGACGACGTGCCCACCCATCGACTGGCCGTAGATGTAACCGCGCTCGGGCGCGCCGACTTGATCGGCAAAGATATCGAGGAGCGCGTAGGTGTCGCGCGCGCCGGCGCCGGGCTCGTAGCCGTTCTTCGAGTAGCTGGACGCCGCCCAGGCGTATCCGTTGGCGATGAGGTAGTCGCGCAGCGGCGGGAACGAGACCGTAAGCTGCGGCGGATTGCCGCGGAAGCCGTGGGCGTAATAGACGACCTCGCCGTTCCAGTTATCGGGGACTTCGATGCGGTAGCCGGAGCCTTCGTGGGCGCCGTAGATCGCGCGGGCGCCGGGCAGCGCCTCGAACGCCGGGTCGACGATCTGGTACTCGATGCTGACGGGTGTGACGGGCAGCATCTCAGGCGTTGCGACTGCGGCGGCGACTTCGGACGCCGCCGTCGGGGTGGTGATCGGCTGGACGACCGTCGTGGATGCGCTGCCGCCGCCGCATGACGCCGCCAGGATGGCGCATGCGAGCGCCGCGGCGCCGATGGCCGCCGGTCCGGTGATGCTACGTGTCCTGGAAGTTTTGCCGCCCAACCTGCCGCCGGCCCTCAGCCCTGCGCTACACGCCTTAAAGATCATTCTCTGCTCTGGAGAACGACCGGCGCGTGGCGGCGCCACCGCTCGTCTCGCCGAATCTCGTCATTTACGTCAACTTCCGGAGGCGATTCCGCGACAGCACGCAGAAGGCGCCGATTCGGCCCATTCACGCGCGCGCCGCACGTTATCGTCAACTTCGACGCTTATGGGTGATTCAGTTTAGCGTCCGCGCAGGCGTCATCTGTGCTTGCGCTCACAAAGTCAGCGCCGGCGCGTGATGGCGTCGACCTCGGCCAACTCTTCGGCGCTCAGACGCCATTCCGCCGCGCGGACGTTCTGCTCGACCTGCTCAGGCTTCGTCGCGCCCGCAATGACGCTCGAGATCACGGGCTGCGAGGCGAGCCAGCCGATCGCCAGGTCGACCATGCTGCGCCCGCGCGGCTCGATGAACGCCTCGAGCTTGGAGAGCACCTCGAAGTTGTCGTCGCTCAGCGCCTGTTTAGCGCGCTCGCCGCCCATCAGCGCGAGGCGCGTGCCTTCGGGCGGCGGCTGCCCGGGGCGATACTTGCCGGTGAGGAAGCCGCTGGCGAGCGGAAAGAACGGCAGCACGCCGAGGCCGTACTCTGCGCACGCCGGCACTAACTCCCTCTCGATGCGACGGTCCAGCAGGTTGTAGTGGTTTTGCGCGGAGATGAACGGCATGGTGCGGCCGGTGCGCGCGATCCACTGCGCCTCGACGACCTGCCAGCCCTGGTAATTCGAGCAGCCGATGTAGCGAACCTTGCCGGCGCGGACGACGTCGTCGAGCGCGCGCATAGTCTCGTCGATCGGCGTTGACTGATCCGGGGAATGGATCTGGTAGAGGTCGATGTAATCGGTGCCGAGGCGACGCAGGCTATCATCGACCGCATCGAAGATGTAGCGGCGCGAACCGCCGGCCCATAGCGGGCCTTCGCCCATGGGGCTGCGGAACTTCGTGGCGACGATCGCATCGCGGCGGCGGCCTTTGAGCGCGTTGCCGAGGAACTCCTCGGACTTGCCGCGCCCTCCGTACACGTCGGCGGTGTCGAAGAAGTTGATGCCAAGGTCGAGCGCGCGGTCGACGACGGCCTTCGTCTGTGCGTCATCGATCCGCATGCCGAAGTTGTTGCAACCAAGACCGGTCACCGACACCTGCAACCCGGACTTACCGAGACTCCTGTACTCCATGCGCCTCCTCTCCCGCCCGAAACGGGCGGCGACGGGATCGTAGATCGCCGGCGCGATAGAAACTACATCGGGGCTTTTGCGTCGCACGGGTGAGCGGGCTAGACGTCCATCCAGAAGGTGTTGATGAAATACCCTGAGGTGCCGATGCCGGCCGGGATGTTCTTGACCTGCGGCCGGTAGGCCAGGTGGTTATACGGCGTCACCAGCGGCAGCATCATCGGCGCTTTTTCGTAGATCACGCGCTGCGCCTCGTGCACCGCTTCCACGCGCTCCTCGAAGCCCAGCGTGCGGCTCACCTTCGCGACGGCGGCTTCGATATCGGGGTCGCCGAGGCCGCGCACGTATTTCTGGTCGCCGAACGGGCCACCCTCGAGGTGAAACGCGAGTGGCAGTTCCGGCGTCTCGTACGTCTGATTGAGGGCGAGCGAGCAGTCGTACCGCATGTTCAGGTAGTCGTCGATCCACGTCGTGAACTCGAGCGGGTCTTCGTCGACGTCGATGTCCGCCGCGCGCAGTTGCTCGATGAAGATCGGCAGGTGCGACGAATGCTCGAGGATCGGCGTATTTGCCGGATACATCATTTTGATGCGGATGCCGCCGACCTCCTTGACGATGCGCTTTGCTTCTTCGGGGTCGTACGGCTGGAGCCGCGCAAGTTCGTCGGGCGGGAGCGCGTAGGCGCCGAGTGACCATTGCACCAGACCGTCGGCCTGGGCGTCGCCACCGTACACGACGTCGACGAAGCGCTGGCGGTCGATTGCCAGAGAGATCGCGCGCCGCACGCGTGGATCGGTGAAGGGTGGGCGCGTCGGGTTCATGGTGAACGATACGTACGCGAAGAATGGGTCGCGCGCGATCACGGCGTCGCTGAGGGCGCGCGCTTCCTCGCCGCTGCCGGTCATGAGCAGGTGCACCTGATCCGTCTCGAATGCCGTCCGCTGCGTCGCGCGGTCGAAGATGACCAGCACGTCGAGCCCATCGACGTAGGGGAGTTGGGCGCCGTTGTTCTCGGGGTCGGTGCGGTAGTAGTTCGGGTTGCGGTCAAACTTGGCCGATTCGCTCTCGCGCGCGTCGGTCAAGCGAAAAGGCCCGGCGCCCGCGGCTTGCGCTGCGAGCCGATCGAGGTTGCCGGTCAACAGTTCGCGCGGGGCGATGGAGTTCGTGAATTGGCCGATGCGATTGAGGAACCATGCGTACGGCGCGGTGGTACGCACCGTCACGGCGCTGCCATCGACGCGCACGGAGTCGATGTGTTCGCTGGCGAACGAGTAATTCACGGCGTTCGGCGTCGAGCTGATGCGCTCGAGCGATACACGGACGTCTTCCGCATCCAGATCGCGTTCCGGCACGTCCAGGTCGTTGGGCCCGATCGTTACGCCCGGCCGCAACTGGAACACATACGTCAGCTCATCGACGATCTCGTACGACTCGGCGAGGTCGTGGTAGAGGAACTCGGGCTTGGTTGCAGACTGATTGACCAGCACGTTATACACGCGCGGGAAATACGCCGACGCAACGGCGATGCCGAGGTGCGGGTCGAACGTGCCCAGGCTCGCGGCGTTCGCCGTGACGAAGCGGCCGCCTCGCCGCGGCGGGCCGGCCGGATTGAGCACGTCCGGCTCCGACGGCGATGCCGTGCGGCCTTCAACGTCGGAGACGGTGGAGGTAGACGACGAGCCGCTGCACCCGGCGAGCAGGAGCGCCGCCGAGCCACCGGCCGCAGCAGCGCGGCTCAGAAAGCGCCGGCGCCCGATGCGCGCCGCCGAAAACCGGTCCCAGTAGCCGCCCAATCCCGGCCGCCTCGCGCTAACTGACCACCCGCCACCAAAAGTCCGACCAGTTGGTGAGTCGGAGTATGCGACCGGCGTCATTGCGGTGTCAAACGCGGCTCACCCGACTTCGCGCTGCGAGCGCGGACCGGACGCGATCGGATGTGCGCCGCGAGAGCGGATTCTATAGCTGCTATAGCTGCTATCCTCGGATCGAGCCACCGCACACGCGCGATCCGCGCGCGCGTCTCTCATCGCAAGGAGGCCTTGATGCCGAGCGACACGCTCACCGTCACCGACAATCGCACGGGCCAGTCGTACGAGATTCCCGTCAGCAACGGCACCGTGCGCGCGATGGACCTCCGGCAGATCCGGGTCAACGAGGGCGACTTCGGGCTGATGACGTACGACCCGGCGTTCACCAACACGGCGTCGTGCCAGAGCGCCATTACGTACATCGACGGGGACCGCGGTGTGCTCGAGTATCGCGGATATCCGATCGAGCAGTTGGCGGAGCAGAGCACCTACCTGGAAACCGCGTACTTGATCATCTACGGCGAACTGCCGACGAAGGCGCAACTCGACGAGTGGACGCACAACATCACGTACCACACGATGGTACACGAGAACATCAAGAAGTTCGTCGAGGGGTTTCGGTACGACGCACATCCCATGGGCATGCTCGTCGGCACGATCGGCGCGCTCTCGACGTTCTATCCGGAGGCGCGTCACGTCGACGACCCGGAGTCGCGCGAGGCGCAGACGTGGCGGCTGATCGCGAAGATGCCGACGCTCGCGGCGTTCTGTTACCGGCACAACCGCGGCATGCCGTATGTCTACCCGGACAACGGCCTGTCGTTCCCGGGCAATTTCCTGAACATGCTGTGGCGCATGGGCCAGGTGGAGTACAAGCCCAACCCGGTGCTGGAACGCGCGATGGATGTCCTGTTCATCCTGCACGCGGACCACGAGCAGAATTGCAGCACCAACGCCATGCGTTCGGTCGGCAGTTCGCGGAGCGACCCGTACTCGTCGACGGCGGCCGCGGCGGCGGCGCTCTACGGGCCGCTGCACGGCGGCGCCAACGAAGAAGTGCTGCGGATGCTCGAAGAGATCGGCGACAAGAAGCGGGTGCCGGAGTTCGTGAAGAAGTTCAAGTCCGGCGAAGGCCGCCTGATGGGCTTCGGGCACCGCGTGTACAAGAACTACGACCCGCGCGCCAAGATCATCAAGCGCACAGCCGATGAGGTGTTCGAGCAGGTTGGGCGCAACCCGCTGCTCGACATCGCGCTCGAGTTGGAGCGGATCGCGCTGGAGGATGACTACTTCATCGAACGCAAGTTGTACCCGAACGTCGATTTCTATTCGGGCATCATCTACCAGGCGCTTGGCTTCCCGGTCGAGATGTTCCCGGTGCTCTTCGCGATCCCGCGGACGGCGGGTTGGGTGGCGCAGTGGCGCGAGATGATCACGGACCCGGAGCAAAAGATCGCGCGACCGCGGCAGGTGTACACGGGGCGGCGGCAGTGCGACTACGTGCCGATGGACAAGCGCTGACGTTTCACGTCGTACCCGGCAATCTCGAGCATCGACTGATGCCGCGATCCTGCACAGTCAGCGACGCGTGCTGAGCGGCGTGTCGCGGAAACTGCGGATCACTTCACCGCAGAGCGCTTCGATGCCACGGCGGGGGACGGAGATCACGCGCAGGCCGGGAAGCGGCGCATCGGTGTAGAGGTTCGAGACGGCGTGGCGCAGCGGCGTCGCACCCCAGATGACGACGACATCGGCGCGGCGCATGTTCGCGATCGCATCGCGCTGCGAGTGCGACTTGCCCGTGCCGTCGACGAACTCAAGTTCGATGCCGTCACCGCCGAGGAGCGCCGTCAGTTCGTGCTGTTGCGGCGCCGTCCCACCGACGACGAGCACGTGCTTGACCTTGTTGCGCCGCAGCGTCATGCCGCAGGCGATCGCGGCGCGGCGATTGTTCGAGCCGCCACAGACTTCGCACGTCGTGCCGGACGTGACGACGGGCTCGCGGCGCTCGTTGCGCATGGACCGTGCGAGCGCGGCGCACTCGTCGCCGCAGACGCGCAGGAGCGTCGACGCCAGCGCGTTCTTCGCCGCGTCCAGCTTCGAGGATGCCATCGCCTTCTTGCGCGGGTTCGTCAGGCCGGCGGCTTCGAGCACGGCGCGGGCGCGGGCCATCGCGTCGGGCGTGTTATAGCCGTTGGCGCGAAGAAAGTCGTTGAGGTTGTGGGGAGCGTCGGCGGGCATGCTGGTGGTCACGTCCGGGGACTCTCAGGAGACGCACACACGCCAGGACGCCGTTCGAACATCGCTCGCATAACACTCCCAGTGTACGACTGCGCGCGATTGCCCGTAACGCCGCGATGTCTAGGATCGCGCTATGCCGTTTGTCGATGTCGAGGGCGGGCGCATCTACTACGAGCGGCACGGGCCGAAGCCCGGCGGCGCGCCGGCGATCGTCTTCGCGCACGGGGCGGGCGGCAACCACCTGTCGTGGTGGCAGCAGGTGCCACACTTCGAGAGCGGCTATACCTGCATCGTCTTCGACCACCGCGGGTTCGGGCAGTCGATCGACGCTGATGGCCGCATGGGCGCCGCCTTCGCCGATGACCTGCGGGCGCTGCTCGATCATTTGGCCATCGAACGGGCGCACCTCGTCGCGCAGTCGATGGGCGGCTGGACGTGCCTGCGGTTTGCGGTCCGGCACCCTGAGCGCGTCGTGAAGCTCGTCATGTCAGACACGCCGGGCGGACTTTCGACGCCGGAGGTGACGGCCGCCGCGCGCTCAGCGAGCCAGAACGCCGGGCCGCCGCCCGAGGGCGTGCATCCGGCGGCAGGCGCCCGCATGCGCGACGAACAACCGGACCTCGCGTTCCTTTACGCGGAGATCGACGCGCTCAATCCGCCCCGCGAGCGTGCTCAGTTGGGTGAACTCATACGCTCGTGCGGCAACGTGTCTGCCGAAGAAGCCGCCGGGGTCAAATTGCCCGTGCTGTTCATCGCCGGCGAGGAGGACATCGTCATTCAGCCGCCGATCATCGATGCGGCCGCCGGGTGCTTTCCGAACGCCAGCGTGGAGCGCGTCGCGAAGGCCGGACATTCTGTCTACTTCGAGCGGGCGGATATCTACAACGCCCTGGTCGATAAGTTCCTCGCGTCCTAAACCGGCATAGGAATAGCCGATGCGGGGCGTCGTGGTTCGCCCCGACATACCGATGTGGCGTATCTGGGTGGGCAGTCCCATAACAGACCTGTGACGGATCAGAGGGTAGTCAAGGCCTTGACGGCTCGTGTAGGGTAGCCGCGGCCTTGGGGCAGGGCCTCCTGGAACTGAAGAGCGACCCCGCTGGAACGAGTCGCGATTCCCTCGCCCCCGGGCGGAGGGAGCGAGCGCGCGCTGGCGCGCCTCAGTGCAAGGATTGCCATTGCGAAGGATCGCCACGCGCCGGGATGAGGGATTACGAATCCGGGTGCGCAGACCATCAGACGCGTCGATTCCATCCGATTGTGGAAGTGGAAGGAGTCGGACGTGAACCGGTGGCACCGTCTTCGATCGTATCTACCACTCGGGACGCTGGTGGTGTTTGGCGCCCTGGCGATCGGCCTGCTCTCCGGCTGCACGGTCGAGGTGGCGGCGGAAATCAAGACCTACAGCGGCATCAACCAGATCCGGGCGTCGCGCGGGCTGCCACCGCTGGTCGCCGACCCGGCGTTGGTGGAGATCGCGCGCATCCGCAGCCGCGACATGGCGGCGCGCGGCTACTTCAGCCACCAGCCTCCGGACGGCTGCAACTACGTCTGTCTGATGGACCAGCGCGGCGTTCCGCACGCATGGGCCGGCGAGAACATCGCGTGGAACACGTGGGACTGGCCGCAGACGGCGGACGTCGCGGTCGAGATGTGGCGGAAGAGTCCGGGGCACATGGAGAACATCCTTGGCTGCCACTACACGCGCTTCGGCACCGGGGTCGCGAAGGGCCGCGACGGCAAGGTGTACTTCACGATGATTTTCGATGGGAATCGCCCCTGCTGATCGACGGCAGGGCGTGACATTGGGAGGGGCGCAGCCTAATGCGCCTCTCTTCGTTTTTTCGGCAGATGCAGGGTCGCGGCGGATCGACAACGTCGTTGTTCAATTGTGATCATGAGGAACCTGGAACCTCAGGTCCACGCTGACCGGTTTAGGTTCTAAGTTCGAGGTTCTTGGTCCTTCGTTCAAAACACATGGGCCCACGTGAAAGCAAGAGCGCGTCAACAGCGAACCCTGTTACACTGATCGCATCCATGACATCACCCTTCGAAGACCCCCAGTACTGCAAGACGACGCTCGATAACGGCCTACGCATCCTGTCGGCGCCGATGCCGGGGACGCGATCTGTCTCCGTCAGCGTCTACGTCGGCGCGGGCTCCCGCTATGAGACGCCGGTTGAAGCCGGGCTCTCGCACCTGCTGGAGCACCTGCTGTTCAAGGGCACCGAGAAGCGGCCCTCGGCACAGTTAATCTCGGAGACGATCGACGCGGTCGGCGGCGTCATGAACGCCGGCACCGACCGGGAGTTGACCGTCTACTACGCGAAGGTCGCCCGGCCGCACTTTCAGCGCGCCGCCGATGTGCTCGCGGACATGATTCGCAACCCGCTCATCGCGGCGGCGGAGATCGAAAAAGAGCGGAAGGTCGTCATCGAGGAGTTGGCGTCGATCGAGGACTCGCCAGCGCAACTCGTCGACGTGCTGCTCGACGCGACGATGTGGCCGGACCAGCCCCTGGGGCGCGACGTGGCGGGCACCGAGGCGTCCGTCAACGGCCTAACGCGTGAGGGGACGCTGGACTACATGCACCGCCAGTACGTGCCGAACAACATCGTCGTGGCGGTGGCGGGGGCGATCGAGCACGGCGAGATCGTCGAGTTTTTCCGTGATGCGCTGGGCGACTGGAAGGCGGGCAGCCCGTCGGACTGGATTCCCGCGATCGACGGCCAGACGGCCCCGCGGGCGCGGGTGCAGTACAAGCGCACGGAGCAGGCGCACATCGAGATCGCGGTACACGCGCTCTCGAACCAGGACCCCGATCGTTTCGCGGTCGACCTGATCAGCGTCATCCTCGGCGAAGGCATGAGCAGCCGGCTGTTCATGGAGCTGCGCGAAAAGCGCGCCCTCTGCTACGACGTCCACAGCTACGCCAGCCACTACCTGGACACGGGCGCGTTCGCGGTCTACGCGGGTGTCGACCCGAAGAAGACCGTCGAGGCGACGGGGGCGCTGCTCGAGCAGCTCGCGCTGGTGCGCGACAGCGGCGTCAGCGACGACGAACTGCACAAGGCGAAGGAACTGTCGAAGGGACGGCTGCTGCTGCGGATGGAAGACACGCGCAACGTCAGCGGCTGGATCGGCGGCCAAGAGATGCTCAACGGCTTCGTGCGGACGCCCGACGAAGTGGTTGCGCTGGTCGACGCGGTGACGAGCGACGACATTCGTCGCGTCGCGAAGAAGCTGCTCGATGAGCGAAAGCTCTCGCTCGCGCTCGTCGGGCCGTTCAAGTCTGACAAGCGGTTCGCTTCGCTGCTGAAGGTGTAGCCATTCGGTCAGTCGGTCAGTCCATCAGTCGGTCAGAGGGAGCTACGACTCGATCCGGGCGATCTGTTCGCGCTCGCTGCCGTCGACCTCAGCTGACAGCCACGCGTCAATGATCTCACGAGCGACGATCGGCGTCGTGGTGCGGAGGGACATGCACAGCACGTTCGCATCGTTCCAGACGCGGGCGCCGCGCGCGGTCTCGGCGTCGCCGCAGAGCGCGGCGCGGATGCCGGGCGTCTTGTTCGCGGTCATCGACACGCCGGTGCCGGTCCAGCAGAACAGCACGCCCTGATCCGCGGCGCCTGAGGCGACCTTCTGCGCGACCGCGTGCGCGACATCTGCCCAGCCGGTCTGCTCGCCGGCCAACGGCCCGCACAGCTCGACGTCGTGGCCGCGCTCACGCAGCGCCACGACAACAGCGTCGGGCGCGGGGCCGGTGTCATCGCTGCCGATGCAGAACTTCATGCAGGGATCATAGCGGTAGGGTCGCCGGTCGTCAGGCGTCAGTCGTCGGTGGATGCGGAACGTATGGATCTCCACATCGAGTATGGCGCCGCCTGACTAAGCGCGGCCGACCAGCGACGGCGACCAGCGACCAGCGACCAGCAGGCCAGTTTCCCGCCCGTGTCCGATCGGCTAGATTGTCGGCCGAACCGGATGCCCGCGCATTTCGAGGGACGCACGCATGAACACGGCCGAATTCCTGCAGATCACGTCGATGGTCGTCCCCGACCGCACCGCGCTCGTCTGCGAGGGCAAGCGCGTGACGTACATGGACATGGCCGAGCGGGTGAACCGGCTCGCGAACTACCTCCTGGGGCTTGGCGCGGGGTCCGATAAGCCCGTGGGCATCATGGCGACGAACTGCATCGAATACGTGGAGACGTACTACGCCGCGGCGAAAGTCGGCGCGACGTTCGTGCCACTCAACTATCGCGCGAAGGACGAAGAGTTGACGTACATGATCAACGCGTCCGACGCAGGCGTGCTGTTGGTGGGCAGTCGCTACCTCGACCTGGTCGCACGGCTGCGTCCGACGCTGGAGCACGTCGAGCGGTTCGTCTGCTACGACCGCCTGGTCGAAGGCATGGACTTCTATCCGGACGTGCTGGCGGCGTCGAGCCCTGATGAGTTGTTCATCGAGGTCGACGAGGAACGGCCCACGGTGCTGATTTACACATCCGGCACGACGTCGGTGCCGAAGGGCGTCGCGCTCACGTACACGAACCTCTCGGTGTACGTGACGAACACGATGAACCCCGCCGATCCCGGCGAGGAGCCAGACGTGACGCTGCTCTCCGTGCCGATGTTCCACGTGGCGGGCGTGACGCCGCTGATGTCTTCGGTGTGGGGCGGGCGGACGCTTGTCATCCTGCCGCAGTTCGACCCGAAAGCGTGGCTCGAAGCCGTACACAACGAGAAGGTCACGCACAGCTTCGTCGTGCCGACGATGCTGAAGCGCATCATGGAGCACGAAGACTTCGCGAAGTACGACCTGTCGTCGCTTAAGCTCATCACGTACGGCGCGGCGCCGATGCCGTACGAAGTCGTCAGCAAGGCGGTTGACGCGTTCACGTGCGGCTTGATGAACGCCTACGGTCAGACGGAAAGCACGTCGACGATGACGTTCCTGGGGCCGGATGACCACCAGATCCCGAAGGAGCCGGGCGACGAACGCGACAAGAGGCTGCACCGGCTGCGTTCCGTGGGCCGCGGCATGGACGACGTGGTCATAGCCATCATGGACGAAGGGAACAACATCGTCGGGGCGGGCGCAGAAGGCGAGATCACCGTGATGGGGCCGCGCATCATGGCCGAGTACCACAAGCAGAAGGAAGCGACGGCGAGCGCCATCGTCGATGGCTGGCTGCACACGGGCGACGTCGGGTACCTGGACGACGAGGGATACCTGTTCATCACGGGACGCAAGAAGGACTTGATCATTCGCGGCGGCGAGAACATCTCGCCGGGCGAGATCGAGGCGACGCTCGACGAGCATCCGCAGATCGAAGAGTCGGCGATCATCGGCGTGCCCGATCCGGACTGGGGCGAAGTGATCAAGGCGATCATCGTGCCGAAGGGCGGCGCGAAGCCTGATCCCGAGGAGGTCGTCAGCTATGCGAAGGCGCGCCTGGCAAGCTACAAGGCGCCGACGTACTTCGCGTTCGTCGACGAGTTGCCGCGCAACCCGATGGGTAAGGTGCTGAAGACGGAACTGCGCAAGCGGTACGGCAAGCCGGGTAACGAATGATCCGCCGCGCACATCGCGGGGTTGAGATGCACGCCGCGCCCGCATGAAGATCCTGACCGTCGTCGGCGCGAGGCCGCAGTTCATCAAGGCCGCAGCGTTTTCGCGCGCCGTCCGCGAGCGTAACACCGAAGTGCTCGTCCACACCGGGCAACATTACGATGCCTCCATGTCCGACGTTTTCTTCGAGGAGTTGGCGCTGCCGACGCCCGACTATCACCTCGGCGTCGGTTCGGGCTCGCACGGCGCGCAGACGGGGCAGATGCTCGAACGCATCGAGGCCACGATCAAGCGCGAGTCGCCGGACCGCGTCGTGGTGTACGGCGATACGAACAGCACGCTGGCGGGCGCGCTCGCGGCGGCGAAGCTCAGCGTGCCGGTCGCGCACGTCGAAGCGGGATTGCGGAGCTTTGTGCGCGACATGCCCGAAGAGATCAATCGCCTCGTCGCCGACCGCATCTCGACGTATCTTTTCGCGCCGACGCAGACGGCGGTCGACAATCTCGCGCGCGAGGGCATGACGGAAGGTGTCACGCTCACGGGCGACATCATGTACGACGCGCTGCTGCAGCACGCCGAGACGGCGTCGCAGAAGTCACGCATTCTGAGTGAACTCGCGTTGACGCCGCGCGGCTACGTGCTGGCGACGGTGCACCGCGCGGCGAACACCGACGATCCGGCGAAGCTCGGAGAGATCATGGAGGCGCTGGCGCTGCTCCACGAGCCGGTCATATTGCCGATGCACCCGCGCACGCGGGCGGCGCTCATGGGCACGGACATCGAAGTCGAGCCGGGGGTGCGGATCATCGATCCCGTCGGATATCTCGACATGCTGGAGTTGCAGCGCAACGCGCGCGTGGTGCTCACCGACTCCGGCGGCGTGCAGAAGGAGGCGTACCTGCTCGCGGTGCCTTGCGTGACGCTTCGAGAGGAGACTGAGTGGATCGAGACGCTGGAAGGCGGCTGGAACGTCCTCGCCGGGGCGCAGGCCGAACGTATACTGGCAGCGGCGAGACGATCGCCTCCGCAAGGACGGCCGCCGCCCGTCTTCGGCGATGGGCACGCGGCGGCACGCATGGTGACGGCGCTTGAAGCAGGTAATCCACCGCACCGCTGACGTATCGAAGGACGCGCAGGTCGGCGACGACACGCGCATCTGGCACGAAGCGCAGGTGCGCGAAGGCGCGCGCATCGGGCGGGAGTGCACGTTGGGCAAGGGCGTGTACGTCGACCGGGACGTGATCATCGGCGACCGTTGCAAGATCCAGAACCGCGCGTCGGTCTTCCACGGCGTGACGCTCGAAGACGGCGTGTTCGTCGGCCCGCACGCGATCCTGGCGAACGACCGCTTTCCGCGCGCGATCAACACCGACGGCACCCTCAAGACCGACGACGACTGGATGATCGAGCCGTCACTGATCCGCGAGGGCGCCTCGATCGGCGCCGGGGCGATCGTGCTGCCGGGCGTGACCGTCGGCCAGTGGGCGATGATCGGCGCCGGCGCCGTCGTGACGGCGAACGTCGAGGACCACGCGATCATGCGCGGCAATCCGGCGCGGCTGGCAGGCTGGGTCTGCGTGTGCGGGAGGCCGCTGCGGATGTCCGAGACGAACATGTGGTTTTGCGACCCGTGCGACCGGCCGTACCACTTCGCGGACATCGCGTCGTGACGGCGGCGGCGGCGCTGACGATCCGGCTCGCGCAGCCGATCGTCGAGGACGACGAGAAGCGCGCGGTGATCGACGCGCTGGAGTCGAAGCAACTTGCGCAGGGGCCGCGCGTCGCGGCGTTCGAGGAAGCGTTTGCTGCGTACATCGGCGTCGAGCACGCGATAGCCGTGAACAGTGGCACGGCGGCATTGCACCTGGCACTGCTGGCGCACGGCATCGGTGCGGGGGATGAGGTGATCGTGCCGGCGTTCAGCTTCGCGGCAACGGCGAACGTCGTGCTGCACGCCGGGGCGCGGCCAGTGTTCGTCGACGTGCGAGAGGATGACCTTTGCATCGACCCGGGGCAGGTCGAAGTGGCGATCACGACGCGTACGAAGGCCGTGATGCCGGTACACCTGTACGGACAGCCATGCGAGATCGATGCGATGCGTGCGATCTGCGAGCGGCGTGGCATTGCCCTGATCGAAGACGCAGCGCAGGCGGTCGGCGCGTCGGTGGGCGGCAAGAAGTGCGGCGCGTTCGGCATAGCGGCGTTCAGCTTCTACGCGACGAAAAATCTGCAGACCGGCGAGGGTGGCATGATCACGACGAACGACGCCGCCGTCGCCGAGATGGCGCGCACGCTGCGGTCGCAGGGTGAGCGCACGCGCTACGTCACGGAGGAACTCGGCTTCAACTACCGCATGACGGAAATCGCCGCGGCGCTCGGGAAGGCGCAGTTGCGGAAGATCGACGCGCGAAACGAGCAGCGCCGTCGCAACGCCGCGCGGCTGACGGAGCTGCTGTCCGACGTCGATGCGATCGAGACGCCGCGCGAGCTGCCGGGGCGGCATCATGTGTATCACCAGTACACGGTCCGCGTGCGCGCCGGACGCGATGCGCGCGACCGGTTGCAGGCGGCGCTGCGGAACGAGGGCATCGAGTCGGCGGTGTTCTATCCGGCGCCGATCCACCAGCAGCCGCTGTACCGGCGTCTCGGCTACGGCGACGTGCGGATGCCGGTCGCCGAGCGGCTGTGCGATGAGGTGCTGTCGCTGCCGGTGCACCCGGGGTTGGCGGAGGGTGATCAGGAGCGGGTTGCCACGTCAGTCGCGCGCTCTATTCGATCGTGACGAGCCGCGCTTGCCGCCGGACGGCGGGCCTTTGCGATTCCGACCGTTCATACGGCGCTCGCCAGATAGTCCTCAAGTGTCGCCGCGAGGAGATCCTTCACGGCGCTTCGCTTGCTCAGGATGACGCGAAACAGGATTCGCTCGGAGACGACGGCGTTGTTCGCCGATTATCTGACCGGAGCGTCGCATCCACTAGAATTGGCGCATGACTGAACCGCTGCGGGCCGCCGTCATCGGGCTTGGTGCGATGGGCGCCAACCATGTGCGCGTGTACGGCGAGATGCCGGGCATCGAGCTGGTGGCGGTGGCGGACGTGGATGAGGGTCGGGTGGCCGCGGCCGCTGCGCAGCAGTCGCGGGCTGAAAGCCCGCGCCACGGTGCGCTCGCGGTCGCGGGGTACGACGACTACCGCCGCATGCTGGACGAGCAGCGCATCGACCTGCTGACGGTCGCCGTGCCGACGCGCGCGCACCTCGAAGTCGCGAGCGCGGCGATCGAGCGCGGGATCGCGACGCTGGTGGAAAAGCCGCTCGCTGCGACGATCGACGAGGGGCGGGAACTTCGCGACCTGGCGCGACGCGCGGGGGTGCTGCTCACGGTGGGGCACGTCGAGCGGTTCAATCCGGCAGTGTTCGAGCTGAAGCAGCGGCTGGCGGCGGGCGAGGCGGGGCGCATCTTCCAGGTACACGCGCGCCGCGTCGGGCCGTTTCCGCAACGCGTGCGCGACGTCGGCGTGGCACTTGACCTGGCGCCGCACGACATCGACGTGATGCGCTTCCTGCTCGACAGCGACATCGTGCGCGTACACGCCGAGACAGAGCAGCGCATCAACACGGAGCACGAAGACATGCTGCTCGGCATGCTGCGCTTCGCGAACGGCGTCGTCGGCGTGCTCGACGTCAACTGGCTGACGCCGACGAAGATCCGCGAACTGTCGGTGCTCGGCGAGCGCGGGATGTTCGTCGTCGACTACCTGGCGCGCAGCCTCACGTTCTACGAGAACGACCATCACCAACACGAGGAGCCGGCGGGCTGGGCGGCGCGCCACACGAAGGGCGTCAGCGAAGGGCCCGTGCGCGCGATCGCGGTCGAGAAGCGCGAGCCGCTGCGCGTCGAGCTGGAGGCGTTCGCCGCGGCGGTGCGCGCCGGCGGTCCGCCGCCCGTCTCGCCGGATGACGCCATCGCCGCGATGCGGGCGGCCGAGGCGCTGGTCCGCGCCGGCGACACCGGCGAAGACGTCGTGCTGCCGCTGCGGGCGGCGCCCGCGTGAACGTCTGTGTCGTCGGGCTGGGCAAAATCGGCATGCCGCTGGCGGTGCAGTTCGCGTCGAAAGGCGCACAGGTTGCAGGCTATGACATCGACGCGGCGCGCGTTGCGGCGATCAACGACGGTCGCAACCCGCTTGAGGGCGAGCCCGGACTCGCGGAGGCGATCCCGCGCTTCGTTGTGAGCGGTACGCTCCGCGCGACGTGCGACGCGCGTGACGCGGCCGCCAGCGCCGATACCATCATCTTCATCGTGCCGGTCGATATCGATGAAACGCAGCGGCCGGACTTCGCGCTGCTCGACGCGGCAGTCGAGGCGGTGGGCCCGCACGTGCGGCGCGGCGCGCTGGTCATCGTCGAGACGACGGTGCCGGTCGGCACGACGCGTTATCGCGTCGCCGCGAGGATCATCGAACAGAGCGGCATGACGCCGCCGGGCGACTTCGCCGTCGCGTTCAGCCCCGAGCGCGTCTCGTCCGGCAGCGTGTTACGCGACCTGGCGACGTACCCGAAGGTCGTCGGCGGCATCGACGAGCGCAGCACGGCGCTTGCCGCACAGTTCTACGAGAAGATGCTCGACGCGCCGGTGATGCAAGTGCGCGACGCAGAGACGGCGGAGTTTTCCAAGCTCGCCGAGACGACGTACCGTGACGTGAACATTGCGCTGGCGAACGAGTTCGCGCGCATGGCGGACCGCCTCGGCGTCGATGCGTTGCAGGCGATCGAAGCGGCGAACTCGCAGCCGTACTCGCACATCCACCAACCGGGCGTCGGCGTGGGCGGGCACTGCATACCGGTCTACCCGCACTTCCTCGGCGCCGGCGACAGCGACCTCATCGACACTGGCCGTCGGATCAACGACGGCATGGCGGGTTACGGCGTCGAGCGGCTCAAGCAGGCGCTGGGCACGCTTGACGGGGCGACAGTCATCGTGCTGGGGTTCGCGTACCGGGCAAACGTGAAGGAGTCGCGGCACTCGAGCGCGTACGGGCTCGTGCAGGCGCTCGCCGACGCCGGCGCGAAGGCGTACGTACACGACCCCTTCTTTACAGCCGACGAACTGCGCGCAGCCGGCGTCGAACCGCCGCCCGCCTTCCCGGCCGCTTGCGATGCGCTGGTCGTCCAGGCGTGGCACGACGCGTACGCCTCGCTCGACCTGCGTGCGTTCCCCGGCCTTCGCGCGGTGCTCGATGGGCGCGGCGCGCTCACGCCGGAGGCAGTTGCCGCGGCCGGCGTCGCGTACGTCGGCATCGGCCGGTAACGCCGGCCCTACTTAGACGCACGTACCCGACGGGCGGGAGCGGGCACCAGGCTTGCGCACCATGGATTACTCGGGTTGAAGCCCGGCGACCGCGGGACGCGTCACCGCGGGCAAACCCCCGGCGTCAGGGAGCGGCACCGTCAGGCTTGCGGCTCCGAAGCCTCATCGTCCTCGTCCACCAATCCCTCGAAGGTGAACGTGACGTCGATGACTTCGAGGCCGGCGCTGCGCAACTCGCGCCGGAGCCTCGCCGCATCCCCTTCGGACGAAGCGTAGAAGACCAGCGCCCCGCCGCCACCGGCGCCGCACGCCTTCCCCGACGAGGCGCCAGACTTCATGGCCAGCGCGAAGATCGATTCGACGGTGTCATTGGTGATGCTGGCGTGGAGGCGCTTTTGCTGGGTCCAGTTCTCCGACATGACGTGCCGCACGCCGCCGAAGTCCGCGCTGACGAGCGCATCGCGCATGGCGCGGGCGTACTGTTTGAGGGCGAGCAGGGCGCCCGTGACGTCGTCGTCGTGGCGGGCGTACGCGCTCCAGACCGCCTCGTGGATCTGGCCGGAGAGGCGGGAGACGCCGCTATCGACGAGTACGAGCCGGCTTTCGAGCCCGCGCAGCAGCGGCTCGGCGAGTTCCAGGCGCTCGATGTGCACCGGGCCGCTTGCGGCCGACGGCCGGCGAAACGCCATGAAGCTCAACCCGCCGTAGCAGGCGGCGTACTGATCCTGCCGCCCGCCGATGACGCCGGCGGCGCGTTCGGCGTGGAAGGCGCCCTCTGCGATGTCGTCCAGGTCAGCGTCGGGGTGGCGGAGCGCTTCGGCGAGCACGAGTTCGCACGCCGAGGAGCCGAGGCCGCCGGCTTGCACGTCGTGCCGGTAGTCCAGCGGACCTGCATCGTCGAGCGTGCCGCGCACGAACTTATCGAGGGTCACGTTGACGACGGCGCCGCCCTCGGCATCGGCGAATTCAGGGACGTCGGTCCAACCGCCGGCAAGGTCGATCCGCAGTGGTGCGCGTGCGCGTTTCGCCATACAGGGATTGTTGCGCAGGCCCGAGACTGCGTCGATTGACATCGTCAGGGTCGCCACGGCGAGCTTGACGGCGATTGCCTCCATCGGACGGCGGGCGATGCTTTTGTCATGGTGCGCACATGTTGGTGCATGCCGCCTTCACTTGGGCTTGAGAAGGTCACCCGCCCTGTGACATGAGGAGTGATTGTCAGCCGCGAATGCGGCGCCGGGAGATCGTGTGGGGGCGCACAAATACATCGTTCTTGGCGGCGGCATGGTGGCCGGCTACGCCGCCAGGGAGTTGGCCGGCAACGGACTCGCCGCCGGCGAACTGGCCATCGTCTCCGCCGATCGTTTTTGCCGTACGAACGTCCACCGCTCTCCAAGGGCCTGCTCGCCGGGCGCGAGCAAGCGTCCGACATCTTGATCAACGACGAAGCGTTCTACGCTGAACAGGGCATCACCACGATGCTCGACACGCCCGTCGTGCGCGTCGATTTCGACGCGCGCACGTTGCACGTCGAACGCGGCGAGCCACTCACGTATGAGACGCTGATCATCGCCACCGGCGCACGGCCGCGCACGTTCGACATTCCCGGCGCCCACGCCGACGGCGTGTACTACCTTCGCACGATCGGTGACGCGCGCGCGATCCGGGAAGCCGCGAGCGTGGCGAAGCGCGCGGTCACGATCGGCGGCGGCTTCATCTCGATGGAATTCGCTTCGGTGCTGGCATCACAGGGCGTCGACACGACGATGGTGTTCCCGGAAGAGCGCGTATGGGCGAGGTTGTTTCACGCCCGAGATCTCCGCGTATTTCGAGCGCTATTACCGTGAACGAGGCGTCGGCACATTGTCCGGGCAGCAGGTCACGCGCATCGATGGCGATGCGCGGGCGAACGCGGTGGTGACGGCGGCCGGCGACCGCATCGAAGCTGAACTCATTGTTGCGGGCATCGGCATCGAGCCGAACGTCGCGTTGTTCGAGGACACGGCGCTGCACGTCGATCGCGGCATCATCGTCAACGAGTGCCTCGAGACCAACCTCAACGGCGTCTATGCCGGCGGCGATGTCGTGCGCTATCGCGACCTGCTGTTCGGCACGACGCGCCGCGCCGACCACTGGGACAACGCCGTGGAGCAGGGGAAGCACATTGCGCTTCAACTCGCGGGCGACCGGCAGCCGTTCATCCACGTGCCGTACTTCTTCTCCGACGTGTTCGACCTGTCGTACGAGTACTGGGGCGATGCGGCCGGCGCGACGTCGGTGATCTATCGCGGCGACGTCGGGAGCAGCGCGACCTTTGCGAGTACCGGCATCGGCGTCTTCGGGAGCGATGTGGGGATCGAGCCTGACGGCTTGCGGGTGGCGTCCTGGCCATCGGACGTGGGCGACGCGGCTTGCTGGCGGTCCGATCCGCAGGCAGCGAGCAGCGTGGCTGCGACGAGTGCCAGGCCGCAGGCGGCGATTCGGGCCGTCACGGACGCCGAGACGCGCTTCATGTGTCTCATTATGGGGCAGCGGTGCGCTTGCGGATGAGCGTGACGCCGTCTCGGACGGTGAGCATCACACATGTTACGCGGCTGTCGGCGCGGACGTGGTCGTTGAACGCGACGATGGCGTGGTCGTCGCGCTCTTTCGGGTCGAGGACGTTGCCGCTCCAGAGCACGTTATCGACAACGATCGTGCCGTTGGCGGCGAGCAGCGGCAGCGAGGCCTCGTAGTAGTTCGTGTAGTTGCCCTTGTCTGCATCGATGAAGATCAAGTCGAACGACGCAGGCTCGAGCGTCTTCATAGTGTCGAGCGCGGGCCCTTCGCGGACGTCGATCTTGTGGCGGTGCGGGCTGCGGACGAAGAAGCGCCTGGCGATCTCGATGTGCCGGGGCTCGATATCGCAGGTGATGATCCGACCGTCGTCGGGGAGGGCGGCGGCCATCATCTGGGCGGAGAACCCGGTGAACATGCCTATCTCGAGCACGCGGAGGGCGCCGCTCATCGCGACGAGCATTTGCAGCAGGGTGCCTTCGACGTCGCCGCACAGCATGGTGGCGCGGTCGGGGAGTTCGCGCTGCGTCGTCTCGACCAGCTCCTGCAACAGCGGCGGCAGGGGCGTCGTATGGGCGGCGGCGTAGGCTTCGATCTGCGCGGGGACGATGGTGATGGGCATGGGGCCTCCTTGTGGCGGATCGTAGCACTGGAGGCTGGAGGCTGGAGGCTGGAGGCTGGAGGCTGGAGGCTGGTCGCTGGTCGCTGGTCGCTGGTCGCTATCGCGATGGCATTGGTTGCCATTCTTCGCGGAGGACGCCGAAGAGGAGGGTGTCCCAGTTGGTTGTTGGTACCTGGTCGCTGGTTGCTGGTGGGGTTTGGTCGCAGCTGGGAGAGATGGTCTTGGCGGCGCTAACGCGATGCTGCTTGCCATTCTTCGCGGAGGACGCCGAAGAGGAGGGTGTCCCAGTAGCGGTCCTTGAAGTGCTCGTTTAGGCGCAGGCGGCCTTCGGGGCGCAGGCCGGCTTTTTCGAGGACGCGCGCCGATGCGACGTTGTCGGCGATGCACCACGAGGACACGCGGTGCATCTTCAACTCTTCGAAGCCGTAGGCGACCATCGCGCGCGCGGCTTCGGTGGCGTAGCCGCGGCCCCAGTGCGCCGGGCTCAGTTCGTAGCCGATGTCCGCCTCGAAGTCCTTGCCGTCCTTGCGACGGATGCCGCAGTTGCCGATGAGCGCGTCGTCGCCGGGCAGCGTGATCGCGAGCTGGAACTTGCGCCGCGGCTGCTGGTGCTGGAGATCGGCGAGCATCTTCACGAACGCGCGCACGTCGTCCTCGCTGCGGTCTTCGGTCCAGGCGTAATAGCGCAGGTATTGGGGGTCGCGCTGGTAGGCGAGCACGGCCGGCCAGTCGTCGAGGGTGATCTCACGGAGGATGAGGCGGTCTGTTCTTATCTGCATGGCCGCTTTTTCCTAGCGCTGGAGGCTGGAGGCGTGTCGATGCGGCGGTGCGTTTCATGACGGGATCCTTCGCGTGCGCTCAGGATGACGGTCGCGTTCGCTCAGGTCGTTGACCGCCGGTAGTGGTGTGTTCGATCGTCGACATGTTATGCCGGCGTAGGGGCGCACAGCTGTGCGCCCCTACCGTGCGAAGTTGCGATCATCAACGTTGCACATCCCTGCAACCGGTCACCCGCGACCAACGGACCAGCGACCAGCCGACCAGATCATCTATCCCTGCCGCTTCAGCTTTCCCGTCTTCTTGGCCCAACGCTCTGCTACGGCGAAGACCATCATGCCGCCGGGGATCAGCACGATGCCGAACACCGCCAGCGCCAGCAGTTCGCGCCAGATCTCCGTGACGCCTTCGCCGCCGATGATCGCGCCGCGCATGCCATCGAGGATGTACGTGGCGGGCGAGACGTACGAGAAGATCTGCAGCCACGGCGGCAGCACGTCGACCTCGTAGTAGACGCCCGATACGAGCAGGACGATCGCCTGCACCATGAACGACATCTGCGCGCCCCGCTCCGGGTAGAGCAACGGCAGCACGCCGGCGAGGATCGCCAACCCCGCGATGGGGAAGCTGCCGATGACCAGCACGAGCGCCGCGGCGAACCAGTCCGACTGGCCGAGGTCGACGCTGAAGAACGGCACGGCGATCGCGAAGATCAGCAGCGTGCGGACCGTCGCGTGCATGACGCCGAAGAGCGACATGCCGATCAGGTGCACGGCACGCTGCACCGGCGCCATCAGCGTGTGCTCGATCGTGCCTTCCCAGCGCTCCCACGTGACGACGAGGCTGATGTCATCGAGCACGGCCGAGAGATACGCCCAGACGAGTGTGCCGATGAGCAGGAAGAGCACGAGGTAGCGCACGTCGGCCTCGCTGGCGATGCCCTGCTGGCCGGCCTGCTCGGCGATGAACGTGATCGCGAGCGTGTTGACGACGCCGTAGACGAGCCAGACGAGTTCCCACGCCCAGTAGCGCTTCCACAGGTTGGTCTGGCGTTCGACGAATGCCCATGCCAGGGTTGCGCGCCCCGGCATGAGCGGGCTATTCACTTCGGCTGCGTTGATGCTAGCCATGTACCAGCTCCTCCTCCGGGACTTCGTCCTCGGACAGGTCGCGACCGGTCAGTTCCATGAAGACGGTCTCCATGTTGATCTCATCCATCGGCCGGCCGCGCGCGACCGTCTGGCGCAGTTCGTACGGCGTGCCCTCGGCGACGATCTTGCCGCCTGCGAGGAACGAGATGCGGTCGCAGAGCAGCTCTGCCTCCTCCATGTCGTGCGTCGTGAGCAGGATCGTCGCGTCGTGCTCGCGCTGCACCTCGCGGATGAAGCCCTGGACGTCGCGCTTGCTGCGCGGGTCGAGGCCGGTCGTCGGCTCGTCGAGCAGCATCAGCACGGGCGATGTCAGGAACGACCGCGCGACGGCGACCTTCTGCTGCTGGCCGCGCGACAGGTGGCTCATCGGTTCGAAGGCGCGCTGCAATTCGAAGCCGAGTCGCTTCAGGATCGCCGGCGTCTTGCGCTTCACGTCGCCCGGCGTCAATCCGTACACGCGGCCGAAGAACAGCAGGTTCTCCATGGCCGTCATGTTGCGGAAGAACGAAGGGTCGGCGGACACGCGGTTGATCAGCGGCCGCACGCGCATCGGCTCCTTGACGACGTCGTGGCCGAAAATGTGCACATCGCCGCCGTCCGGCAGGAGCAGCGTGCTGATCATACGGATCAGCGTCGACTTGCCGGAGCCGTTGGCGCCGATGACGCCGAAGATCTCGCCGCGGCGGATCTCGAACGACACCTCGTCGACGACGCGACGCGGCTCGTGCCCGTTCTTTTCGTTGGTGCGCCACGGCAGCAGCTTCGTGAAGTCGAAGCCGCCGCCGAACGACTTCACGACGCCGCGCACGCTCAGCGGCACATCGTGTCTTTCCATGTCGATACTCCTCACTTCCATCCTGACCTCACCCCCGGCCCCTCTCCGTCAAGCGGAGAGGGGAGCGTCCTTCGGCGGGGATCAAAAAACCCACTACGCATATCCGTAGTGGGTGGAACGGGTCTGCCCCCTCGGCGCGCTACGTCTCGCGTTTTGCGCCGGGCGCACTCATCCCACCCATGTTCGGGTCACCGCCGGAGGGAAGGCGCTCGATGCGGAGAGCGCGCTCCGTGCGGATAGCGATAGCCGTGACTCCCTGGTTATTCATCTGGATGTCCGCCGCGCCTCCGATTAGTGCTGGAAACTTCGGGCATAGTATGCCGGCGAAAATACGGTGTCAACTGACGGCGGCTGTCAGGGGTAGCGGTCAGCTGTCAGCTATCAGCAAGGCCGTGCCGATCTGTATGCGGGACGGCATAGGCGTCGAAGGGCTACGGTCTAGCGCTGCGGGGTGGCGGCGAGGCCGGCGCCGGCGGCCACGAGGAGGCCGCCCGAGGCGCGATTCGCGAACAGAGAGAAGCGCGGGCGTCGCAGGAGCGAACGCGCCCTGCCGGCGAGGGTGCCATAGGCGACCAGCACGATGCCTTCCACGACCATCGAGCTGACGCCGAGGATCGCGATCTGGATCGCCGCGGCGCTGCCGGGGTCGACGAACTGGGGCACGAGCGCGGTGAAGTAGAGCAGGCCCTTCGGGTTCGCGAACTGCATCGCGGCGCCGTTGATCATGGTGCGGCGAAATCGCACGGGCGGCGCGTTCGATGCATCGGCGAGCATCGACTCACGCGCGCGCAGGATCATCGTGACGCCGAGAAGGACCAGGTATGCGGCGCCCAGCCACTTCACCACCGTGAACGCCTCGAACGAAGCGAGCAGTACTGCGGACAGGCCCATCGCCGAGAGCGTGAAGTAGACGGCATTCGCGCTGAGGACGCCGGTCGTCGCGGCGACGGCGCGGTCTGCGCCGCCGCGCACGCCCTGGGACAGCACGAAGAGCACGGCCGGCCCCGGCGTCAGCGCCACGACGACCTCCGTCGCGACGAACAGCAGCCACGTCTCGATGGTCATGCGGGGAGCGTAGCGGGGTGGCGTTAAGGGCGGGTTACGGGGGGGGGTCGTAGGGAGGTCGGAGCAACTGTCTTGCTCACGCAGCCACCCCGAGGTAGGAGGCGTCC